>NZ_CP016804.1:347657-695315 GCF_001886955.1 Halodesulfurarchaeum formicicum | reverse complement strand
GATCGACCGGGCAGTTCAGGATGTACTCCGCCTGGGCCGCACTTCGGTCCTCGTCCCGGTCGACGGGCATTAGTATCTGGTACATACCAGATAGATATTGTTGGCAATGCATAATATAACTTCGCCCAACAGGAGTTCGGATCGGGAATTGCTAGCCCCAACCGCTCTCTGCCAGTTTTCGACGGTCGTCGCCAAGAAGGGGCGCAAATCACGGGCTTCCCGTCCAATTTTGTATCGGCAGGCCTAACTTTGGTATGTGTAAACAACCCATGTCAGATCACGAAACCGTCGTCAAACGATACTACGAGGAACTGTTCACCGAAGGAGCCCTGGACGTAGCCGAGGAGATACTGGCCGAGGACATCCGGTATCACGGACCACGAAGTGTGACTCCCGGGACGCTGGAATCGCCGTCACAGGTCAAGGCATTCGTCAAACGGTATCACGGGGCCTTCCCCGACATCGACTACCACGTCGAATCGGTGTTTCGCTCGGGCGATCAGGTCGCGGTCCGCTGGACTTCCGAAGGGACTCACACGGAGGAACTGTTCGGAATCGAAGGCCAGGGCAAGGAGTTCACCGGAACAGGACTGAACGTCTTCGAGTTCGAAGACGGAAAAATCGCCGAGGTCTGGTCCTACTGGGACACGCTGGGGATGGTCCGTGAACTGGGTCTGGTCGCCCCGATGGGGCTCGCCTCGAAGCAATAGGCCCCGCAGCGTTTTCCGGGCCGGAAGCGTAGGGCTATCTGTGCAGGATCTCTCTCACCGCTTCGAGGCCGACATGCCGACGTTTCCCGGCGATCCCGGGGTCCAGGTGTCGCCGGTAAAAACTATCGAGCAGGACGGCTACCGTGTGACTGGGTTCGAGGGAACCAGTCACGCCGGGACCCACATCGACGCGCCGTCTCACACCGAACCAGAGGGGAAGCCCCTCGCTGACTTGCCTGTCGAACGGTTCGTCTTCGATACAATCCGGGTCGATTGTCGTGACCTGGACGCCAGGGAGCCAATTCCACCCGAACGCGTCCCCGAAACCGAGGCCGACTGTGTCGTCTTTCAGACTGGCTGGGACGAGTTCTGGGGGACCGACCGCTACCTCGATCATCCGTATCTGGCCCCCGAGACGGCCCGCCGGTGTGCAAAGCGGGATCTCGCAGTCGGGACGGACACGCTCAACCCGGATCCGTCCCCGTCACCGAATCGCGACCAAGCGGAGCCCGAAGGCTATCAGGCCCATCACGCGCTGCTGGGAGCCGAACTGCTTATCATCGAGAACCTCACCAACCTCGAATCGGTCCCCGAGCGGTTCGAATTGCACGCCCAACCGCTCCCGCTGGGGACCGACGGCGGGCCAGTTCGAGCCATTGCCATCGAGCAGGAGTGACCTGCCAGGACCCATTCGTTTTTGGGATTGCCAATAGATGTGAACCTATGGCAGACACGACCGACAGCGACGTGCTGATCGTCGGTGGCGGGCCGGCCGGCCTCTCGGCGGGGATTTTCACCGCCCGGGCGGGCCTGGAGACAACCATCGTGGACGACGGCGGCTCGCTGCTCCGCCGGAACGCCCACCTGGAGAACTTCCCGGGATTTCCAGCCGGGGTCAATAGCCGGCTCTTGCTCGATATGATGGCAGCACAGGCCGAGCATGCCGGCTGTGACCGACACGAAGGAGCGGTGACGGACCTGCAATCCACGGACCAGGGATTCCGTGCCGAAACCGCGTCTGGAGAGTCTCTCACGACCGACGTGGTCGTCGCAGCGACGAAGAACACGGTCGATTACCTGGCGGACATCGACGGCGTGGAGATCAAACACCGGGGCAAGGACTTCGTCGAGACCGACACCCGGGGTCGAACGGGCGTTCCGGGATTGTACGCGGCGGGTCGGCTCGCGGAGCAACCCTACCAGACGATCATCGTCGCGGGCCACGGTGCGTCGGTCGGTGTCGCAGTCGTCGAAGATTCGGACGTGCCATTTTTACCACGACTGGGTCGCCCCCGAGGGGTACTTCACGGGTCGTGGTCGAGAGGTCCCGCCCGGATGCGAGGAGATCGACGATGCGGAGCGAAAACGCCGGGAAATCGAGTCACTGGATGTGATGAACGAATACTTCGCCGAGCCACATACAGCAGCACCCACCCAGCACCCGAGTGTCGAAGAGGAGTAGGCAGCTATCTTGATACAGCGAGAGAATCCCGCCGTTCACGGCGGGCGTGAATCGCGTACGCTCTGGTAAGAAACCGCTGCGTTACTGCTGGTCTTGAGTCTCCAACGCTTCAAGACCCGCTTCCAACACTTCTGCATACGCTTCTGAAAGTTCCAAGTCGTTTGCTTCGGCGTAATCTTTCAGACGACCGTGTAATCCGTAGGAAAGGTCAATTGCTGGCCTCATGTGACTTTCCCGTACTTCTCATAGCAGTTTTCGGCATGGTGCGGATTCTCCTCTTTGCACTCGGGACAGACGAACAGGTAGCTGTCCGGTTCTTTCCCATGCTTTTCTTCAAACCGTTCCCCTGCGGTCTGTCGATCCTCGAAACAACCAATCAAATCAAGGGTAGTCCAATCGTCGGTCTCTCCACAAATGTAACACGTAAGCGGTGTGTCAACGGTCATGTCGCACAAGACTTATTTGACGTGGAGACGTGAAAAGAATTGTGGCATGAAGCGTACCAACACGTTCGTCGTGCGACCGCTCACCGACGATGATGAGCAGGTGCTACGTGGCCTGTTGGACGCTTCCGCCGCTCTCTGGAACGAGATTAATTACGAGCGTCTCATGCGCTACAACGATGAAGACGGCTTCGACGGTGACGTATGGGACGCCGATACAGGGCGTCTCGAAGGCAAATACAAAGCCGTTCTCGGCGCGTCCACCGCTCAAACTGTCCGGCGAGCAAACAGCGAAGCGTGGCGATCGTTCTTCGAGAACAAGAAAGCGTATCACGACGAGTCCAATACGTCAGTCACGGAACACCCGGAACCGCCGGGCTTCCGTGGTAACGAGGACGATGGTCGTGTTCTCAAAGGCGTCGTCCGAAAAGACGCATACAGCGTCGAATGGGGTAACCGCTCCCGGCTTGAGATGGTCGTCGGAAAAGAACTTCGAGACAAGCACAACAGCCCGAAAAGCCGTCTCCGTCTGGAAATAGTTGGCGACCCGAATTGGCCCGACTACGAAGACCAAGGCCGACTAGAACTGTGGTACGACGAGACTGACAGCAACTTCCGAGCTTCGCAACCTGTGACTGTTTCTGACGATGCACGGGACACTCCACTGGCCGACGAGAAGGCCGCTCTGGACATTGGTGCAAACAATCTCGTCGCCTGTACCACCACGACCGGTGCGCAATACCTGTACAAAGGCCGCGAGTTGTTCCAACGATTCCGTGAGACGACACGCGAGATCGCTCGGTTGCAGTCAAAACTCGATGAAGGCAGGTACAGTAGCGAGCGTATCCGGCGGCTGTACCGGAAACGGACTCGTCGCCGTGACCACGCTCAAGAAGCACTGTGTCGTGACCTGCTGGACCGGCTGTACGCCGAAAGGGTCGATACCGTGTATATCGGTGGCTTGACCGACGTACTCGAAACGCACTGGTCGGTCGAGACGAACGCCAAGACGCACAACTTCTGGGCGTTCAAGCAGTTCACCGAGCGACTGGCCTGTACCGCCGAGGAATACGGCATCTCGGTCGAGGTCCGATCAGAGGCGTGGACCAGTCAAGAGTGCCCGCAGTGTGGCGGCACAGACCGAACGACACGGCATCAGGACACACTCACCTGTCCGTGCGGATTTGAAGGACACGCCGACCTTACAGCCTCAGAAACGTTCCTGAGACGGCACACAGAGAAAGCAGTCAGGCCGATGGCACGGCCCGTGCGGTTCGAGTGGGACAGCCACGAATGGCTGGAGTCACCACGCTCTCAGGAAAGTCCCAAAGAACAGCGCACAGACCCGAGTACCGTCCACCGTGACGGGAATGTTGCCTTAGGGGACTCTCAGACAGTCTGAGACTCCCACGGAGGAAACCCCGTCGTTCACGCCGGGGAGGATGTCATCGTTTGATCTCGAACCCCTCGATTCCCTCCGGGTCCGCCCAACGAACCTCCACGCTCTCGACGTTCGCAGCCGGGCTCCCCTCGTGACACCACTCGACCAGTTCCTCCACGGTCGTTTGTGGCCCCTCGAAGACGGCTTCAACGCGGCCGTCCGGGAGGTTCTTCACCCAGCCGTCAACGTCTCGCTCCTGGGCCTGGTCGCGAGTGGTAGCTCGGAAGAAGACTCCCTGTACTCGTCCGGACACGAAGACGTGCGCTCGTTGACGGTCGGTCATGAGTGTTGCTTGCTGGAGCGAGCACTAAAATCCACCTTGGAGTACTCACGACGCTGTAATCTAATCTAAAACAGCCGTTAGCGGTCTTTTCCCCAAGTTTTGCGAGCGGCTGTCCCAGCCGCTCGGAAAAAGTGGGGGATGGGACCGGATTCGAACCAAAGGAAACCTCGCTTCGCTCGGTTTCCAGGGCTCGAATCCGGCGACCGCATTTCCGCCCGCGATCTCATCGCAGCGACACAGCAAGCTGGTCGCTGCGAGGTGAGAGTCGCTGAAAATGCGTGGGACCGGATTCGAACCGGCGAACCCCTACGGGACAGCGCCCTCAACGCTGCGCCTTTGACCTAGCTTGGCTACCCACGCGATCGGAACGCAGCCGAGGATTGCCACCCGCCAAGTAAAAGCCCTTCTATTCGGTCGTTCGCTCGCCCGAAATCCCCAGCCGGCTCACTCGTCCAGAACGGGCGCGGCCACGTCCCTGTCGGTGGCCTCCCCCTTGATGTCGTAGGGGTATTCGCCAGTGACACAGCCCATACAGAGATCCGACCGTGCGGTCCCGATCGAGTCTGCGACGGCCGAGGGAGAGATGTACGCCAGGCTGTCCGCGCCGATCTGCTCCTCGACGGCCCCCACATCGCCCTCCGCGGCGATCAACTCGTCGCGATCGGCCATGTCGATGCCCATGTAACAGGGCGCGGTGATCGGCGGCGCACCGATGCGGACGTGGACCGACTCCGCCCCCGCCTCACGGAGCAGATCGACCAGCTGCCGGGAGGTAGTCCCGCGGACGATACTGTCGTCGATGAGCGTCACCGAGCGGTCCTCGACCGTGCTCCGGATCGGGTTCAGTTTGAGCCGGACCGCGCGCTCGCGGGCCTCCTGGGTCGGCATGATGAAGGTTCGACCCACGTACCGGTTTTTCATCAGCCCCTCGGCGAACTCCACGTCCGGAGCCGCCTCCGCATACCCCGAGGCGAAGGCTCGCCCCGAGTCCGGAACCGGCATCACCACGTCGGTCTCGACCCCCGCTTCCTCGTAGAGTTTCCGCCCCAGTTCCCGGCGGACCTCATAGACCAGTTCCCCGTCGATGACCGAGTCCGGACGGGCGAAGTAAACGTACTCGAAAAAGCAGTTCGCGGTCCGCTCGGGGGACTGAAGCTGGTAGGCGTCGAAGCCGGAGCCGTCCTCGTCCAGGACGACCAGTTCGCCGGGTCGAACGTCCCGAACTACCTCGCCACCGAGCGTATCGATCGCGGCACTCTCACTGGCGATGACGTACCCATCCTCCAGTTCTCCGATGATCAGCGGTCGATTGCCCTCCGGGTCGCGGATACCCATGACGGTATCGTCGTGCATGACGGTGAGGGCATAGGAGCCGTGCAGCCGCTCCATCGTTCGCTTGACCGCTCTGACCAGATCGGATTCGAGGAGGTTCCGCGCGAGGTCGTGGGCGATGACCTCCGTGTCGCCGTCGGAGCTGAACGCGTGGCCCTGTTCCGTGAGCTTCGAGCGCAACGCCTCCGTGTTCACGAGGTTCCCGTTGTGACTCAGCGCCAGCGAGCCGGCCTCGAAGGAGACGGTAAAGGGCTGGGCGTTCGACTCATCGACGCTGCCAGCAGTCGGATAGCGAACGTGCCCGATTCCCGACTGCCCGTGCAGCGTGTCGATATCGCCCTGGTCGAAGGCCTCACCAACGAGCCCCATCCCGATGTGTTCGTGCTGCTGGAACCCATCGTGGGTGACGATTCCGGCCGATTCCTGGCCACGATGCTGGAGGGCGTACAGCGCGTAGTAAGTCGGGAGCGCGGCGCCCTCCGTCTCGTGGCTCACCCCCACGACGCCACATTTCTCGGTCGGCCCCGTTGAGTCCCGGGCGGGGACCTCGCCGGTTGACATGGATCCTCATTACCGGACCCACCGGAAAAACCCATCGGGAACGTGCAGGTTTTCGCCGGCTTTGGTAAGAAAGTATCCAAAAACGTGGATACACGCGGGAGACAGAGCGCCAGTGCTGTCGCTACGCGGGAAAGCGACAGGAGAAGGCGGTCTTAGTTATCGCCCGCTTTGGACTCCCACTCGTAGCCGCGGCGCTTTGAAGATTTCCCGAAGCCGCAACTCGAACAGACGCCCTTCTTCACGTGGTAGGACTTCTCGCCACACCGTCGGCACTTCACGTGTGTCTTGGTGTTCTTTTTGCCCTGACTCGGCGTTCCGGATCCAGTCATATGTCTATCGAGACGACGTTATCGCCGCGTATAACGGTTGTGTCTTCTCCCGCTTCCAGAACCAGGTTCATATGCTGGTCGTACCCCGCGAGGACGCCGGTGAACGTCTCCTCACCTTTCAACGTGACCGTGACCGATTCCTCGAGGGCCGCCTCCAGGACATCGAGAGGTCGCCCGCTCATACCCCAGCCAGCGCCCTGGCCCGCTTAAACGCTCCGGAACCCGCTCAGAGCGAAGTCCGGAAGTCCGCGCCCGTTTCGGCCTGGGCCGCCGTCTCAGTCAGGACTGCAGCGGCCTGGGAGAGATCTTCGGTGTCGATCACTTCGACCGGCGTGTGCATGTATCGGTTCGGGATGCCGAGGTTGAGACTCGGCGTGCCACCCCGCTGAGTGTAGAAGGCGTCCGCGTCGGTGCCCGTCCGGCGTCCAGAGGCCTGCAACTGAACGGGGAGATCCGCGGACTCGGCGGCCTCACGAACGGCGTTCACCAACTCGGGGTGGTTGGCCGTCCCCCGCGTCACGACCGGGCCCTCCCCGAGCGAGACATCGCTTGCCTGATCCTCCGGATAGGCCGGGTTGTCCGAGGCATGAGTCACGTCCACCGCGACGACAGCGTCGGCGTCGAGTTCCGTCCCGACCATCATCGCGCCCTTCGTGCCGAGTTCCTCCTGGACGGTCGCGACGGCGTGAACGGTCGCATCGACGTCTCGCTCGACCGCCCGGCGGAGCGTCTCGGCGGCGACCCAGAGGCCCGCCCGATTGTCGATGCCGCGACCGGCGATCCGGCTGCCCGCCAGATCGTGGAGGCCGACGGCCGGAATCGCGGGGTCCCCGACCTCGACGAGTTCGCGAGCGGCCGCCCCGTCTTTGGCTCCGATATCGACGTGCTGGGCCGTGATCTCGGGGACCTCACCGCTCTCACCTCGATCGCGGAGGTGAATGGCCGTCTGGGCGATGACGCCGTTGACCGGCCCCTCGTCGGTCTGGATTTCGATCTGGGTCCCACGAGAGACAGCAGGGTCCGAGCCACCCACCGGAATAATCCGGAGAAAGCCCTCCTCGGTGATCGAGGAGACCGCATACCCGATCTCGTCGGCGTGGCCAGTAACGGCGATCGAGACCTCGCTATCGCCCTCGAAAGAGGCGACGGCATTCCCGTAGGCGTCTGTCTCGACCGAATCGGCGAAGCTTGAAACGTAGTCGATCCAGGCCCGGAGCGCCGGGGTCTCGTAGCCCGAGGGGCTTTCCGTCTCGAGCAGCGTTTCGAGGAATTCGCGCTGAGTGCTGTCCATACCCGTACTGGTGATCCCATCGACGTTAAACGGTCGATCCCGGCGGGGGAAGCCCGAAGAGCTATCGTCGTGGAGCGTTGACATGTACGCATGGGCATCGTCGAGTTTCACGTGGATCAGATCGAGGTCGAGACCGTCCCGAAACTGGTTCTCTTCGACCGGTCCGACGGCGTCGAAAAGCCGGCAGGGGAGCCGGGAAGCAAGCCCCCGGTGTCACCGTTGACTGCGCTTGGTGTCGCCGTATTCGCGACCGTCCTCGCCGTAGCCATCTGGAAACTTGCATCCCGGGTCAAGAACATCGATCGGCCCCGGTGACTACGCGCGAAGCGAATCGACCGGCCGGTCGTTCGCGGCCTTCCAGGCTGGGTAGAGACCGCTGAGCAGACTCGCGCCGACCGCAAAGACAAAGCCGAGGAACAGATACTGCATGCTTTGCCACCCGAGCACGAGCATCGCGTCCCCGACGAGGAACTCGAACAGTAACAGTCCCACCCCGAACGAGAGGAGCACACCGAGGACCCCACCGATCATACCCAGAAACGCTGCCTCGGCCAGGATCATCCGGAGGACTTCACCCCGCCTGATTCCGACTGCGCGCAGTACGCCGATCTCGCCGCGCCGTTCGACGGTGCTCATGAGCATGACGTTGAGAATCGCCACGCTCGCCACCACGAGGGAGATGGATCCGATTCCGAACAGCGCGAGGTTCAGCGTCCGCAAAAACGAGTCGATCTGTTCCTGAATGTCCGCCAGGGTCGTGGCACTCACGACTTCTTCCCGTTCGTTGAGTCGCTCCTCGATCGCCGTCGCGATTCGAGTCGCCGCTTCCCCGTCCGCGGCGATCACACTGACCGAACTGTAAAGCTCCGTGTCGATGGCCGAAACCGGGAGCACCAGCGTGCCGCTCCCGCCAGCCCCTCCGAAGCCTCCACCGGTGTCGATGATGCCACGGATCCGGTAGAGCCGGCCGTCGTACTCCACTGGATCACCCAGGCCGAGCTGTAACTCTGTTGCGGTCGTGCTGTCGATCAAGGCTCCTGATTGCAAGCGATCCGGGGCCGTCCCGGACGCCACGTCGTAGAGTGCACTGGCCTCGGTCACGCCGGTCACGCTCACGCCCGCCTGTTCACCTCCCGATTCGATCACCGTTCGCGCGGATTTCTTCGGGACGACCGTCGCGTCGGTGACGACGGATTCGATCGCCTCGATCTGTGATTCGGTCAAGCCCTCGGCGGGGTTGTCCTCGCCGGGCGTTACCGTCACTTCGTCGGCGAGCCCCCCGAGGTCCTGTGTCGCCTGGTACTGGAGGGCTGCACCGGCCATCCCCAGCGAGGCGATCGCGACCACCCCGATGACGACCCCGAGTGCGGCGAGGGCGGTTCGAACCCGGTTTCGGCCGAGATTCCGCCAGGCCATGGAGACACTCGGAAACCGCCACAGGGCCGCGGCAATCCGGCTCACGTGATCACCCCGTCGATCAGTTCGACGGTGCGGTCCGCGTAGTCCATCAGCAGTTCATCGTGTGTCACGACGACGATCGCGATGTTCTCCTCGGTCTTGAGTCGGGTGAGTTCCGCCAGGATGGTGCGGGCGGTCTCCTGATCGAGGTTCCCCGTGGGTTCGTCCGCGAGGAGCACCTTCGGCTCGTTGATCAGGGCGCGGGCGATCGCCACCCGCTGTTGTTGCCCGCCGGAGAGTTGGCTCGGCAGGTGATCGAGCCGATCACCGAGCCCCACCCGGCGGAGCAGGTCGATCGCCCGCTCGTGGCGATCGATACTGGTGTCCCACATCGAAGGCAATTCGACGTTCTCGACGGCAGTAAGCATCGGCAGCAGGTGAAAGTCCTGGAAGACAAAGCCGATTCCCGACCGTCGCTTTTCGGTGAGTTCGTCCTCGCTGAGCCCCGACACGTCGACCCCTTCCAGCCGGACGGTCCCTTCGGTGGGCGTATCCAACAAGCCAGTCATGTTGAGCATCGTGCTCTTGCCCGACCCGGAGGGCCCGATCACGGTCACCATCTCCCCCCGGTCGGCGTGAAAGTCCACGCCCTTGAGGGCCTCGATGGTCTCGCTCCCGCTCCGATAGCGCTTGATGACCCCTTCGAGTTCGAGAATGCTCATGTGCGCCAGCGATACAGCGCCGCGCCGATCAGAGCCCCCACGAGGCCGACGATCCCGAGCCGGAGCAGACCCAGCCCACCAGTTCCTGACTGGTCTTCGGCGTCCGAATCGCCCGCCCCGTCGTCGAGTTCGACGAACTCACGCGTTTCGAACTGCTCGCCGCCTGCCGAGTAGGCAACCCGAATCGGCACCGATCCGGCCGAATCGGTGACGTTTGCCGTAAGCTCGAAGGTCCCGAACTCGCTCGCCTCGATCCCGCCGATGAAGTAATCACGTGACGGCGAACTGGGGGAGACTCCCGCCGCCGGCTCGACGGCGACCCGAACCGATTCGAGGTCGTTGCTGCCCACGTTCGCGGCGTCACCGCGCAAGGTGACGATCGTGCCCTCGCGGGTGACCTCGACTCCGGAGAGTGTGATCGCCGCGGTGTCGGTCGGCTGGTAGTCGCGGCTGGCTTCGATCGTCCGATCGGTACCGGACGCGGTGTAGGACGCGACGACAGTCAGGTTCCCGCTCCCGAGGGTCGCTCCGTCGAAGGTCGCCGTTCGGGACTCCGTCGCCGGCACGTCATCGAGAACGGATCGGGCGAGTATCCGCCCGTTTCTGACCGCCCGGAGTTCCACGTCGCGCAGTTCGGCGTTTCCGTACTGCACGAGGGTCGCCTCCAGCGCGGGCCCGTCAGGCGACTGGATCGGCGTCAGGGTGAGTTCGGGGTCGGTTCTGGCCGGTTCAACATCGACAGTCATCGACCGGTCGACCGACCGGGTCTGGCCGTCGGCCGTCCGGTAGGTCACCGTCCCGGTGACCGTCTGACTGCCGGATTCGGCGAAGGTCAGATCGTAGCGATGGACGGCCTGGGTGCCCGCCCCCAGCGAGGCAGTAACGCGCTCGGCGTTGTCGACGATCGCATCGCCCCCGAGTTCGAGTCTCACGTTCGAGAGCGGGCGATCCTCACCGTTCGAGACGGTGACGTTCACCTGCTCCTCCTGTCCGGCCACGGCGTCGATGTCGTCGATACGCAGAACGGCCTCATCCGGGGGTTCGACGTCGATGGTGAGCGGGTAGGAGACCGATCGGTGATCGCCACTCTCGTTTTCGACCCGAGTATGCACTCGAAGGTCACGAGTCCCCGAATCCTCGAATGAGAGCGAAATAGGCACGGTAAGACTTCCACCGGGGCGAACTGTGCCGACGTCTTCGACCCGGGCGTGTTCGTTCGCTCGCCCGGCGTCACGGATGTAGACGTCGGTGACCTCGAAGGCCGCCATATCGTCGTAATTCGCGATCGTAACCGACACGGAAAACCGCTCGCCTGGGGCCGGATCCTCGACTGTCGGCGTCGCGGACTCGATCGCGAGGTTCGAGATCGAACCACTCGCCGGAACCGCGACCGTGACGGCGGCGATGATCAAAACCAGGGTGAGCAGGCCAGTTACGGAACGGGAGCGCACGATTCAGCGCTCCGAGAGGGTATCGAGGTTCGTCCCAGTGGCTGTGCGGACTGAATAGTAGCTCATCGATCTTCATAACTGAATATTCATTCACCATGGATAGGTCTTCTGGCAGGCCCCAGGTCAGGGCTCCAGAACCGACGAGACGTACCGCGAGAGTTCCTCGCGAACCTGATCCGTGTCCTCGCTCCTGGCGGTGACCTGCTGGGTCATCGCACCGTTGATCGTCGCCAGTAGAAAAGCGGCAACCCGGTCAGGATCCACTGGTCGGAACGTGCCAGACTCGATGCCGGCCCGGATGATGTCGGCCAATCGGTCGTGAAAGACCTGATCGCTGTCGGTGAAGTGCTCGCGAAATCGGTCGTCGTGGGCTGCCTGGGCCCGCAACTCGACCATTGCCCGGGTGAAGTTGAGCGCCTCCTTGGAGTGAGTGTCCGAGAGCGCCTGGTCGAAGAACTCGGCCAGCCGTTCGTTGGCGGCCGCCTCACGGTCCTCGGGCACCGACTCGAACTCCTCGAGCATGAATCCGAGAAAATCCAGGAGGAGTTCGTCCTTGCTCTCATAATGGTGATAGAGCAGGCTCTTTGACTTCTCGAAGAACTCGGCGATCCGGGAGATCGTCAATCCCGCGTATCCGTACTCACAGAGTGCGTGATAGGTCGCCTGCATAATGGCCTCGCGGGTGTTCGACGGCTCCTCGAGAAACGCGTGTCGCTCGACCATTGCTGAATGAATATTTGATCACCGCGTAAAGCGATGTTGGTCCAGTGCCCGGAAGACCTTCCCCCCTCCACGGACTACGAGTCGTATGAATCCGATCGGGGGCGCCAGGGCACTCCTGGGCGCGGACGGGAACGGCGGCGTCGACTGGGCGGCTGCCCGCCGGGCCGCACACGAATTAACCGACCCCGGTGACCTCGCCCTCTCCGACTCGGTTCGGGGGGCCTACGCCGAGGATCTGCAAGCGGCCCACCGGGAGATCCAGGCGACAGCCGGGATCGAGTTCGATCTTCCACGGACGATACAGGTGCAGAACCGCCACCACTGGATCGAGGCGACACTCGAAACACTCGAAACCGCCTTCGAGCCGCTTGCAGACCGCCCGGGAGCGCTGCCCGGGATCACCGGCCCCCTCAACACGGCCTCGATCGCCGGCTCGGTGGCCTACCTCTCGCGGCGGGTCCTTGGGCAGTACGACCCGCTTCTGTTCGCCGAATCCGAACCCCACCGTCTCTACGTCGTGCATCCGAACCTGGTGTCGACCGCCGCCGAACTGGACGTGCCGGTCGAGCGGTTCCGGCGCTGGATCGCGTTTCACGAGGTCGCTCACGCCGCCGAGTTCGGGGTCGCACCCTGGCTTCGCCCCTACCTCGCCGAGCGAGTCACCGGAATCGTCGCGGAACTCGCTACCGGATCGCTCCCGAAAGACCAGTACGGGGAGCTAAATCGCGCGATGACCGTCGTGGAGGGCTACGCCGAACTCCTCATGGACGAAGCGTTCGACAAGCCCTCGGCGGAGCTCCGACGAAAACTGGACACACGCCGACAGAGCGGCGGGCCACTCTCCACCGTCGTTTCGAGACTGCTCGGGCTGGATCGAAAACGCGAGCAATACGAACGCGGGCGGGCATTTTTCGACGCCATCGTGGCCGAACGGGGGCTCGAAGCGGCCGGCGCGGTGTGGGACGAACCCGGGAACCTGCCCCGCGAATCGGAACTCGAAGCGCCGGGTCGCTGGCTCGATCGTGTCCGACCCACGGCACCCAACTGACACGTAGGGAGCGACATGGTTTTCGGCCCGGACCGCGATAAAATGGCCGTGAACCGCCGGGGCGAGGTACTGGAGGTCGGCGAGGTGCGAACGATCAGCACCGACTCGGGCGATCGGGACGTGGTGACAGTCCGGATTCGGACCGACGACGGTCCAGTTGCCATCTCCCTCCGGAAGAAGTGGACGAAGACGGCCGAGATCCTCGAACCGGGAATGGAACTTTCGGTGACCGCCCTGACCGAGGCCGACGATGGATTTGAGACGACCGAGGACTCAGCGGTCGTGGTCGAACCCGACTTTCTCGTCGACGTGACCGACATCCGCTCCTGGGTGCAGTGTCCGCGGCTCTACTATCTCAACAAGATCGGCGGGCTGCCCCTCGAATATCCCGTGACCAAGGGGACGATCGTCCACGAAGTCTTCGGTGATCTCCTGCGCGGGCAAGCCCTCGACGCGGCAGTCGAGAAGCAAGTCGAGAAGGCGGGGCTGGAACTGGGTCTTTTGGGGCGAGACCGGAATGCAGTTATCGACGAGGTCAGACAGAACGCCGCGGCGATCGACGCCTGGCTCTCACAGGGTCGACTGGACGAGGACGGCTGGCGATCGGAGGTGACCCTTCTGAGTGACACCTACGGCATCAAGGGGCGCTGTGACGCCATCCGACGGGGGAACCCCGTCGAACTCAAGACCGGGAAGAACACGAGCCGCAGCCCCCGGTTCCAGGACAAGATCCAGGCCGCGTCCTACGCCCTGTTGCTCGAAGAACAGGGAGTTTCAGTCGATACGGGCACGTTGCTCTACACGAAAAACGCCGCCCTGGAGGAGGAAACAGGGGACCTCTCGCCGGCCAAGGACTTCTCGATCGGCGACGGACTCACGAAATTCGTGCTTCGGACCCGCAACGAGATCGCCGCCATGGAACACGACCGATCGGTGCCGACCGGCTACGAGGGCGATGCGACCTGCCAGTACTGCTTCGAGCAGGACACCTGTCTGGTGGTCTCGGGTCGGCTGGACCAGCCGTCGAAGGCAGGGTCCGTCGGCGACCCCTTGCCAGAAGCCGAGCGGACGTATTTCCAGGGTCAGTACGACGCTATCGAGACGGAGCGGCGGGCCATCCACCAGGAGTACGCCAAGCTCTGGAAGCAGTCCGCCCAGGCGCGTGCAGACGCCGACCGGGCGCTCATCGGTCTGGAACCGGCCGGGCGAACGCAACTCCCGGACGGCCGGTGGGAGCTCCGCGCCGAGCGCCCAGCGGGAGCCGTCTCGAAGATCCGGGAGGGGGACCGCGTCCTGGCGAGCGACGGCGACCCGATCGACGGCCACACCGAGTTGGCCGTCGTCGAGTCACTGGGCCGGGAGATCGTCCTGAGGGCCGACGAACCGCTCTCGGTCCGGCGACTCGACGTCTACCCATCGGAGTTCTCGGTCGACCGGATGTTGACGGCCCTTCACGACGCCCTCCTCCGGGGTCCGACGCGCCGTCGTGATCTGCTCTTCGAGCGAGACACACCGACTTTCAGCGGCCCGACCCGGGAGTTGATCGACAACAACCCCGCCCAGAATCGGGCGATCAATACGGCGCTCAGAGCCGAAGACTTCGCGCTGATCCACGGGCCCCCTGGGACGGGAAAGACCTACACGATCGCCCGGCTGATTCGGGCCCTCGTCGACCGGGGCGACCGGGTGTTGCTCTCGGCGTTTACCAACCGCGCCGTGGACAACGCGCTCTCGGCGCTGGTCGACCAGGGGTTCGAGGACGCAATTCGAATGGGCACCGAATCGGGGGTGCGCTCGGACATGGCCCATCTCCGACTCGATACGGCAGGCGATCCAAACGAGCGAGCCGAGGCGCTGGAGTCCGCCCCGGTGGTGGCAGCGACGACGGCCTCGTGTGGCTCGCGGGTGATGCGCTCACAATCCTTCGACGTGGTCGTCGTCGATGAGGCCAGTCAACTCACCGAGCCGGACACCCTGGCGGCGATCAATCGGGGGGCGAAATTCGTCCTCGTGGGCGATCACAAACAGCTCCCGCCAGTAGTCCAGTCGGGGGCCGACCTCTCGACCTCGCTTTTCCAGCGGCTCATCGAGACCTATCCGGAGGCGGCCGTGATGTTGGATCGCCAGTACCGGATGTCCCAGCGGATCCAGGCCTTTGCCTCCCGGGAGTTCTACGACGGCCAGCTGCGACCGGCCACGGGGTCAGTGGCCAGCCAGACGATTACGGACCTGGGACTTGACCCCACTCGGACCGACGTGTACGACGGCGTCACCCTGGTCCCGGTCGAGGGGACGAACGCCGACCATACCGACACGGCCGAGGCAGAACGGGTCGCCGAGATCGCGACCGCATACCTGGCGGCCGGGGCTGAGCCGGACGATCTGGGCGTCATCGCTCCGTTCCGGGCCCAGGTTTCCACGATCGAACCGCTCGTTCCCGACGGCGTGACCGTGGACACCGTGGATCGGTTCCAGGGGTCGAGTACCGAGATCCTGCTCGTCTCCTTCGTGGCCTCCGGGAGCCTCGACGGGCCGCTGTTCGAGGACGAGCGACGGATGAACGTGGCGCTTACGCGGGCGAAGAAGGCCCTCGTGCTGGTCGGGGACCCGGCCGCGCTGGAAAGTCGTGACCAATATGCGAGGATGGTCGACTGGGCCGATCGCGCCGCGGAGTGACAGACAAGTCGACTCCCCAACAGTACGCGTTTGCTCCGGCCACACTCCTTTATGCACACTCCGGTCCAAGAAGTGACCATGGACGCTGCTGTGGAGGGATCCTATCAGACCTACTTCGAGAAATCCCCGGTCGCAGTTTTCGTGGTCGACGAGGACGGGACCTATCTCGAAGTGAACCCGGCTGCGTGCGAGCTGGTGGGCTGCTCGGAATCCGAGCTTCTGTCGAAAAACGTCTCGGACCTCTCTACGAGTGGTGAATCGACCCCACCATCGTTTCAGCATGTTCGAGAGACCGGGCGGGTTCAAACCGAACTTCAGATTCAGCACTCCGAGGGCCACCTGATCGACGTGTTACTCGACGCCGTTTCGCTGGGAGACGGAACGTTCGTCGGCTACGTCAGGGATATTACGGATCGGAAAGAGCGCGAACGCGAGGTCGAGTCCCTGAAGGAGCGACTCGAGCTGGCCGTCGACGCCGCCAATCTGGGGGTCTGGGACTGGGACCTGGAGACCGACACCGTCCAGTTCAACGACCAGTGGGCGACGATGCTCGGATATTCGGCGTCGGAAATTGATTCCGCCCTCGATGCCTGGAAGTCCCGCGTTCATCCCGCGGATCGCGAGCTAGTGATGGAAGCAGTCGACGCTCACCTCGCCGGCGAGACGGCGTACATCGACACCGAACACCGACTGCAGACGGCCGATGGCGGCTGGAAGTGGGTCCGGGATATCGGGCACATCACGGAGCGAGGAGCGAACGGGGACCCGAAACGGGCGGTGGGGATTCACCAGGACATCGACGAGCGGAAACGGGCCGAACAGGAACTCGAAGCCGCTCACGACCGGCTCCGACAGGTCATTGACCTGGTTCCGGACCTGATCTTCGTGAAAAATCGGGCCGGGGAGTATCTTCTCGTGAACGACGCGGTCTGTGAGGCCTATGGCCGCCCGGCCGAGGAGATCATCGGCCGGACCGATCAGGAACTCCTGTTCACCGAGGAACATCCAAAAGCATTCCGCGAGGACGACCTGGCGGTCATCGAGTCGGGGGAGCCAAAGACCATCCCGGAGGAAGACCTGGTGACCGCCGACGGCGAGACACGCGTGTTTCACACGACGAAGATCCCCTACGAGCCCTCCGGAAGCGACGACGACGCGGTGCTCGGATACGCCCGGGACATCACCGAGCTCAAAGCGTACGAGCGACAGATCGAGACCCAGCGGGACAATCTGGAAGTTCTCAACCAGATCGTCCGCCATGACATCCGGAACGATCTTCAGCTGGTGCTCGCGTACGCTGATCTCCTCCACGATAGCGTCGAGGAGTCGGCGTCCGGACACCTCCACACCCTGCAAAACGCGGCACAAGACGCGGTAGCGATCACTCGGACCGCCCGGGACGTAACGGAAGTACTCCTGCAGTCCGGGGCGGATCGGGCCCCGACACGCTTGCGGCCGGTCCTGGAGGGGGCGATCGACTCGGCCCGCTCGAACCACGAACACGCCGCGATTCAGGTCGAGGGCTCGATTCCGGAGGTCTCCGTACTGGTGGACGATCTGCTCGAATCGGTGTTCCGGAACCTGCTCCAGAACGCGGTCATCCACAACGATCAGGAGCTCCCCGAAGTCACCGTGACCACGACAGCTGGTAAAGAGACAGTGGCCGTTTCCATCGCCGACAACGGCCCAGGCGTTCCGGACGAACAGAAAGCGGAAATCTTCGAGGAGGGAGTCCAGGGGCTGGATAGCGAGGGGACCGGACTGGGGTTGTATCTCGTCGAGACGTTGATCGACCGCTACGGAGGCTCGGTTCAGGTCGAGGACAACGAACCACGAGGAGCGGTATTCACCGTCGAACTGCCACTCGCCTGAAAGAGTAGGGCTAGTTCAGCACCCAGAACTGGTAGTTGAGATACGTGGCGAAGGAGACCCAGAGCAGGTAGGGGACCAGGAGGAGAGCAGCGCGCCGGTCGACCCGGTCGAAGACAAGGATAGTCGTCACGATGAGCATCCAGAGAGCCAGGATGACGAGCAACCCGGCTCCGAGGGCTTGCTGTCCGAAGAAGACCGCCGACCAGCCAAGGTTGAAGAGGAAGTGGACGACGAACACACCGATCGCGAGTTTCGCGCCGTCCGGATCGGTCGGGGCCTGCCGCCACACGAGCCAGACGGCGACGCCCATGAGCGCGAAGAGAGCCGTCCAGACCGGGCCGAAAACCCAGTTCGGCGGGGCGATAGCCGGGCGGACGAGGCTGCTGTACCACTCGCCGAGCCCCTGGGCGGTGAAAATCGCCCCGGACGCGCCGACGAGTTCGACGGCGAGAATCGCGAGGCCGAGCGCGAGACCGGGTCGATTGCGAGCGAATCCCGCGAGTCCCGAATCAGTTTGCATAGAGCGATTTCGAAGCGCGGCCCGAAATACGTACGCCCCACTCAGCCAGTTCGTCGGCGGCGAACGTCCACCAGCGCGACGGCGAGGCCGAGGACGATTGCGACCCCCAGCGCGGTCGTGACGCCGACGCGGAAGACCCCGGCAAGAATGAGCAAGGCAAGGAGAAATCCCAGAGCGAACGCGACGAACCCGCCGGCGACAGCGTTCCGCTGTGGGGAGGGCGATTCGACCCCGACGTACGCGGCGGCTCCGAGCAACGCGCCAGCGACGAGGCCGGCCGGCAGCCCCAGAAAGACCGAAAACTCGACCCACCGACCGGTAACGGCAGTGACAGCCACCCCAACCAGGAGGAAGCCTGCGACAGCGGCGGCCAGTGCCAACCCAAGGGATTTCGTGGTCACGGCTGTGTGCGGTTTCGGGTACTCACTCCGAGCCGATCGCTTCGAGGTCCGTGCCCTCGATTACGGCCCCCGTTTCCGTGTCGTCTGTCGACTCGCCGCGTGATCGGCGGCGCCAGGTGAACACGCCGATGAGGGCTCCCGTGACGGCCAACGCGACTGCCCCGAGGGCGAATCCGCGCCGGGACGGCAGTCGGGATCGGCTTTCAGACCTCGATACGGGCTCGGTGGCAGGTGTGGCCCTGGTCGGTGCCGGGGATTCGTCCGCCCCGTCGCCGCCGATCTGTGTGCCATCCAGGTGCAACTCGAAAAACGTGATTTCGGAGACCATACGGAAAATCGGCCTGGAAAACATATAGCCAGGCCGATATTTCTCAGCGAGTGAGAACCGACGGCAGGTGCCAGCGACAGTTCTAATCGTCGCCGTTCGACGCCCCCTCGATCGCCTCGGTGACTCGGTCGTGAAAGGCCCTGAGTGCGGCGTCCTCGTCTTCGGCGAGAACCACGTCACTGGCCGATAGGGTCGCCAGGCCGAAGGAGAGCGGGCTGGGCGAGTCGAGTGTTTTCGAGACCACTGTGAGTTCGCCCGCCTGGATCCGTCCGAGCAGTTCCTCGATATGTCCGAAATCGAGTTTGTCCTCGACGATCTCCCGGTTGGTCTCCGCGAGGACCACGAAATCCGGCAGGTCCTCTGCAAAGCCAAGCAGCATTTCCGCGGAGACCTGCTGCCGACTGGCGGACTTCTCGTGGCCCTTGTACCGCTTGAGAATCATCAGGGAGCGGGTCGCGTTGATGCGGAAGTACCGCTCGCGAAGATCGGTCCCAACCAGGCTCGCTTCGAGGTGTTCGCGGGCCCGGTCCGGATCGAGTCCTTCGAGCAGCCCCACCACGTCGACCTTCCGATTGAGCGGCATCGAGAGGACGAAGCCGGTGTCATCGACCGCGATGGTCACGTTCGCGGTGGCCTCGTTCGCGACCTGGTGGGCCAAAATTCGTGAGAGGCCGTCGTTCACCTGCCGGCCGTAAGGAACTCGCACGTAGTAGCGACGGCGATAGTCAGCCCGATCGGTGACGTGTTCGACGACGATCCGGTCGGTGGTGCTCACACTCTCGGGCCCGGCGTAGGCGATCTGCCTGTCGACGGTCCGGGAGAGTGCTCGCACGCTCTCCTCGTCGATAGGGAGGTCCCGGAGCGCCCGTCGAAGCTGGGCCATCCCGTCTTCCTGAAGGGAGATGAGCCGGTCCTGAAAGGCCGCGATCTCGGCTCCCAGATCGAAGGATCGGGGCAGGCGTTCGGAGTACCACGAGGGGACCGTCGCCCGCTCGCTCGTCCGATCGACGTACACCTTCGATCCCCGGCGGTAGCGATACTCGTACCGCTGGCCCCCGAGGACGAAGACGTCACCCGGATCGAGCGTGTCGAGATAGTCCTCGTCGAGGTCACCGACCCACTGGTCGTCGCTCCGGACGAACACGTCACAGGAAAAGGAATCGGGGATCGTCCCGAGGTTGGTCATGTAGATCATCCGGGCCAACCGACCCCGCTTGCCGATCAATCTGGTGCCGACCGGGTACTCCGGATAGTGGTGCTCGCCGTCGGGGGGATCGTTCTCGTCGACCCAGATCTTCGCGTAGACGTTGCGCTCCTCCAACCCGTCGTACTCGGCCCGGAGGTATCTGAGCAGGTTGTCGAACTCCGCGTCGGTGTAGTCCCGATAGGGGTAAGCTCGGCGGAGTGTCTCCTCGACCTCCTGAAGCGGGCGCGGCCCGTTGATCGCCATCCCATAGACGTGCTGGGCAGCGACGTCCTGAGCGCGTTCGGGCACCCGAATGCGGTCGACAAAGCCCGCTTTGGCCCGCTCGAGCATGACCGTACACTCGATCAACTCCTGGAGGTCGAGCGCGAACACCCGGCCCGTGACCGTCTCGCCGAGCTGGTGACCGGCCCGTCCCACCCGTTGGAGGAGCGAAGCGACTGATTTGGGAGAGCCGACCTGCACCACGAGATCGATGTGTGGCATGTCGATGCCGAGTTCCAGGCTCGTCGAGGTGGTCACCACGTCCAGAGTCCCCTCCTTCAACGCGCTCTCGACCGCCTGACGGCGCTCCTTCGAGAGCGAGCCGTGATGGGCCCCCGAGTGGTCCTCGTCCACGGCTCCCCGCTCCCGGAGGTTTTCGAGCACGCGTTCGGCTCCCGAGCGGGTGTTCGTGAACACGAGTGTGCTGTCGTGATCGTCGATCAACGTCGCGAGCCGATCGTAGAACCGTTCCCGAACGACCGATCGGGGGGTTTCGACCAGGTCCGCCGCGGGCGTGTGCAGTTCGAGGTCATAGTCCCGCATGAACCTGGTGTCGACCAGTTCAACGTCGCGTGGCTCGCCGTCCTCGGAGCCGCCCAGAAAGGCCCCGATCGTGTCGAGGGGTTCGACCGTGGCCGAACAGCCGATCCGGGTGGGGGCCGTGTCCGCGAGTGTCTCCAGTCGCTCCAGGCTCACCGAGAGATGCGTGCCCCGTTTGTTGGCCGCGAGGCTGTGAATCTCGTCGACGATCACGTACTCGACCGTCCTGAGTTTCTCCTTGAACTTCGGTGAGTTGAGCAGGATTGCCAGGGTCTCCGGCGTGGTGTTGAGGATGTGTGGCGTCTCATCGAGCATGGCCTGCCGGGCGGCCTGCTCGGTGTCACCGTGTCTGATCGCGTGTCGGATCACGGAGGGGTCCTCGCCCTGTTCGGCCCGCCGAGCGGCAATTCCCTCCAGGGGCTCGGTCAGGTTGCGATGGATGTCGTTTGCCAGTGACTTCAGCGGTGAGATGTACAGGCAGTAAACCGTGTTTTCCAGGCCCTCGGCCCGTTCCCGGACGAACAACTCGTTGATGATCGCCGTAAAGGAGGCGAGTGTCTTCCCCGAGCCGGTCGGACTCGCGATGAGCGTGTGCTCGCCCGCGGCGATCTGGGGGATTGCCTCCCGCTGTGGCGGCGTGAAAAAGCCGCCGTTCTGCTCGACCGAATCGCCGAACTGGTCGATCCACCACTCCCGAACCGCCGGTTCGAGGGACTGCAACAGGTCCCCATCGGGGACCGCCTCGGGGTCCGGAACGGAGTCGGGCGTCTCCGTGACCATTCGGTGGGGCCTATGCAGGCCGACGGGTTGTAGCTGTTGGCAGCTGGTGGCCCCGAGGACTGTTGGGAACGGTGCCCCAACCGTTTTCCCCGTCGGGCCACCCCCATCCACCATGCAACTCACCTTTCTCGGGACTGGCGCCGCGATGCCCACCCCGGGCCGGGCCCAGTCGGGAATCCTCGTGACCGATGGTGACCGACGGCTGCTCGTGGACGTCGGCAGCGGGGTACTCGGCCGACTGGCCGACACGGAAATCGGCTACGAAGGGGTCGACACCGTCCTTTTGACCCACCTCCATCTCGATCACGTCTCGGATCTCCTGGCGCTCTACAAGGCCCGGTGGCTGGCCGGCGAGGAGTCGATCACGGTCGTCGGCCCCCCGGGAACGAACGCCCTCGTCGAGGACTTACTCGACGCCCACGAATACCTGCGCGGGCGGCTCAACTACGCGGTCCGAGAGATCGAGGGCGGGGCGTGGACTGTCGCCGGGTTCGAGGTGACGGCCACCCCGACTCGACACTCGATGGACGGCCTGGCCTATCGCTTCGAGGACCAGGTGACGATCACCGGCGACACCAAGGAGTTCCAGGGCCTGATCAGTTTCGCCGAGGTCGGCTCGGTGCTCGTCCACGACTGCTCGTTCCCCGACAGCGTGGAGCAAGATGCCCACACCACCCCGACGAAACTGGCCCAGGTCCTCGACGGGGCGGCCCTCGATCGGGTCTATCTCACGCACCTCTATCCACAGACAGTGGGCAAGCACCAGGAGATGATCGAGACGATCGAGTCACGGTTCGACGGGGAGGTACAGGTCGCCGCGGACGGCATGCAAATCGGGGTCTGATCACTCGATCGGGTAGCGCAACAGTGCCGCGACCCCACCGAGGTTGCGGAGCTGTTCGCCGGGCTGGAACTCGTGTGAGAAGACGGTAATATCCCCGCCCTGACGCTCGACCTGCTGGATCAGTTCGTTCACGTCCAGTGCCCAGTCGCCTTCCCCGGCCCGCTCCTGGCGGAGCCGTTCGTCCAGAATCAAGAGGTTCTCGACGGCCCCGTACTCGGTCGCGGTCTCGACGGCGTCGATGCCGTAGGCGGCCGCCCCGTCCCCGGCCATCCGATCGGTGAGTTCGTCGATCGCCGCGGACTCCTCGGCGATCCGGGTCTCGCGGCGCACGTCCGCGACGGCCCCGCGCTTGAGCACCTCGTGGACGCCACGCCCGCCGGCCGCGCTGGTGTCGACGACCGACACCGTTTCGGTGACCTCGGGGTGGGCCTGGATGTGTTCGAGCGCGTCCTGTTTGGTAAACCCCGGGCCGGCGAGGATGATCGCGTCGGCGTCGAGGTGACCGAGTGCGTCGGCCAACTCCTCGAAGAGTTCCTCGCGGCCGCCGGTGTACTCGCCTTTCCCGGTGGTGCTCGTGAGCGAGACGTACTCCTCGACGCCGTACTGGGCCACCGTGTGGACGTGGGCTTCGCCCTCCGCGACGGTGGCGATGGCGACAGTCGGCTGATCCGTGGCTTCCTCGGCCTCCTCGATGCGCTCGCGCTGGTCGGGCTGCCAGATCTTCTCGATCTCGATCGTGTCGTGTTCCTCCAGGTTCAGGGTGTGATGGAGGCCGAGTTGGTCCTCCCGGGAGCAATCCACGATCGTCCCGCCCACCCGAAGGCGATTCGAGAACTTGTGGAAGTCCACGTCCTCGACTTCGAGGGTGACATGCATGTGTTCGCGCTCGCCACCGGTGTCACGCATGTGCTCCTCGTTGCGCTGGATGCGCCGGTGGGTGTCCCCGGAGACCAGATCGCCGGGTTCGATGACGTAGGTGAGATGCCAGAGGTCATCGAGACTCTCGGGCACCAGGCTGACCGCTTCGCGGCCGGCCTCGCGGGTCGTCCACTCCCGGACGTGCATTACTCCTCACCCTCGCTAATGCGACTCGTCCCGGGCGGCATGAACTTCTGAATCTCGTCCGGGCTCGCGATTTTCCGCACGAAGGTCGTGTCGGTAAAGCGCTCACGGAACTCCCGGTACACCCGTTTCGCAACGTCGCCCTGGGCGTACCGGCCGGGTTCGATCCGGATCGAGGTCTCGGTCTGGGCCTCGATCGGTTCGGGTGGGCCCCCGAGAACCCGCGTCTCAGGCTCACAGGCGATGCCCACCGCGGCTCCGACCGGCGTATCCTCGAAGTAGGTCCGGTCGCCACGGATCGCAAACCCGCCTTTCTCCAGGTACTCGCCGCTCTCCGGGGTCTTGGAGACCTGGTCGCCGGAGACCATGTAGACGTCGCCGCTGTACTGGCCCTGTTTCCAGATCGTCGAGTAGGTGACTGCAAATTGTGCGGCCTCCCGAAGGCTCTGTTCGGGTACCTCGATGTCCTTCGTGGGTTCGCTGGGCTCGCTGGTCTTGAGGATCGTCGCCGGGCCGCCGTGGGCCTGGGTGTGGAAGAACCGATCGGCGTGTTCCATGTACTTCGCGACCAGTTCCTCGTTCTGCTCGGCGTTTCGGCCACCGAGCACCAGGAAGCCGTCGCTTGTGCGGAACGATCGGAAGCGGTCGTACCACTTCTCTGGGCGACGGATAGGAATCGACTCGCGAGCCAACCAGTCCACGTCCTCGGCGGGTTTTTCGTCCTCGGCCTCGGCGGCTTCCTCTTCGTAGCCCGCCTTGCGCTCCTTGAGGGCGGCGAGTTCCGCTCGCGTGTCCTCGATGGCTTCTAACGCGCCGTCCCGTTTGGATTCGATCTCCTTGGCCCCGGTGTAGAGCCGATCGGCGTTCTTCTCGACCCCGGATCGGGGGTCCAGGGGAATCTCGTGATCGTCCAGGTCGATTCGGATCATCCCTTCTGACTCGTCGATGCCGGTGACCGCGGCTGCGGCCTCGATCCCGGCCTCGGCCCCCTCGGCCAGTCGGGATTCGATCTCCGGCCAGGAGTGACCGGACTCCCGGGCCTCCCGGACAGTCCGAATGATCTCGTCGACGAAGTCGTAGTTCGCATAGAGGGCCTGGGCCTTCTCCCGCTCGGTCTCGGCCCGCCGCTCGAAGTCCTCGATGGCCTGTTCCTGCTGTTCGATGATCCGCTCGCGCTTCTCGATCTCGGCGTCGAAGTCCGGCCCGCTGGACTCGCCGGTTTCGGGCTCGTCCTCGCGGTCTTCGAGCGCCCGGAAGTACGCGTCGAGGGCCGCGTTGAACGTGTCGTAAGCCTCACTCTCCAGGTCGGCGTACTCCTCCATTGGGACGGGAGTCACGTCAACGACCGCGCCGTCCTCACGGTAGACCCGGGGGTCTGTGTCCCCTTCTCGGAGCCGGTCGAGCAGGTCGGTCATCTCCGCGTAGAGCCGGCGGTACTCCGTCTCGCCCGCCTCGGTGATGTCCAAGGTCTTCTCGACGCCGGCCCGCGTACAGAGTTCCTCGCCGTACGTGCCACCGAAGTTGAGCTGGGTCGCCATGGTGCGGACCAGGTCGGTGTCCGACTCGGCCATGGTCGCGGCAAACGCCTCGTAGTCCATCTCCAGGGGGTTGATCCGGCTCTCCGGGAAGCCGTACTGCGCGCCCGGCGCGACCGTTCGCGAGCGGAGCCGTACCGTCGAGAGCGAGTCGATTACCGCTCCACTCTCGTCGAGCACCGCCAGGTTCCCCTCGCCGAACAGTTCCGCGACGATAGTGGTATCAGCATCCCCGCGACGGAATTCGAACTCCAGGATCCGGTCGAAGCCGTGCTGGGAGACCGACGCCAGGTCGGCCCCGGCGATCCGGTTGCGCAGCATCTTCGCGAAGTTCGGCGGCCGGTCCGGCGCCGCTGGCACGAACTCCGGTTCGGTGACGTGGACGCGTTTGCGCTCACCGACCTGGATCAGAAGTTCGATGCGACCGCGGTCGTAATCCCGCATCTTGAGCCGCACGAGTCCGTCCGCATAGAGATAGGCCTTGTCCACGGTCGCGCCGGTGTAGGCCCCGAGTTCGCCCACCAGGGCGACGAGCCCGACACTCGTGACCTCCCGCTTCGGTTCCATGGTCACAAGGAGTTGGACCGGCGGGATAGGAGCATCGGTCGACCGGGACTCAGAGCGGTTTGCTCACGTAGGGGCCGTCCCGCTCGTACCCCAGGTGTTCACGGTAGTACTCCCGGGCCCCGATGCCGGCAATCACGACGAGTTTCTCGTAGCCCGCCTCGCGAGCCAGCGACTCGGCTTTCTGGAGGAGTTTCCGCCCGTACCCCTGGTGCTGGAAGCCGCCCTCGGTGTCGCCCAGTCCGACTTCGTCCCCGTAGACGTGCAATTCCCGGATCAGGGCCGCATCGGCCAGTTCCTCGCGGCGTGGCGCGCCCGGGAACCGCAACCGCGTAAAGCCAACGAGCAGGTCCGCATCCGGATCCTCGAAGCTGATGAAGTGCTCGGTCCCATCCCCGGCCTCGTAGGTCTGGACGTCGAGGGTGACCCCAGTGGGTTCCGCGTCGTTCATCCCCACCTCGCGACAGCGCACGCAGTCACACTCCCAGCCGTGATCGGCCATGCGTTTTCGGGCTAGCTGTCGCAGGTTCGACTTCCAGACCCCCGCCTCGATGAAATCCGCCGGAATGTCCCGCTGGACGCGCTGGAGGCGGACGTACGGCGGCAACTCGGCCTTGATCTCGGCGACCAGTTCGGCGGCCTGCTCGTTCGTGAGCGGGTCGTACTCGTCCCGACGCCACATGTCATAGATCCGGGTGCCCCGGACTACGAGTGTGGGATAGATCTTGAGGTAGTCCGGCCGGAAGCGCTGGTCGGCGAAAAGGCGTCTGGCGTCCTCCCGGGCCATCGCCACGGAGGTCCCAGGCTGGCCCGGCATGAGGTGAAACCCGACCTTGAAACCGGCGTCCCGCAACCGCCGTCCGGCGTCGATAGCGTCCTGGACGCCATGCCCCCGGTGCATCTCGCGGTTGACGGCCTCGAAGGTGGTCTGCACGCCCACTTCGACTTTCGTCACCCCCAGCCGGAGCATCCGGTCGATCTGTTCCGGGCCGACCCAGTCGGGCTTGGTCTCGAAGGTCGTCGCCACGTTGCGCACCGCGGCCGTCTCGTTCTCCCGGATGACCGTCTCCAGGTCCGCCTCGGTCACGTCCTCGGGGTCCTGCGCGAAGCTCTCACCCTCGGTCGCGGCCGGTGGGTTCTCCGGATCGAACTCGTTCATCGCCTGGAGCGCGCGTTTCACGAACCACTCCTGATACGTCGGATCGCGAGCGGTCATCGTCCCGCCCATCACGATGAGTTCTACCTTGTCGACCGGGTGACCGATGTGTCGCAACTGAGCCAGTCGGAGCCGAACCTGGCCGTACGGGTCATAGTCGTTCTGCTCGGCCCGGGCCGCCGCTGGCTCGTGACCGGTGTAACTCTGTGCGGAGGAGAACTCCGAGGCCGGCCCACCCGGGCAGTACAGGCACTTTCCGTGGGGGCAGGGCTCGGGGCTGGTCATGACCGCGACCGGGGTTACGCCGGAGGCGGTCCGGACGGGTTTCCGGCGGAGGATCGGTTCAAGCTCGTCCCTGGTGCCGTCAGGCGCGGCTTGCAGTAGATCGCCGTTGGTCGGGACTTTCGGCGAGCTATGCTCGCCACAGGCCGCCAGTTTCGCCTGCTCGACGTCGTCACGTTCGACCTCACCGTCGAGAATCCGGGTGACGACGTCCCGGCAGGCCCGCTCGAACCGTCGCTCGCCCTCCGCGTTCATATCCGTCCCAGCGGGGAGTCGCCAAAAAGGGTGTCGTTCAGCCCAGCCAGACCGAAACTTCCTCGATCACGGCCTCCAGGACCGCCTCGCGGCGACCCGAGAGGAATTCGATGCGGCCGTCCCGGCCGCCCCGGGGAGTCACGCCGCCGCCCGGAACCCGGTCGGCAACGGCTTCGCCGATGGCTCGAACGTCGAGTGCGGTCGAGCGCTCGAGGAACAGTTCGTCCTCGTCGAGCGCGATGGTCACCATCGGGCCGGACGCTTCTGCCTCTCGGCGGTGGAGTTCCGCCAGCAGGAGCTCGGTCGGCGGGAAGTCATAGCGGTGGGTGTATTCGGCCACGTCGAGCACGTCGATCTGTACGCCGTCGTCCTCGCGGCGTTCGAGGTGGGGACGAGCGGTCGCGAGTTCGGTCTCTAGCTTCGTCTCGAACTGCTCGCTGAGCGGGGTTGCGAGCGCGGCATTGTTCTCCGCCCAGAACAGGTCGCTGATGAGTTCGCGCTTGTCCTCGTAGGACTGGTAAAAGGCCTCCAGGGCCACCGCGTTCCGAATGTCGGTGGTCGCGTCCAGGTCGAACCCGGCGTCGCTGGCCAGGTCGGCATAGATTTCGGGCGGTTCGGTCCAGAAGCTCGTCGCCGGCAAGTGCGCGAGGTCCTCGCGGACCGCGTCGTTGACGAGGGCGGCCAGGTGCGAGCCCAGAACGCCAGTCGAGAGGGGGCTCCCGCCAGCAGCCGTCGGACTCACGAGCACGTCTGCGGTGTCGGTCGCGTCGGCGTCGGCGTAGCCGCCATCGACCACGACGCTGCCGGCGTCGTAGATCGAGAGCAGCGAGAGGCCATCAACGGATTCGAGCGTCGAGCCGGCATCGACCAGGACGAAAAGCGGCTGGGTCTCGTCGTGGCGGTCCGCGGCCTCCAGCATGTCGGTCACGTCGCTGGTCGCGGCTTCCACGTCGTAGATCGGATCCGAGAGCGGACGACGATCGACGTAGTGATACTCCGCGCCGGCTTCGGCGTGTTCCTCCCGGATCAACGGGAGCAACGCCCGTTCCAGGGCCGTGCCGCCGACGTACCCTTCCAGAGTCGCCGTGTGTCGAATGACGACCGGCCGGGACTCGATGACGGCCCGTCGGATCGTCGTCGCGGCGGCAACCAGATCCTCCTGGATGGCGGCGACGGAGGGATCCTCGACCAGCAAGGTCGTCGAGGTGGGTTCGGCTCGCTCGGCCAGCGCCGTCTCGCGGCGGTCGGCCACGCGGTCGGCTGCTGGCCCCTCCAGAACCGACAGCTCCTCGGTCTCGACCTGGACGTCCCCACGATGCTCTTCGACGATACCGACGATTCGAACCACGTCATCGACTTCGACGGCCGGGTAGGCTCGAACGCCGGCCTCCTCGAAGGCCGCACAGTCCACGACGCCCGTCTCGTCCTCGACCTGGAAGACCGTCGGCCCGGCAGTCTGTCGCACGTCCGAGACTGTGCCTTCGACGACGACCGTCTCGTCAAGCGCCGCGTCAAGGTCGACGACCGGGACGCGAGCGGGTTCTTCTTCGTCGGCTGTCGATTCCGTGTCCGATTCTTCGACCTGCGCCGTGTCCGGTTCTTCGGCCGCTTCCGTGCCGGTCTCCTCACCAGTCGGTTCAGTCTCGTCGACTGCTTCGGCCTCAGCGTCCTTCGACTCGATAGGCTGGGCGCTCTTCGCCTGGCCGCCGTCAGTCGTGCTCGTCTCCGAATCGTCGCGGTCGACAGCTGACGGCTCGCCGAGCTCGTCTTCGGCCGCCGGTTCCTCCGTGTCGTCCTCGCCGTCGGCTTTCTCCGGCAGGACGGGCGCGCCAACGTCGGGGTCGTCGATCAGCCGGCCGCGGAACTCCCGGGGCTCCTGGCGGAGCGACCAGCCGAGGTCGATATTGCCGTTGTCATGAACGTCCAGGACCTGGACGAAGACGGCGTCTCCAGCGTCCCAGTCGAGCGATTCCAGGCGTTTGGGGATCTCACTGCGGTGGAGCAGTCCCGTCACGGGCCCGATGTCGACGAAGACGCCGAACTCGGCGAAGCCATCGACGGTGCCGCGGTAGTAGCGATTCGGCGTCAGTTGGTTCGGGTGCTGCCCACGAAACTCGAAGAACACGTCCTCTTCGTGCGTGCTACAGACGTCGCCGTCAGCAGGGGACCCACAGATAACACACGTACCCATTTGTAGTAGTTTGATACCACCGGACTCCTAAACGCTTGTCGAAAGCCCGTTCAGTCCGTTCGGACCTCGTGGCAGCTTCGACACCGCGCCTCATAGGACTCTTCGGCACCGACCACGATCGTCGGCTCGTCGACGTGTGCGGGTTCGCCGTCGACCAGGCGCTGATTGCGGGTGGCCGGCTCGCCACAGACCGCACAGATCGCCCGGAGTTTGTCGACGTACTCGGCGGTCGCCATGAGTTGCCCCAGCGGCTCGAAGGGTTCGCCTCGGTAGGTCTGGTCGGTCCCGCTGACGATCACGCGGCGACCGGCGGTCGCTAGCTCGTTTGCGACGGCGACCAGTTCCTCGGGGAAGAAGTTCGCCTCGTCGATGGCGACGACCGAGGCGCCGTCGGCCCGGTCGGGAATCGAGCGCACCCCCTCGGCCGTGTTGTCCACGACAGTCGCCTCCCAGGTGTGTCCGGCGTGGGACCCGAGTTCGGCCTGCCCGTAGCGGTCGTCCACCGCCGGCGTGAACGCCACGACCTCCTGGCCGGCGATCTCCGCACGGCGGAGTCGTCGCAGGAGTTCCTCGGTCTTCCCCGAGAACATCGAGCCGGAAATGACCTCGACCCACCCGTTTTCCCTGATCGCTCGCATGCCCGAACTGGGGCTACGGGTGGACAAAAACCCGTTCGTTCACGACAGGTCGCCGCCGACGTTGTGCTTCCCTTCGAAACTGATCGGGTCCGGTTCGATGTTGGCGTACTCGACGATCCGCCGCCCGAGTGTATCCAGCCGCTCCTCGATGTCGGAATCGACCAGCCGACCCTCTGAAAGCGCCTCGTGGGAGTCCGGAATCGCCGCCTGGAAGGGCAGGACCCAGGCATCGAGCGCACGGAGCACGCCCCGCAGGTGATCGAGTGCCGGCAGCGGGAATCCGCCACCGGCGACTGCCAGCAGGCCCACGGTCGTGTGCTCGAACTCGTCGAATCCACAGTAGTCGAGGGCGTTTTTCAGCGGCGCGGAGTAGGAGCCGTGATAGACCGGTGTCCCGAGCAGCACCGCATCCAGGGCCTGGATTTCGGCCCGAAGCGTCTCGGCGTCGCCGACGTCCCGATGGTCCGCGTCGTAGACCGGCAGGTCGTAGGTTCGAAGATCGAGCAAGGCGGTGTCGGCGCCGGCGGCCGCGGCGGCGTCGAGGGATCGCTCCAGGCCCACCCGGGTCACACTTTCCTCCCTGAGGCTGCCGACGATCGCGCCGATGGACGGTGACATGTCCGTGCCAAGGCGGCGGTCACAAGTAAACCCGTGGGGACTACCGTCGCAACTGCACCGTCGGCTGCCCGTCCGTGTCTATCGAGACCAGGCCGTCCGCGGCCAGATCGTTGAGCAGGCCACGCAACCACGCACGCCCATGCTCGCCATCCGGCGTGTAGTCCACACGAATTCGGTGCCCAAGCGTGTCCAGGTCCATCTGGTCGTGCTCGCCGAGGAGACGGATGATTCGGCCACGGAACTGTCGACGGCTTCCCTCGAAGCTCGGTTGGGTGGGGACGTCGGGGGCGGTGAAGTCCCCGGTCTGGTAGGCCTGACACCACTCCCGCCAGGGACAACCGGCCTCGTCACATCGCGGGGTCTTCTCGCAGGCCACCCCGCCGAGTTCCATGATCGCGTTGTTCCACTGGCCGGCCGAATCCGCGGGCAGAAGTTCCGCAGCGGCCGTCTCGAAAGCCGCCTCGTCGTCGGGGACTCCGAAGGCGCGATGGAGCACGCGTTTGACGTTCGTGTCGACCACCGCACCACCGGTATCAAAGGCAAAGGAAGCGACGGCAGTGGCGGTGTAGGGCCCGACGCCCATCAGGGATTCGAGGGCGTCCGGATCCTCCGGGAACGCCCCGTCGAACTCGGAGCAAATCTGTTCGGCGGCCTCCTGCAGGTAGCGGGCCCGGTTGTTGTAGCCCAGCCGGTGATCGCTCCAGAACGCGACCACGTCGGCCCGGTCGGCGTCAGCGAGCGCTTCGACAGTGGGCCAGCGGTCGAGAAAGGCCGCCCAGGGGTCGACGATGCGGTCGAGTTGGGTCTGCTGGCTCATCACCTCGGAGACTAAAATTGCGTAGGGGTCCTCCCGCTCCCGCCAGGGGAACTCCCGGTGATCGGCCTCGTACCAGGATAGCAGGGCCGCCTGCACCGCCTCTCGCTCGTCAGCCGACAGGGAAAGCGCCGAAGACATCGACAGCGCTCCTACTCGGTCGGGCTTTGAAAGGGCCCTGATGGCGGCAGTGGTCGGGTCCAAAAGGTGTTTTTCCGTCGGGCCGCGAGAGAGGGCCATGAGCCTCTCGGAACTCACCGCAGACGTCGAATCGGCCTATGCAGCGCTCGATGACGCCGAAATCACCCTCGACGGCGAGAGCAAGATGGAACTCGCCATGCTCCAGGCCGCCCTCGAGGAGGACGACCCGGCCACGCTGGTCAGACGCGGCATCCACATGCTCTTCCAGTCCACGACCGAGACCGGTAAACTCGACTTTCACCTCCGGGGGGCCTACGACGTGACCTACGACGAATACCTCTCCGGGATGACCTACGAGGAGATGACCGGGGGCACGAATCCCACAAGCAGCGACGACGACCGCCGATATCAGTTCTAGTCGGCCGAGAGGTTTTTGGGCTCGCGCTCCTGGGTGGGGTATGGACACGGTTCGCCCCCTCGATCGCGACCGACTCGGGTGGTGGGCCATCGCGCTGGCACTCGGGGCGCTCGTCGTCTATCTCCTCTACTCGTTTCTCGGAACCTTTGTCTTCGGCATCTTCGTCTACTATGCGACCAGGCCGATCCACCGTCGCCTGCGGCGAATTATCAAACAGCGCTCGATCTCGGCAGCGGTCTCCCTGGTCGCGATCGCGATCCCGGTCCTGTTGCTCGCCTTCTACACGATCGCACTCGCGATGCAGGAGCTGAATCGACTCCTCGAGTCCGGCGAACTATCCCTCCTGCCGCTGGAATCCCTCCTGCAACCGTACTTCGACATCTCTTCGGTGATCTTCGACCCGGCCACCATCATCACCCAGGAGAACGCGATCGAGGGGCTCCGGACGGTGCTACGGGAAGCCGGGACCTACCTCGAATTCTTCGGCAAGGGGGCACTGCATCTGGTGGTGATAATCATCCTCGCCTTCTACCTGCTCCGTGATGACAATCGGTTAGCTGACTGGTGGCGACAGCGGTTCGCCGACAAAGAGGGAGTCATGGAGGCCTACATGACCCGGGTGGATCGGGACTTCTCGAACATCTTCTTCGGGAACATCCTCAACGCCATCCTCACGGGGATCATCGGATCGATCTCCTACACCGCGTTGAACTTCGTTTCGCCCGCTGCCATCTCGCTGCCGTATCCCACGTTGCTCGGGTTGCTCACGGGAATCGCGAGCCTGATTCCGGTCATCGGCATCAAGATCGTCTACGTTCCCGTGGCGATCTACCTGCTCGTGATGACGGCTGGCATGCCCGCCGTCCTCTGGTTTACCATCGCCTTCGTCGTGGTCTCCTTTGTCGTCGTGGACGTGATCCCGGACCTGGTGCTCCGGCCCTACGTCTCGGGGCGGAACCTCCATCTGGGCATGGTGATGCTCGCGTACATCTTCGGCCCGCTCCTCTTCGGGTGGTATGGCCTCTTCCTCGGCCCGATGCTCCTGGTACTGCTGGTGCACTTTGTCGCACTCGTGTTGCCGGAGTTGCTCGCCGGCGCGCCGATACAGCCAGAGACGGTGCCCGACCCGCTGGCCCCACCGGAACCGGAAGTCGAAAACGAGAGAGACGAGCCAGGAGAGACCGAAGAGTCGGCCGGGTAAGCTACTCCAGGTCGACGTAGTCCAGTTCCCACTCCCGGCGGGCCTGAATCTCCCGGCGGCCCCGACGAGTGACCGTGTAGTAGTTCGTCCGCTGGTCGCGTTCGCCCTTGTCGATGAGCCCCTTCTCGACCAGCGTATCGAGGTTGGGATAGAGCCGGCCGTGGTGGATCTCCGACTCGTAGTACTGTTCGAGTTCGTCCTTGATCGCGAGGCCGTGTGGGTCGTCGAGGCCGGCGACCACGTACAGGAGGTCTCGCTGAAAGCCCGTTAAGTCGTACATGTGTGAACCCTGATACAGTGTATTTGCCAGGGTAGTATAAGTATATTGGCTCAACCCCGCCGTCGTGGGCGTCGACAGGAATGACTGCGATCTGAAAGGTCATCGAAAGAGAGCGGTACTTCGCGGCTGGCAAACTCGCTCACCTAAATACACAGACCAGTTCACCGTTCGGGATTCGAAGCCGGAGCCACGGCTCCATGTCAAAAGTGGAAGCGGGACCGAAAACCGGTCCCGCTGCCGCCCTGAGTTGGTCCCCGCTGACGCTTCGGCCCTCCAAAGCGAAGCGTCAGGTTGGACATTTGGGTCCGGGTCAATAAAACTACCGGCAAGCAACGCTGGCACCATCCCGAACTGACCGCGAGGTCTTTGGTTCCCGCTTCCGAAGGGTTGTTTATGGAGGTACGGGGGATCCGCGAGTGCAAGGACTGTGGCACCCAGTGGTCGTACTACGAGACGGGGAGCCCCGCGTGTCCGGCGTGCGGGAGTCTCTACAGTGTCGGCATTTCCGATCGCGCGCTACACACGGATCGGCCGGCCGACCTCGATCTCACGGCCGCCATCGACGCACTGGCGGACGGGGATGACCGGGCTGCCGGCGACGCCGCCGCGGAAACCGCACGGACCTACGTCCACCGGCGGGGGTTCATCAACGCCGGCGAACTACAACCGCTCTCCGCGACCTACGTCGCGGCCCACGAGATCCGACACGTCGCGGCCCTCCTGGACCGAGCCACACCCACCGGGATCGACGGCGAGACCGTCGACCGGGAGTACGTGACGGCGCTGTTCGAAGCCGCGAGCGAGGGGCGACGCCCCCCGGCGTCGGCGGTTCCCGAATCGATGATCGGCCCCCGCGGACTCGGCGTGGCGGACGCGATCCGGGACTATCACGACGGGCTCAAGACCTGGCTCGATGGGACCGACGCCGATCGAGACGTGGATAGCTACCTCGAACGCCTCGACAGTCACGTTCGCCGGATCAGGGCTCTGGATGGCTCGATCGATCCGGCAGAAGGAGAGCGGTTATTGGCGGCAGCTAGGAGCCTCGGAGACTACCTCGCGAACGGCGACGGGGACCTGCAGGCCGTCGACGAGGCGCTCGGCGCCGTCACGTAGCTACTCGTAGAGCGGGTGATCGTCGGTAAGCCGGTCGACCTCCGCGGCGACCTCCTCGATGACGCTCGCATCGTCGATGTTGTCGATGACCCGCCCGATCAGCTGGCCGACCTCGCGCATCTCTGCCTCCTCGAACCCACGGGTGGTGAGCGCCGGTGATCCAATACGGATTCCCGAGGGCTCTTTCGCCGAGCGGGTTTCCCCCGGAACGGTGTTGGCGTTCAGGACGATGCCCGCTTCTTCGAGGGCCTCTGCGGCGTCGTTCCCGGTAACCTCGGGGTGGGACTCCCGGAGGTCGACCAGGATCAGATGCGTGTCGGTGCCGCCGGAGACCAGCGAGAAGCCCTGCTCCTGCATGCTCTCGCCCAGGGCGCGAGCGTTGGCGACGACCTGCTCGATGTGCTCGTCGAACTCGGGCTCCAGGGCCTCGCCGAAGCCAACTGCCTTCCCGGCGATGTTGTGCATGAGCGGGCCGCCCTGGATCCCCGGGAACACGGTCCGGTCGATCACGTCGGCGTACTCCTCGTCGGTGAGGATCATGCCGCCACGACCGGCGCGGATCGTCTTGTGTGTCGATCCGGTGACGAAGTCGGCGATCCCGACGGGGTTGTCGTGGACGCCGGCGGCGACCAGGCCGGTGATGTGGGCCATGTCAGCCAGGTGGTAGGCGTCGACGGCGTCGGCGGTCTCCTGTACGCGCTCCCAGTCGACGACCCGGGGGTAGGCCGAGTATCCGGAGACGATGATATCGGGTTCGAACTCGCGAGCGTGTTCGTCGAGTCCCTCGTAGTCGATGCGACCCGTCTCGGGGTCCATCTCGTACTGTTCGACCTCGTAGAGGCTGCCCGAGAAGTTGACCGGGTGTCCGTGGCTGAGGTGGCCGCCGTGTTCCAGATCCAGGGAGAGGATCTTGTCACCGGGTTCGAGCACGCTGAAGTACACGGCCATGTTCGCCTGGGTTCCGGCGTGGGGCTGCACGTTCGCGTGGTCCGCCCCCCAGAGTTCCTTCGCTCGCTCGCGGGCGAGTTCCTCGACGGTGTCGGCGTTCTCACACCCACCGTAGTAGCGATTGTTCGGATACCCCTCGGCATACTTGTTGGTAAGCGCGCTGCCCTGGGCGGCGAGGACGGCCTCCGAGGCGTGGTTCTCGCTGGCGATCATCGCGAGTGTCTCCTGCTGTCGGGTCGTCTCGCCCTCGAGGGCGTCGGCCACTTCCGGGTCGCTGGATCGGACGGGATCGAAGTCCATACCAATCATCCACACGCCACACTTTGTAAGTCTGTCTACCGGTGTAAGATTCGGCGAGTGGTCGGGGAACCCACTACCCTTTTGCCGCTGGTCGCTTTCGAACTGTCCATGAACCGAACTCAGGAGGGACCACAATGGCCGTCCTGCTGACCGGCGAGGGACCGGCCGTCGAGGCCGCAGCAGCGATGCTGGAGGACGCGGACGTGGCGGTCGTCCGCGGGTCGATCGACGACCTGCCGGGCGCGGACCTGGGGATCGTGGTCGGGCTGGCTGGCAGCGAGGGCTTCGAGACGGTAAAAGAGTACGCCGTCGATTCCGAGACGCCCTGGATCGGAGTGGAGGTCGGTGGAATCGGCGGCGTCCCGGTCGAAGGGCTGTCCGCGGCGATCACGACCTTCCAGCCCGGCTATGTCTGCTTCGAGTGTCTGAAGACCCGGGTCGCGGCGAACGACGTCCCGGAGGCCGAAGAGGCCACGGCCGACCGCTCGGCGGTCCGGCTGGCCGGCTCGTTTGCCGGTATGCAGGCCCTCCAGGCCCTCTCCGGCTCGCAGGTCGCTGGTGTCGTTCTGGAAGTTCCCTACGCCGAGCGCTCGTTGCTTCCCGTTCCGGGCTGTGAACACGCACCCGAGCGGGAGCGCGAACTCGAACTCGACGTCGTGGACCGAAGCCTCGATGAATCGATCGAACACGCCGAATCCGCCGTGGACGATCGGCTCGGACTGGTCCCCTGGGTGGGCGAACACGATTCGTTCCCGCTCCCGTACTACCTCGCGTCGGTGACCGACACCACGGGCTTCAGCGACGGAGCGGCCCCGGATCGGGCTGCGGGGGTCGCCCCCACGTGGGACGGCGCGTTCATGAAGGCTCTTGGAGAGTCCCTGGAACGGTACAGCGCGGCGATCTACCGGGAGCGAGAGTTCACGCAGGAGCCGGTGGCGTCGATCGACGGACCGGCCCCCGAGTCGTTCGTCAGCGTCGAGCACTCACCTGGTGCGGACGAGGAGATTCCCGTCGTGCCGGGCCGTGACTTGCTCGCGGACCGTCCGGTTTCGCTGCCCGCCGATCTGGTCCACTTCCCGCCGCCGGAGAACCGGCTCGGCCAGGCCATCACGACCGGATTGGGACTGGGGAACGGCGGCGTCGAGGCGGTTCGGTCCGGGCTCTACGAGGTGATCGAACGGGACGCCACCATGCTCGCGTGGTACTCCAGTTTCGAGCCGCTGGGCCTGCAGGTGATCGACCCGGACTTCGAAACGATGGTCCGGCGGGCCCGCGGGGAGGGCCTCACCGTGACGCCGCTTCTGGTCACCCAGGACGTGGACGTGCCGGTCGTCGCGGTCGCCGTCCATCGCGAGGAGTTCCCACGGTTCGCGCTGGGTTCGGCGGCGGACCTGGATGCCGAGGCTGCCGCCGTCGACGCGCTTTCCGAGGCGCTCCAGAACTGGATGGAACTCCGGGGCCTCGGCCCTGACGGGGCCGACGACGCCACCGGCGAGATCGGGGCCTACGCGAGGACACCGGGCGAGGCAGCGTCGCTTCTGGAGCCTGCCGAGACGGTGCCGGCCGAGACTGTCGGGCCGGACGAGGAGCTCTCGGGCCACAACGAGCTCGATGCCCTGCTCGAACGGGTCGAGAGTGCCGGGCTGTCCGTCTATGCCGCTCCGATCACACCCCGCGACGTCGACCGACTCGGGTTCACGGCGGTTCGGGTCCTCTCACCGGCGGCTCAACCGCTCTTCGTGGAGGAGCCAGTGTTCGGCGATCGCGCCCAGACCGTGCCAGCGGATCTCGGCTTCGAACCGCGGCTGGACCGGGCGTTCCACCCCTATCCCTAGACGCCGAAGGTCGCCCGGAGCATGTCCCGAACGCCGGGACCCAGGCCGACGGCGACCACGGCGATCAAGAGCAGCGTGCTGAAACGTGGCCCCTCGGTGATCATCTGTTCGTCGAAGAGCCAGGTCACGATCGTCGCGGCGACGATCTTGACGAGGAGAAAGCCCCAGGCCACCCCGATGACCGCGGTGATTCCCTCGGGAACCACGGCCACGGTGAGGTCGATGATCGCGCGGTTCGCGGGGTGTTTTGGCACCATGTCCGCGGCGAGGCCGAGTTCCGCACCCCAGTCGATGCCGAGAACGTTCGCGACGCCGTCGACAGCGTGCGCCCAGAGGATGACCGCACCCACGACCGGGGTGCCATCGGCCACCGCAGGAGCGTACTTCCTGAGTGCCCACCACCCGAGGACGGCGATCAGCGTCGCCCCGCCCATCGTGAGAATCGTGAAGGCCGGGTGGAACTCGACCTGCGGCTGTGTCGCGGAGAGATAGAGGAGATACCCGAGTGCGAGCACCAGCATGCCGCTCCCGAAGCCGAAAAGGGGCCACTCGAAGGAGTCGGCGTGGCCCTGATTCCGGAGCCGGAGACTCACGAGCAGGGCGGCCATGGCGAGGACGAAGACGGTCACGTAGATGAATGGGCTGATGAAAAGCGCGATCCAGGGGAACTCGATGAGCCCGGCCCCGACCGCGAGGGTGTCGTGTGCGTCCTCGACGACCCGAAGCGCGCCCCCGAATAGCATGAACGGGAGCAGCGGATAGATGAGCTGTGGCCGCTCCTCGAAGTCCAGCCGGTCGAGCAGGAAGACGATCCCGGCAAGCGCAACGAGGAGCGTAATCGCGTACCCGATCTCGGAGACGATTGTATACCCCGGGTACGCTATCGGCCCGGCGACCCCGGAAGCGCCGGCCACCGAATCGAAGAAGATCGGATCGCCGCCGTTGTAGGCGGCCGCCTGGGCGCCGTGGGCGTCGGCGGCAACCGGGCCCCAGAAGTACTGCCACACGAAGCCGCCGTAGACCCGTTCCGGGAAGAGCACGGAGCCACCGACCAGAACTGCCAGTATCGTCCCGACGGCCCCGGTCCAGAGCCGTTCAATCCGCGTGCTCGGGAATGCCATCTGTGCTGGGATGGGCAAAGCGACCGTATCAGCGTTTTGGTATCACAACGATTCGGCAGCCACGGTGAGCACCCGCACGGCCCGGTCAAAGACCCCGAGATCGAGGTGTTCGTCGGGCGTATGGTCCAGATCGGAGTCCCCCGGCCCGTAGGTCGCCATCGGCACGTCCCACGCTCCGGCGTAGACGTTCATGTCACTGGTTCCGGTCTTTCGCAGATGGGTGGGCTCACCTGAACACTCCCGAATGCCTCGGCGAAGCGCCCCCGCGACGGGATTACGTGGACTCTCCATCACCGGCGGGATTTCATCGTGCCACGCGACCGCTCCCGGACCGACCGCCTCGACGGTCGACTTCACGCCCTCGATAGTTTCGCCCGGTGGGATGCGGAACTGGGCCTCGACTTTGGCTTCGAATGCGAAGCCGTCTGCGCTCGTCCCGCCCTCGAAGGCGACGGGCTTGGGAGTCACGCGGTCGAAGACCGAGTCGCCGTCGTCGAACGCCGCCTCGACCTGGCTCCACCACGCCACCGCCTGCTGGATGGCGTTCGGCTCCGGTCGGGAAGTGTGCCCGACCTCGGTTTCGACCGTGTAGGTGCCCGAGAGCAGTCCCCGGTAGCCCAGGGTGATCGCGTCCCATCCCGAGGGCTCGCCGTTGACGACAGCCGCTGGGGGATCCCGATCCTCGACGAGGTGTCTGGCGCCGGCGGAGTCGGTCTCCTCGCGTACCACCCCGACGAAGCTCACACCGGCGTTCGCGGCTGCGACTGCCATCGCCGCGAGTGGTCCTTTCGCGTCGACGCTGCCCCGGCCCCAGAGGACATCCTCCTCGACCCGGACCGGGATCTCGCCCGGCACGGTGTCCATATGGGAGGTCAAAAGCACCGTGTCGTCGGCTGGGGCCCGGAGGTTACCCACGTCGTCGATCCACGCCTCGCGGCCCTGAGCCTCGAAGAAGGATCGCAGGCGCTTTGCGACCGCGTCCTCGCTCCCCGAGACGGAGGGCGTCTCGACCAGGTTCCGGAGCAGCGCCCGGGCCTCCTTTGTGGTGACGTCGCTCATTGGGTGTCGATCACGTCGCCCATCGCTTCGACGGTCCGATCGATCTCCGCCGCAGAGACGACAAGCGGCGGCAGGAAGCGAACGACGGTCCGACCGGCGGGGAGCGCGAGGATCTGGTGCTCAAGCGCCAGATCCCGGACCACGCGGTTCGCGCCACGCTTCACCTCGACGCCGACCATGAGCCCCTCGCCGCGAACCTCCCGGACGGCGTCGCCGAGTTCCTCGCGGAGGGCCGTCTGGAACCGGTCGCCGAGTTCCCCAGCGTGGGCTGGCAGTTCCTCGTCCCGAACCGTCTCCAGTGTGGCCGTCCCGGCTGCCGCGATCGTCGGACCGCCGCTGAACGTCGAGCCGTGGTTGCCGGCGTCCTCGGCGATCCACTCCCTGACAGCAGTTACGCCCATCGGGAGGCCGTTCGCGATCCCCTTCGCCGCGGTGAGAATGTCGGGGGTGACCCCTGCTTTCTCGGCCGCCCACATCTGGCCGGTCCGGCCGACGCCGGTCTGGATCTCGTCGAAGATCAGGGCGGCACCGGCCTCGTCGGTCGCTTCGCGGGCGGCTTCGAGGAATCCAGGATCCGCGGGGTTGATGCCGCCCTCCCCCTGAATCGGCTCGATTATGACCGCGGCTGTGTCCTCGTCGACGGCCGCGCGGAGTTCGGACTCGTCCTCGTAGGTCACGAAGTCAAACCCGCCCGCCAGGGGTTCGAATCCGTCGCGGTACTTCGGCTTCCAGGTCGCCGCGAGCGAGCCGAGAGTGCGGCCGTGGAAGGCGTTTTTCATCGCGAGGATCTTCGACCGGCCGGTGGCGTGGCGGGCGAACTTGATCGCGGCCTCGTTGGCCTCGGTTCCGGAGTTGCTCAGCCAGGCGTGATCGAGTGGGTCCGGAGTGACCTCGGTCACTAGCTCGTAGAGGTCGTCCCGAACGTCGACCGGATATGAGCCCTGGACGTAGGTCAGGGTCGCCGCCTGGTCGCTGATAGCCTCGACGACTGCCGGGTGGGCATGTCCCAGCGGCGTACAGGCGTAGCTCGCGCCCATGTCGAGGTATTCGGTGCCCGAGTCGGCAGTGAGGGTGGTGCCATCGCCGGACTCGATCCGGATCGGTTTCGGCGAGAAGACGAACTCGCTCATGGTTCCTCCAGGGCACTGGCCCGAATAGTCGTTCCGTCACCGTCGAGCGCACGGTGGATCGGTTCCTCGGCGTTCGCGTCGGCGATAATCACTGCCGTGGCCCCGGACTGCAACGCCTCCTCGGCAGCCATCACTTTCCGGCCCATGAATCCCTCGGCTGCGGCCTCCAGCTCGTCGAACTCTGCTGGGGACTCGACGGTCTCGATCCGGGTCGTCGAATCGTCCGGGTCCCGATACACACCCGAGACGTCGGTCAATTCGACCAGCGTGGCCCCAAGTGCCCCCGCGACCGCGGCCGCGGCCCGGTCGGCGTCACTGTTGACTGCTGTCCCTTCATCTGCGTACATCGGAACGGTGACCACGGGCGTGTAGCCCGCCTCGATGAGGAGTTCGAGCAGGTCGTCGTTGACCGATTCGATGGTCCCGGAGTGATCCCCCCGGCGGATCTTGCGCTTGCCGTCCTCGAGGACCCGCACGGCGGATTTTCGAGTCCCGGAGAGGACCTGTCCGTCGGGCCCGGAAAGGCCAATGGCGTTCACACCCATGGCCTGTAACTGGGTGACCAGATCCACGTTGAGTTTTCCGAAGACCATCTTGAACACGTCCATGGTCTCGGCGTCGGTGAACCGGCCGACGACCCCGCTTGGGGTTTCGACGTAATCCGGCTCGATATCCAGGCGTTCGAGGGTCTCGTCCACGGCGGTCGAGCCACCGTGTACCACGACGACCGGTTCGCCCGCCTCGATGAGACTCCCGATATCCGACAGGGCCCCTTCGGGATCGACGGCCCGTGCCCCGCCGATCTTGACGACGACGGTCATGGCGACCCAACGGGGTGCAGCCCCGTGAATCCCAGGCCGGCAGTCTCCTCGAAGCCGAGCGCTACGTTCGCGGCGTGAACCGCCTGGCCCGCCGCTCCCTTCATCACGTTGTCGATGGCGCTGAAGGTGACGATGCGACCGTTGCGTTCGTCGATCTCGAACCCGAATTCGGCCATGTTCGTCCCCGCGACCGCCTTGGGCTCGGGGTAGCGGTAGACACCCCCGCCACCGGTGACGACTCGGACGAACGGCTCGTCGTCGTAGGTGTCCCGGACCGCCTGCCAGATGTCGGCCTTTTCGGGCAGTTCCTCGGGGTAGAGGTGGCTCGTCGCCGCCGCGCCACGAACCATGTCGACGGCGTGAATCGTGAACGAGACACCCCGGCCGAGGTGCTCCTCGATCTCGGCCTCGTGGCGGTGACCAGTGGGTGCATAGGGACGGACGACTCCCGAGCGCTCCGGGTGGGAGGAGGCCGGCCCGCCGCCGGCCCCGCCCTCCGAGGAGCCGACCTTCAGGTCGGCGACGACCCGGTCCTCGGGTGCGAGCAGATCGTGCTCCACGAAGGGCAGGAGCCCGAGTATCGTGGCCGTGGCGTTACAGCCGCCACTGGCGATCAGGGAGGCCCCTTCGAGCCGCTCGCGCCCCAGTTCGGGAAGCGCGTAGACCGACTCTGAGAGCATCTCCGGGGCGACGTGCCCGTCGTACCAGGTGTCGTAGTCGGCCGGATCCGAGAGACGGAAGTCGGCGCTCAGATCGACGACGGTGTCCGCGACGGTCTGGAACTCCTCGATGCGTTCCATCGAGACGCCATGCGGGGTCGCCGTGAACAGCACGTCGACTGGCTCCAGGGTCCCCGGTTCGGAGAACCGCAGATCGAGGTGCCGGAGATTCGGATGGACCGAGCCGACGGTCCGGTTGGTGAACTGCCGGCTGGTCGCCGCGACGAGGGCGAAATTGGGGTGCCCATCGAGCAGCCGGAGCAGTTCCCCGCCGGCGAAACCGCTCCCACCCACGACGGCGGCCGTGTAGGTGTTCATACTGTCCCTCCGATCGCTGTTGGCGCACTATGTGGAATGTCGGTCCTCATATGTGCTAACACAGAGTGGGCGCCGTCTTAGTGGTGTCGTGACTCGCAAATATATGTTGGAACCAATTCACATGCCGATCGCTGTCGCTGATCGAAGCAGAACTGGAGCCGCTCGGGTTTTCGGATAGCCACAGCCGCTCGCGGTCTTTTTCCCCAAGTTTTTGCGAGCGGCTGGGACAGCCGCTCGGAAAAAGTGGGTGGCTCACGGGTCGTTCCTCCCCGTTCGCCGTCGAGGTCTCACTGCGTTCGACCTCGCTTGCGAGGGAAGACCGCTCCGGGTCTTCTGCACTATGCAGTGCGGGTGAAGACGAGCCGTTGCTCGCCGTTTCACGGCTCGCTGGCTCGTCTTCCCGGCTCTCACTCGCTTCGCTCGCGAGAACGAGGGAAGGGATTTGAACCCTTGGACCGCTACAGGAGCGAATCTTGAGCCCGCCGCTCGGGTTTTCGGATAGCCACAGCCGCTTGCGGCCTTTTTCCCCAAGTTTTTGCGAGCGGCTGGGACAGCCGCTCGGAAAAAGTGGGTGGCTCACGGGTCGTTCCTCCCCGTTCGCCGTCGAGGTCTCACTGCGTTCGACCTCGCTTGCGAGGGAAGACCGCTCCGGGTCTTCTGCACTTTGCAGTGCGAGGGAAGGGATTTGAACCCTTGGACCTCTACAGGAGCGGATCTTGAGTCCGCCGCCGTTTCCGAGCTTGGCTACCCTCGCACGCGACCGGTGGTTGGATATCGACCTGCATTAGGGTTGCGAAGGCACGCGGGCCAGGCACTCGGAACGAGGGGGAGAAACCGGCGATATCCTCGGCGTTCCGAGGGCACACCTCTATATGGTCCCTCTATAGTGCCATGGACGATCACACCCGTGACCGGTCAGTTCGACCGCCTCCAGCCGGCTCGAATCCACCGGGATGGTTACCCGAGAAGGGGCGGTGGGAGCACGACACGCTGCGACAGGCCACAATACACGGGGTTCGGCTCGTCAACGCCGGGGCCTACCACGAGGCCCACGATTGCTTCGAAGACGAGTGGTTCAACTACGGAAACGGCACGCTGGAGAAGTCCTTCCTGCAGGGGATGACACAGGTCGCCGCCGGGGCCTACAAGTACGACGGGCTCGACAACGAGGCCGGCCTTCGCAAGCTTCTCGGCTCGGCAATGGGCTACCTCCAGGGCGTTCCGGAGAACTTCTACGGAGTCGATGTCGCACAACTCCGCCAGGACGTTCAGGCCATCAGACGGTCACCGGAACGGGTCACGGAGCTTCGAATCGCGCTGGACGGAACTCATCCGACCGCCGGCAAAGAGGACCTGGGCTACGCCGCGTCACTCCCCTGACCGGGGGACACGGAAGGCACGCCCTTTTTGCGCCTGGGTCACCGAAGAGGGGATAATGCGAATCGCCCAGCTGGGGACGGGCGAGCCCGAACTCGTGATCGTCGGCGGCATCCACGGGGACGAACCCTGTGGGGTGCGGGCGGTCGAATGGCTGTTGGAGGCCGAGCCGGAGGTTGCCCGTCCCGTCCGACTGATCGTCGCGAACGAACGGGCCATCGATGCCGGGGTCCGGTATGTCGACGCCGATCTGAATCGCTCGTTCGATTACGTCTCCACGAAGACTGCCTACGAGGCTGGCCTGGCCGACCGCCTCCGGCGGGAGATCCAGGGCAAGACCGTCCTCTCGATTCACTCCACGCAGTCGACCCACGATCCCTTCGCCATCGTTTCGGGGCTCTCGAATGGCGTCGAACCGATCGTCTCCCGTCTCTCGGTCGAGGCCGTCGTCGACGCCGGTCCCCTCGAGGACGGACGGATCTTCGATACGAGTTCGACCGTGATCGAAGTCGAAGCGGGCTACCAGGGCAGCGAGACGGCGACAGCAAACGCCAAACAGCTTGCCGAGGAGTTTCTCGTCGCGACGGGCGCATTGCCGGGTGACCTGTCCGCAACCGAACGCCCGCTGTTCGAGATGGGCAAGGCCATCCAGAAGCCCCCCGCGGAGGACTACGAGGTGTTCGTGAACAACTTCAATCGAGTCGATCAGGGAGAGACGTTCGCCCGAGCCGACCAACAACGGCTCCAGGCTGACGAGGAGTTCTGGCCGGTGCTACTCTCCGCGTACGGGTATCGCGACATCTTCGGGTATCGCGGCCGAAAACAGGGCTCGCTGTCCCCGGCCTAGCGATTGGCCGGCGCGAGTTTGACGCGGGTGAGCGAGCGGTTCAGGTGACACACGTCGTGAGGCGGGTCCCCGAGGATCTCGACGATCCGGTACTCCGTGTCCATGTCTGCACCGAGTGGCTCACAGAGCGGGTGACTCGGGCATTCGGTGTGTGGGCAGGTCCCAGCGAGCGAGACTCGGCTTCCCGCGTAGGCCGCCTTCGAAGGAACGTTCGCCTCGACGGCGGTCGTCTCGACGTCGACCGCGACGACCCCCTCCTCGTGGACCGCACAGTCGAGTATCTCCCCGCCCTCGCGAACGTCCGTGACGGCGTATCGGGTTCCGGAATCGAGGGTGAGACACTGTTTGCGGTAGGGACATCCCTCACAGCCGGCTGCCTCGCCGCGATAGACGAACTCCGCACCCGTCTCGGCGATGTGGGTTCCGAGGAGGGTCAGGGACATACGCCGGGTTTCGCGACCCGAATGGTTAAACATCCCGCTGGGACCGAAATCGGCCGTCCGTGGGAAGAATCCACAATGCTATACGGGACGAAGAACTACTGGTGCCCGTGCTGGATATCGCCCTCATCGACGCGTCGATCGGGGAGACCCCGGCCCAGCGGAACTTCGAGCGGGTAACCGAAGCCGCACTCACGGGGTTCAAGGTCAGCGAGGGGGCCGAACCACCGACGGTGACAGGCCCGGAGGCGGCATTCGATGCGGTGATCGTCACTGGCTCCCAGTGTTCGGTCTACGAGGACCGGCCGTGGATTCATCGCCTGACGGAGTGGGCACGGGAAGCCCACGCCGCGGGCGTTCCCCTGTTCGGCATCTGCTGGGGCCACCAGTTCCTCGCTCAGGCGCTTGGTGGCCGGATCGTCGCCATGGACGACTACGAACTGGGCTATCGGGCCATCACCCGGACTACGGAGAGCCGATTGCTTGACGGGATTCCTGAAACCTTCGTCGCCTTCGAAACCCACTCGGATCGCGTCTACGAACTTCCCGAGGGCGCGACGCGCCTGGCCGAAAACGACGTGGGGATCCAGGCCTACCGCCTTGGACGGACCTACGGCGTGCAGTTCCATCCGGAGTACGACATGGAGACGGCGAGAAAGGTAACCAGAGGGAAAGACCTCCCGGCAGAACGGATCGAATCCGTCCTGGCCGAGATCACGCCGGAAACGTTCGAAAAAGCCCGTCCTGCAGCGCGGGTCTTCGAGAACTTCGAGGCGATCGTCACCGACGCTGCCTGATCAGGTATCCCGGGTGACGATTACTTCCTGGTCGCCATCCGCCCCCTCGCTCATCGGGATCTCGATCTGAACGAACTCCTCGGTGTCCGTATCACAGACCACGACGATGTCCTCGGAGGTGCAGAACATGTTGTAGTCCTCGATCGTGTACTTGGTCTGGGTTTCGAGGTCCGCGATGATTTCCTCGAACTCCGAGACGGTAAGTGTTCGCTCGCCTTCGGCGACGTCGATCAGGGTCTGGAGTGCACCGTTGTTTGTGTCGGCCATTGTGTCTCACTTCGCCGTTGGGCCGTCACGTAACTAAAGGTTGTTATCGGTATTGTGATTACTGCTCCAAATCGTGGGCCGCCCGGCAACTGACAGAATCGGCCGTCGCTGGAACAGTTTGCCATCGAGAACCGGGCATGTGTTGGGAATTTCATACAATACGACCACAAAATGCCAACGGAAGAAAACGTTCATAATACAGTTAGAGACACGTTTGAGCGATTTGATCGGATATCAGGGCACATGTAGGGATATCAGACATGTAGGCCTTCGCAACAGCTGAGAACTACGGGCTGTTGTTAATGAAATCCACCGTGTTGTGGTAACTGTGGCCGAGTAACAATGACAACCCGTCGTAACTTCCTCCGGCTCGTCGGCTCAACGGCGGCCGGGGGAGTCATCTCACAGTACGGGACGGAGATCGCCCGCGCCTTCGAGCAGGTCGCGGAAGGAGATATGGAAGTCGTCTGGTTCCAGGGCCAGTCGTGTACCGGCTGTACGATCTCGACGCTGCAGGCCCAGTATCCGACCCTCGAAGAGGCGCTGAACGAGTTCAGACTCGAAGTAACCTTCCACCCGACGATCATGCCCGAGGCGGGGGAGGCTGCCATCGAGTCGATGAGCATGTCACCGGACATCCTCATCGTCGAGGGGTCGATCCCGACAGACATCCCCGAGGCGGCGACGATCGGTGGGCGGACCGCCGAAGACTGGGTGACCGACCTCGCCCCGCAGTCGGACATCATCGTGAGCGTTGGCAACTGTGCGGCCTTCGGGGGGTGGCCGGCTGCCGAGAACAAGAAACGACTCTACGACCTCGGGGAGAACGTCACGGGCGCGAAGGGGCTCCAGTTCGAGAAACGAAAGAAGGGGGGTGTCCTCGGCGCGGACTTTACCGGCGGGGCCGGCCTCCCCGTCGTCAACCTGGGTGGCTGTCCGCCGAATCCCGATTACGTGTTGTTGACCCTCGCGACGGTCCTGAATGGACACGTCCCCGAACTCGACGAGTACAACCGGCCGCTTCCGTTCTACGAACCGCTGGTGCACGACAACTGCATGCACCGGGGGTACTTCGACCGTGGGGAGTTCGCGGACAAGCCGGGCGGTGAGGGCTGCCTGTTGAAACAGGGCTGTAAAGGCCCGTACACCCACTGCGACGACCAGACGAGACTCTGGAACGACGGCACGAGTGTCTGTCTGAACGTCAGCGCACCCTGTATCGGCTGCATGGAGCCCGGGTTCTGGGACCGGTTCTCCCCGTTCCAGCAGGAGATGGAAGGGAGCCCAGTCCTGGGCAACGTGAGCGCCACACAGGCCGGGGCGGTCGGTGTCGCGGCGGCCGCCGCCGGAATCGGTGCCCACCTCGGCCGTCGGGCGATGGGCTACGGGAAGTTCGAATCGGCCGAGAAAGCCGACGCGGAGACCAAAGCGGCCGAGGAGGACACGGAGTAATACCATGCCAGAGATCGATATCGACCCGACGACACGCATCGAAGGCCATCACGGCATCACCCTGCAGGTCGACGCGGACGGGACCGTCACCGAGGCCAAAAGCAAGATGGAGATGTTCCGTGGGGCGGAGATCGTCACGCTGGGTCGGCCGCCGTCGGATGCCCCCCAGATCACCGGGATGGTCTGTGGGGTCTGTTTCCTCTGTCACCGCTTTTGCTCCTCGAAGGCGGCCGAGGACGCCGCGTTGAACGCTGAAGATGTGGATTTTGGCGGCCCACCGGCAAACGCCGTTCGCCTCCGGGACACCGTCGAGGGCATCTTCTACCTCTGGAATCACGCCGTCCACCTTTTCGCCCTGGTCGGGCCCGATTACAGCGACGCCGTCGCGGGGACCGGCTTCGACCGGCTCGACCCCCTCGAAGGCGACGGCTACATGGCCGCGATGGCGAACCAGCGGAAGGTCATGAAGGCCCTGGCGGAGTTCGGCGGCCGGGCCCCCCACCCGGTTGCCTACGTTCCCGGCGGGTTAGCGACCCGGCCCGACGTCTCGACGATCCAGGCCGTGAAATCCCGGGTCCAGGAAGTCTCGAACTGGCTCGGGGCGACGGAAAACGTCCCCCAGGTCATCGAGAACGTACAGAACGGGGAGTTCGATCCCGCGCTCGGTGAGGGGCTCCACGACATCGTTTCGATCATCCTCGCGGCCGCCGAGGCCGGCGCGGCGGACATCGGTCAGGGACCGGACCGGTTCTACAGCAACGGCATGTTCGAGGACCCCGAGTCGGGCGAGCTGTTCCTCAAGCGAGGTGTGTACCGCAACGGGTCCGCCGAGGAGTTGACAAAACAGGAGATCATCGACGGCATCACCGAAGACACCGAGTACTCCTGGTACACCGATGACTCCGGCGGCGCACCAACCGACGCCAAGCCGCCCGAACCGGCGCCCGAGAAGGACCAGGCCTACTCCTGGGGGAAAGCACCTCGATTCGAGGGGCAGTCCATGGAGGTCGGCCCGCTCGCCCGCATGACGATCACTGGGCTGGATCCCTTCGACTTGCGAGCGACCCTCGGCGGGGGCGCAGCCGAGAGCAACACGCTCAACCGCCTGATCGCCAGGGCCCAGGAGACCCTCGTCGTCAGAGACCAGATCATGGACTGGCTCGACGCCATCGATCCCAGCGAGCCGTTCATGGCAGACGACTGGTCGGATGACTTCACCGGGAAAGGCGTCGGACTGATGGAGGCCTCCCGCGGGGCGCTCTCCCACTACATGGACATCGAAAACGGCGAAATCGAGCGCTACCAGATCATTACCCCGACGATCTGGAACCTCGGACCGCGAGACGGCTCGGGCCAGCCGAGTCCGCTGGAAGAGGGGGTTGTCGGCGACGTGGTCTCGAACGTCGAGAGCCCACTGACCGTCCTGCGGACGATCCGCTCGATGGACCCCTGTCTGGCCTGTTCGGTCCACGTCCAGAGCCCGGAGAACGCCTCCAAAACCGAAGTCGAACCCGTCACGCCGTCGATCGGAGGTGGGAGCTGTGACATCTGAGAAGCGGACGGACGGCGGGACCACGAGGGACCGGGCCCACCGGTCACCAGCCAGTGAACGGTGGCTCGGCCGGCTGTGGCTCACGGTCGCCGACCGCTACGAGCGATACCGATACCTGGACGAGGCCGACAAGGAGTCCCTCAACTGGCATAGCTGGGGGACGATCCTGACTCACTGGTCACTGCTCGTGCTGATGATCCTCGTGACGCTCACGGGGCTCTCGAAATGGCTCGGCGTCTATGGCCCACTCGACATCGGGATCTGGGGCGGGTACAACCCGGCCTTCCTGGTTCATGTCTGGTCCGGAGTCCTGCTCGCAGTCGTGGCGTTCCTCCTGTACCCCTTCTACTCGATTTACGTCGACGGGAAGTCGGTCCTGCTCACCCGCGAGCAACTCCAGGAGCAGATCGTGATCGCACTCGCCTTTCTCGGCCTCGCGAGTTACATCCCGGGCTACAAGAAGGCCCGGCGGTCCTATGACGCCGAGAACGAGGAGTGGATCGGTCACCACCCGACCCAGACGGCCTTCTGGTATGCGACATGGCTGTTCGTCGGCATCCTCACACTCACCGGCTTTGCACTCTGGGCGGCCCTCGCCAGCGATCCGGCCTGGTGGATCGCGACGCTGGGCTTCATGGACAGCTGGTTCGCCTTCGAGACGATCCTCCGGATTCACCTGGTCTCGACGGCGATCATCCTCGCGTCGGTGGCCATGCACGCGTACTTCCCGCTGCTGCCGAGCAACCACGATCTCCTGTTCTCGATGATTCACGGACGGCTCGACGGCTGGCGCGTAACAGCCGAGAACCGACCAGAGCGACAGGGGGCTGCCCGTTCGAAGGACACACTCCTCGGACCGCTGTCCGGTCTCGCGCGATTGTTCGGAACGGAACCGGACATTCAGGACTCGCTTGCCGGGCCCGAAACGGAAACCCCGACCGAGGAGCAGCCTGAGGCGACCGACACCCCGGAGGAGCGATCCTGACATGCCAGCGACTCGTGACCCGCAGTCGGACCGAACCGATCGAACAGCGATCGCACAGGGAGATGGGGAAGCCACCTCAGTGGCCGTCATCGCAGTCGGCAACCCGATAATGGGGGACGACGGGGTCGGTGCGCGGGTCCTCGAACGGCTCGAAGCCGGCCCGGAAGCCGACAGACCGGATCTCACGCTCGCCAACGCCGCGACGACCGCCTTTTTTGCACTCGAAGCCATGAGCGGTTGCGACCGGGCGATCGTTCTCGATGCGATCGCGACCGGGGCCGCGCCCGGAACCGTCCACCAGTACCGGTATGTGGACGGTGCCTTCGCCGGGGAGATCCCCGAGATGACCATGCACGATTTCTCCTTTGCCGAGGCACTCCAGGCGGGCCGGGAGGCGTATGATCTCCCCGGGGAGGTGCTCATCCTCGGCGTCGAACCGAAGCGCATCGAGATGTCGATGACGTTGAGCGAGCCAATCGAGCAGGCTGTCCCCGCACTGGTGGCTCGCGTCCGCGAGGAATTGCCCGACCGCCCGAACCATCCACCCCAGGCAGACAACGCATGACAAGTAGCTGGTACTGCACCGACTGTTCGACCCGAATCGATTCCGAAGCGATCGCCGAGCACGAACGGCAGGGCCATCACGTCCGAGGGGCCATCCGCCCGGATCGGCTCCTGGGGAACGACCCCTGGAACCTGCACGTCGAGGTAGAGGGCGAACTCGACGGGACCCAGCCCGTCGCCGACGAGGGAGGTGAAGGCTGATGTGTCTGGGCATCCCGGGCGAGATCCTGGAGATCGACGGCCAGGTCGCCCAGGCGGAATTCTGGAACGTCGAGAAGTCCGTTCGCCTCGACATCGTGGGCGAGGAGGTCACAGTCGGGGACTACGTGCTGAACCACGCCGGCTTCGCGATCAGAAAGATCCCCGACGACGAGGTGGCAGAGACGATGGCGCTCTACGAGTCGTTTTTGAGCGGCGACGAAGCCGACGCCCTCGAAGAGATCGGCGCGACAGACGCCACCCTCGAGTTCGGCGACCGACCAGCAGCGAGGGCGGAGGACAGGCCGGTCGCCTCGACCGACCGGGTTCCCCGCGGGCCCGGCGACGCCCGAACCGATCCCGAAGCGGATTCCGAGGACGATGTCTGAGACCGAGCCCCTCCAGTTCCGGGACCCGGCACAGGCAGAACAGTTGGCCGACCGACTGGAAACCCTGATGGCCGACATCGACGAGCCAGTCTCCCTGATGCACGTCTGTGGCTCCCACGAGCAGGCCATCGCCAAATTCGGGCTCCGAAGCATGTTGCCGGATGGGCTCTCCGTGCGAATGGGACCGGGCTGTCCCGTCTGTGTGACGAACATGCCGGAGGTCGACGAGGCCGTCGCGATCGCCGAACAGGGAGCGACCGTCGCGACCTACGGGGACATGTTTCGGGTGCCAGGAACCAAGAAGAGCCTCGCGGACGCCCGTGCGGACGGTGCGTCGGTGGAAGTCGTCTACTCGGCCAGCGAGGCGGTCGAACTGGCGGCGGCAAATCCCGAGGAAGAAATCGTTTTCTTCGCAACCGGGTTCGAGACGACGGCCGCCCCGACGGCAGCGATCCTCGACGCCGACCCACCCGCGAATTTCTCGGTGCTCTCGGCACACAAGTACGTCCCGCCGGCGATGGAGGTCGTCGCCGAGATGCCCGACGTGGACATCGACGGCTTTCTCGCCGCGGGCCACGCCGCGACGATCACCGGGTACGGGCTCTTCGAACCGTTCGTCGAGACCTACGAGTTGCCGATCGTGGTCGGCGGGTTCGAGCCCATCGACGTGCTGCTGGCGATCGAGCGGCTCCTGGAGTACGTCAGAGACGGAAAAGCCGGCCTGGAGAACGCCTACCCCCGCTGTGTCTCGAAAGCGGGCAACGAGCAGGCCCTGGAGACGATGTGGGACGTCTTCGAGACGGTTCCCGGGGAGTGGCGCGGGATCGCCGAAATCCCGGGCGCGAATCTCGTGCTTCGGGATCCCTACGCCGAGTACGACGCCAGACGCCGCTTCGACGTGGAACCGGTCGATGACGGACCCGACCCGCTGACCGAACAGTGCATCTGTGGGGACATCATGGCGGGGAAGGCAGATCCGGACGAGTGTGACCTCTTCGGTGAGGAGTGCACCCCGTCGAACCCGGTCGGAGCGTGCATGGTCAGCAGCGAGGGCACGTGCAAGATCTGGGACGAGTACGGCGGCCACCCAAACCTCTAACATGACACGAGATACCACCGAATCGGACCAGGAGTTCGTCACGCTCGCACACGGCGCCGGGGGCGGAGCGATGCGGTCGCTTCTGGATGAACTCGTCGTGCCCCAGTTCACCGGGAACGGGGCCGAAACGGGAAATGACACCCTCGTTGGACTCCCAGAACTCGACGACGGAGCCGTGCATCCGGCTGGGGAGGGAGCGCTCGTGATCACGACTGACAGCCACGTGGTTTCGCCCAGATTTTTCCCGGGAGGCGATATCGGCCGGCTCGCGGTGGCCGGAACAGTCAACGACCTGGCCGTGATGGGCGCAACCACCCCCACCGCGCTCACCTGCTCGCTCGTGATCGAAGAAGGAGTCCCCACCGCGGACGTCGAGCGCGTGATCGAGTCGATGGCCGAGACGGCCAGGCAAGCCGGCGTGCCGATCTCGACGGGAGACACGAAGGTCATGGGCAACGGCGAGATCGACGGCATTCTCATCAACACCGCCGGGGTCGCGTACGTCGACCGCGAGCAGCCAGTCCCCGACGCCGGCCTGGAACCTGGCGATTCGATCATCGTGAGCGGGTCGATGGGCGATCACGGAATCGCGCTGCTCGCTGAAAGAGAGGGATTTGACTTCACGGGTGCCCTGGAGAGTGACGTCGCCCCGGTCAACGACCTCGTAAATGTGGCCCTCGACGCCGGTCGAATCACGGCGATGAAGGACCCGACCCGCGGCGGGCTGGCGAACGCGCTGAACGAGATGGCCGGGAAAGCCGACGTGGGCATCGATCTTACGGAGGAGTCGATCCCCGTCTCCGGGCCGATCGCCTCGGCCGGGGAGGTCCTCGGAATCGACCCGCTCTCGGTCGCCAACGAGGGGAAAGTCGTCATGGGAGTGACCCCCGAGGATGCCGAGGACGTGCTGGCGGCGATTCACACTGTCCCGGGCGGCGAGGACGCCGCGATTATCGGGCAGGTGACCGACGACCACGCTGGCCGGGTCGTGGTAGACACCGGCTTCGGCCGGCGGTATCTCAGCGAACCCGAGGGGGAGCCACTCCCCCGGATCTGCTGATGCACGAGATCAGCATCGCCAACGGCATCCTGTCGAGGGCCGTCGACGCGGCGAACGAGCACGGGGCCGACCGGATCGACGCCCTGACGATCGAGATCGGGCGGGCCACCCACGTCAACCCCGAGCAGGTGGTCTTCTGCCTGGAAGCGATCGCCGATTCGACACCCGCGGCCGAGGCGACCATCCGCACCGAAACCATCCAGCCACGGGCCGAGTGTGACTGTGGCTGGGAGGGAACCCCTGAAAGCCTCGATCTCCCGGGCGGGTTCGCCCCGAATATCCGGTGTCCGGACTGCGGGCAGCGCGCCGACCTCGTGCGGGGACGGGAGTGTCGGCTCGCGAGCATCGAGGTCCCTGACGCATCACCCGAGGACAAACCGCCGGCCCGCCGGGCGGACGAAGTTCGCGGGTCCCCAAGTTAATGTTTCAGCACAATCCAACCCTGGTCGACCGAATGGCCGGACTGCACGACGACCACGGAGCCCGTGTCGGGCTCCCGGATCTACGAGAGCGCCTGCTGGGCCCGCTCCGAGCCCACCGGTTCGGGCACGGAGAATTCGAAGCGACCGGTGGCTCCGATGCGGAAGCCGACGTGCTGGCGGCCATCCGGGAGCGAGCGGGCGAGGTTCACGAACGGCTCGTCCACGAAAACGAGGTCTTTGCCGTCGAATTCGTCGGCAGCACGGGGGGCGGGAAGACCAAACTCATCGAGGAGTTGCTCGAACGGGCCCCGGCAGACGAACGTGTTGGGGCTGTCGTGGGCGACGTGGCGGGCGAGGACGACGCCACCCGGCTCCGGGAGTACGGCATCCCCGTCGAGAACATCAACACCGGCAAGGAGTGTCATCTCGACCCGGACGGGGTCGATTCGGCACTCTCGGCCTTTGATCTCGAAGCCCTGGACACACTCTACGTGGAGAACGTGGGGAACATGGTCTGTCCGGCGGATTTCCCCCTCGGGACGAGCCTCCGGGTGCTGGTCGTGAGTACGACCGAGGGCGGGGACGTCGTCGGCAAGCACCCACTGTTGGTGCAGGCGGCAGACGCCGCGGTCGTGAACAAGATCGACCTGGCCGAGGCCGTCGGAACGGACCTCGACCGGGTCCGGGGCGACATCCACGAGGTCGCCCCCGAAATCCCAGTGTTCGAGACGAACGCCAAGGCTGGAACGGGAGTCGATGACCTCGCGGCGTTCCTGATGGCCAGGCGGGAGAATTACACCGGGCACACCCACCAGTAGTCGATGACCGACACTCGAACTCGGGCCCAAATTCAGGTCACGGGCGTCGTCCAGGGGGTCGGCTTCCGGCCGTTCGTGGTCCGTCGCGCCGGAGCCCACGACCTTGCCGGCACGGTCCGAAACACGGGGGACGCGGGCGTCGAAATCGTCCTCGACGGGCACGACGAGTCAGTCGAGGCATTCCTCACCGACCTTCATGACTCGCCTCCTCCGCTGGCCCGTGTCGAGTCCGTTTCGGTCGACCGGCACCCAGCCGCCGCTGCCCCACCCCTTGAACAGCCCGATCAGTTCCGGATCCTCGACTCCGTGGAGAGCGAGGGCGGAACGGGAACGATCCCACCGGATACGGGAATCTGTGAGCAGTGTCTGTCGGACATCCGGGATCCCGAGTCACGCTACCACGGTTACTGGGCCACGTCCTGTGTCGACTGTGGCCCGCGATACACCGTCATCCGGGAGCTCCCCTACGATCGGCCACGGACTGCGATGGACGCCTTTCCGATGTGCGAGGACTGTGCGTCGGAATACGAGCGCCCGACGGACCGACGATTTCACGCCCAGACGATCGCCTGCCCCACATGTGGGCCCACACTCAAGCTCGCCGTCCCGACAGATGAGGGCCGCCGAATCGAACAGACCGAATCGGCGGCGATCCGTGCCACGCGAGAACGACTCGCTGCGGGTGACATCGTGGCGATCAAGGGGATCGGGGGCACCCATCTCGCCTGCTCGGCGACCGAGCAAGCCGTGGTCGACCGGCTGCGAACCCTGACTGGGCGGCCGGCGAAGCCGTTTGCAATCATGGCACGGTCGATCGACCAGGCCCGGGAGCTGGCCACGGTCTCCGAGACCGAAGCGTCGCTTCTCGAAGCCGTGCGCCGGCCGATCGTGGTTCTCGACCGGGCGGACGATGGGGCACTCGATGCCGTCGCCCCCGGGCTTCACACGGTCGGGGTGATGCTCCCCTACGCCGGGCTCCATCACCGCCTGTTCGATGAGGAATCCGTGGAGGGCCCACTGGTGATGACGAGTGCCAACCGCCCCGGCGAGCCCATGTGTATCACCGTCGATTCGATCTTCGCGGAGCTTTCGTCGGTCATCGACGCCGCCCTGGTCCACGACCGGGAGATCGTCGCCCGATGTGACGACAGCGTCGTTCGGGAAGTCGACGGCTCCCGGACCTTCCTCCGCCGATCACGCGGCTGGGTTCCACAGCCACTTCCACGCCGGGAGCGCGGGCCGCCAGGGCTGGCGGTCGGGGCCGAGTTCGACAACACCGTGGCCGTACTCAGAGACGACGAGGTGATACCCTCCCAGCATCTCGGTGACCTCGCGGGCCCCGCGAGTGAAGCGTTTCTGGAGGAGACCGTCGAGCACCTCACCAACCTCCTGGGCGTTGAGCCGACCTTCGTGGCCTGTGACATGCACCCGGACTTCCTGAGCAGCCAGTTCGCCAGGGAGTACGCAGCGTCCAGGCCTGGCGTCGAAAACGCCGACGGCGGGGCCCAGCCGATTCCCGTGCAGCATCATCACGCGCATGCGGCCGCGCTGCTGGCCGAACACGATCGCGAGCAAGGGATCGTGATCGTCGCTGACGGGACCGGCTACGGCCCTGACGACACGATCTGGGGTGGCGAGGTGCTCGACTCCACCCGGGTGGACTTCACACGGGTCGGCGGCCTGAGCCAGTTTCGACTCCCCGGTGGGGAAGCCGCGATCGAGTACCCCTCGCGGATCCTCGCGAGTTTGCTCGATGAGCCCGAGCGAATCGATACGCTCCTGACGGCACAGACACCGCTCGATACGACCCGTGTCGCTGGGGTCAGGGAGAGTCTCGCAGCCGGCGTCAACGCCCCGATCACGACGAGTGCTGGCCGATTCCTCGATGCGATCAGTGCCCTGCTGGGAGTCTGTCCGCAGCGCCAGTACGAGGGACAGCCGGCGATCGAACTCGAAGCCGTCGCCGCGGGGGCCACGCCCCGGGAGCTCACACTTCCGCTCCGACAGGACTCGGGATACACAACCCTCGATGTCCAGGAACTCGCCCAGCAACTTTCCGTCCTCGCTGATTCGGAACCACCCCCAGTCGTGGCCGCAACGGCACAGGACGCCCTCGCCCGAGGATTGGCCCGGATCGCGGTGGCAGCGGCTGCAAGACTGGATCGGGAGGTGATCGGCTTCTCCGGCGGGGTGGCGTCCAACGAGGCCATCACTCGACGGATACGGCGGACCGTCGAAGCTGCCGGGTTTCAGTTTCTCGCCCACCAGAACGTTCCACCGGGCGATGGAGGGCTCTCGTACGGCCAGGGGATCGTCGCGACGGCGAGGCTACCGGATACACCGGGTGGTGACCGATGAATCGACGTGCATTTCTCGGCGGACTGGGAACGCTGGGGGCGGTCGGCCTCGCCGGCTGTACGGGGTCGCTCCCAGGGCCCTCGGCGCTGGCGATCGATGCCAGCCGAGAGATACTCGACGGCGCCGGGCGGTCGGTTCCGCTTCCCGAAACAGTCGAGCGCGTGATCGCCATTGGCCCAGGTGCGCTCAGGCAGATAGCCTATTTCGAAGCGATCGACCGGGTCGTCGGCGTCGAGCGCGGGGAACAGGCAGACTTTCGAACCCTTCCGTATAACGCCGCCAACCCCGAACTGCAAGATCTGCCGATCATCGGCCCTTCCGGGCCGGACGCTGCCGGCGATGCCGAATCGATTCTGGCAGTCGAGCCGGATGTCGTCTTTCTCTCCGCGATCGGGGGGACCGGGGCTGCCGACCGGATTCAGGCACAGACCGGCGTCCCGACGGTGGTCCTGGACCTCCCGATCCCGCTGGATTCCGGCGGTCGAGAGAGACTCTATGACACCTGGCGGCTCGTCGGCGAGGTGTTACACGAGCCAACTCGGGCCGAATCGATCATCGAGACGGTATCCGACCACGTCGCGGCGATCCACGAGCAGGCTCCAGAACGCCCGTCCACGACCGCCTATGCTGGCGGAGTGAGTTACAAGGGGGCACAGGGGCTGACGACCACCCGGGTTCCCTATCCACCCTTTCAGTTCAGCGGGGCGAAAAACGTCGCCGAGTCCGTGAGCACCGACCGCGGGTCGGTCGACATCGATCCGGAACGGCTCCTCCAATGGGACCCAGACGCGATCTTCCTGAGTGCGCAGAACACCGGATTGATTCGGGACGATCTCTCCCGGCACCCCGCGCTTCGATCGCTGTCGGCACTCACAAGTGGCCACACCTTCGCCGTCCCGCCGGTCTCTCACTACCACGAGAACGTCGGGACGATGCTCGTAAACGCCTACTACGTCGGTGCAACGCTCTTTCCCGACAGGTTCGGTGCGGTCGATCTCCAGTCGATCGCCGCGTCGGTGTACGGATCGCTCCTGGGTGAGAACCCGTTTCCGGAGATCCGACAGCAGCTGTCGGCCTACGAGCGAATCGACCTGACCCAACGCGGAACAGACACCCAATCATGAGCAATGCCACCGAAGCGATCGAGGCGTACACGACCCAGCAGTCCCGGCGGAAACTCGTGCTCCTGGGCGGGGTCGTCGTACTGCTGGCGGTCTCGGTTCACGCGATGCTCTCGGGGTCGATCGACCTCTCGGCCAGCGCCGTCATCGGGTCGCTTTCGGGGTCTGGCTCGCCTTTCGCCCAGCGGGTCGTGTGGCAAATCAGGTTGCCCCGGGTCCTGGGCGGAGCGATTGCGGGTGCCGGACTCGCCTACGTCGGAACGGCCATGCAGTCAGTGCTTCGCAATCCGCTCGGGGCCCCGTACACCCTGGGCATTTCGCAAGCGGCGGCGTTCGGGGCGGCCCTCTCGATCGCCGTTCGTGGGGTCGAATCGGCAGCCGGGTCGATCTTCGGGCCGTACCTGACGACCGCGACGGCCTTCGCGCTGGCCCTGGGCTCCACGAGTGTGATCCTCCTCCTGATCCGGTTCAAAAACGCCTCCCCGGAAACGCTCATCCTGACGGGGGTCGCCCTCGGCGCGGTGTTCAACGCGGGGCTCACGGTGATCCAGTATCTCGCCTCGGACACGGAAGTGGCGGCGATCGTGTACTGGACGTTCGGCGATCTGGGCCGACTCACCTGGCCGACGGTGGCCATTATGGCCGTCGGCGTGCTCACAAGTGCAGGCTACTTCTCGCTCCGTGGCTGGCAGTACACGGTTCTCGACGCGGGTGACGAAACCGCCGCCAGTCTGGGCGTCGACGTGCCTCGACTGCGAACGGTGGGGATGCTCGTCGGCGCCTTCGGGACCGCCGTGGTCATCTCCTTTGTCGGCATCATCGGCTTCATCGGCCTGGTCGCACCACACATCGCCCGAAAGGTGGTCGGAACGGACGAACGCATTCTGCTGCCGGCCAGTGGACTCGTCGGGGCGATCCTGCTGGTGGGCGCGGATACGGCTGCCAGGGCCGCCTTCGATCCATTATCACTGCCGGTTGGGGTCCTGACGGCGTTTCTGGGCGCGCCGCTTTTCGTCTACCTGGTCATCGCAGGGAGGGAACACTGGTGACACTCGAAATCGAGGACCTCGCGGTGGCGTACGACGACACACCGGTACTGGATGGTGTCTCGCTTTCCGTGAGTTCGGGTTCGATCCACGCGTTGCTCGGACCGAACGGCGTCGGAAAGTCGACGCTGTTGCGAGCCGCGACGGGGCTGCTCGAACCGGATCGTGGCCAGGTGCTGGTCGAGGGCACATCGATCAGCGATCTCTCGGGCCCGGAACGCGCCGAAACGATCGCGTACGTCCCACAGTCGGAATCCCCGACCTTCGCCACCTCCGTCTTCCAGGCGGTTTTGCTTGGTCGGACGCCACACACCAGCTGGCGACCCAGCCATGAGGACCGGGACCGGGTCGGGGCGGTGCTGTCCCAACTCGGGCTGGCCGACTACGCGACTCGCCCCACGGACACGCTCAGCCAGGGCCAGCGCCGGAAGGTTGCCATCGCCCGGCTGCTGGTTCAAGAGCCGGCGATGATGGTCCTCGACGAGCCGACTGCCAGCCTGGATCTGCGCCACCGCCTCGACGTCCTGGAGATCCTCGAGAACCAGACCCGCGACCGGAGCGTTGGCACGCTCCTCGCCATGCACGACATCGAGCTGGCTGCCCGTTTCGCCGATACCGTGTCTATCCTGGCCGACGGCCAGGTCTTCGACAGTGGGACTCCCGAATCCGTCCTCACCGCCGCGACCATCGAATCGGTGTATGGCGTCTCGGCGACGGTCGACCGACACGACGGCCGGCTCCACGTCGACGCGCAGGGTTCGCGCCGAGTCTCATAACAGGCGGTTCTGAAATACCAAGGTTTAATATTTTGAGTCCGATTATTCATAATCACGAATGGCACACATCCACCTCCCGGAGGGAGCACTGCCCCTCTGGGCCGTCGCACTCTGGTCGGTCCTCGCAGCGGCGGTACTGGCGTATGCGGTGTACGGGCTGCGCAGGGACGGCCTGGAGGCGAGACACGTGGCGCTCGGCGGGATGGTGGCCGCCGCGAGTTTCGCCGTCTTCCAGGTCAACATCCCGGTTCTCGGCGGCGTCCACCTCTCGTTGACGGCCCTCGTCGGGATTCTGGTCGGGCCGTCACTGGGTGCGATCGTCGCGTTCGTCGTCAACGTCCTCTCGGCGCTTCTGGGACACGGGGCCTGGGGCTTTCTCGGGGCCAACACACTCGTCGGCGCGACCGAAGCCGCTGGCGGGTACTACGTCTTTGCGGCCCTGCGGGGCCAAAATTGGGATCACTTCCCGGCGGCCGCGCTGGCGACCATCGCCGGCCTCGGGGCCGGTTCGCTCCTCATGGGCGCGATCCCGATCGTGAGTGGCATCCGCGGCGTCGCAATCACCGGCGGCGACCTCGCGGTGTACATGGCCGCGCTGGTGGCGGTCAACCTCGGCGTCGCCGTGATCGAAGGCCTGCTCACGGGCTCTGTCGTCCGCTACATTGCATCCATCCGACCCGACCTGCTCGGGGAGACAGCACAGGTGAGCCAGGAATGAACCGAACGAGCCAGTATCTGGTTCTCATCGGCGCGATCGCCATCGCCGCCGTCCTCGGGTACGTCGGCTTCGTCTACACGGGTGGGGCTGTTCCCTGGGGCGAGCGCTTCAGCGCCGTCATGCAGGGCGGGACCGCCGCGGAGAGCGGTTCGCTGATCCAGATCGGCCGCGGTGGAATCGGTGGGTTCCTTCTCGCCGGGCCGTTGCGGGACAACGTCTTGCCGTTTGCCCTCCTGGTCCTGCTCCTGGGTGGGGCGAGTGTCGGCCTGTACTGGTGGATCGAATCGAGTGACTGACCAACGATTTCCCCATGAGTGAACTCACGAGCCACGTTCCTGACCCCCGCTTGCTCACCACCTACGCGGAGCAGGGCACCGGCCCCCTCCATCGGATCAACGCCTGGACGAAAATGGCCGTGCTGGCCCTCGCCGTGGTGGCAGTCACCATCGCCGAAGGGCTACTCACGGTCACGGCCATCTTCGTGGTGGTCCTGGCCGCCTATGCAGCGGCCGGGCTCCCCGTCAGACGGCTCGTCGCGTGGTATACACTGCCGTTCGTCTTCGTGACCGTAATCGCCGGCCCGCTGGCCTTTGGTATCCCGGGCGAACCCATCGTGGCCGTTTCCCATCCGTTCGGAGAACTCTCGATCACCTGGGAGGGGGCAACAACGTATTTCACCCTCCTGGGACGGGGGCTCACGGTCGTCACCTACTCGCTTGCGGTCTGGATGACGACCCGGTATGCGGATATGGTCCACGTCCTCGGCCGGTCGCTCCCTACGCCCATCGACCAGGTCGCGCTGTTCGCCTACCGGTTCACCTTCGTCATTCTCGAAGTGATCGAGGCCCTCCTGAAGGCGACCCGGGCCCGTGGCGGATCGCTCAGTGAGAACTTCTGGGCGAACCGGACCCTCTACGGCCGGATCTTCGGCCACACGTTCATCCGCGCGCTCGAACGCTCGGAGACGCTGCTCAAATCGATGCAGGCCCGGGGCTATCACGGCGATCTGACGGTGTACAGCCAGGTCGAGCGACCGCCGGCCCGCGAACTCGTGGTCGTGGCGGTGCTCACCGCTGCAATCGGGTGGTACGCGCTGACGATTCGATACGGAGTGATCGCATGAGCGAGACAGAGTTCCACGACCAGGACGAGAATCGGGCCGCCGAACAGATCGACTGTGTCCACGAGGACCCCTTCGACTTCGACGAGGAGCCCCTCGTATCCCTGCACTGTCTCTCACACACCTATCCTGACGGGACCCGGAGCGTCCACGACGTGAGTTTCGCCGTCAGGGCCGAGGAAACGGTGGGTCTCATCGGTGGGAACGGAGCCGGGAAGTCAACGCTGATGGAGCACCTGAACGGCCTCCTCGACGTTCAGGAGGGGCAACTCCGAATTCAGGGTGAACAGATCACCGAGGACAACGTGGAACTGGCCCGGCAGGAAGTCGGGTTCGTCTTCCAGGACGCGGATTCTCAGATCGTCGCTCCCACCGTCATCGACGACGTGATGTTCGGCCCGCTGAACTACGGGGCCCCGAAGGATGAGGCACGAGAGCGGGCCGAGCGGGCACTCGACCGACTCGACGCATTGCATCTCTCCGATCGAGTCCCACACCACCTCAGCGGTGGGGAGAAGCGCCTGGTCGCCATCGCCGGCGTCCTGGCGATGGACCCGAGCGTGATCGTCATGGACGAGCCACTCGCCGGGCTGGACCCGGCCCGCGAGCAGCGTGTTCGCTCGGTGATCGAGACCCTGCAGGCAGAGGGCATCGGCCTGGTCATCGCGTCCCACGACGTGGACTTCGCGGGCAGCGTCGCCGACCGGATCGTGGTCATGGACGACGGGGACATCGTCGGGTCCGGCACGCCCGATGCCGTCTTCTACGACGACACGCTGCTGGAGCGGGCAAACCTTCGCCCGCCAACAGCGGTCCGGGTCGCACGGCGACTCGGGGTCGAAGCCGATCGACCGGTGACCGAGGACGCACTCGTCGATCTGCTGTCCTGAAACGAAACGAGCCGGAGACGGCTGCCGAGAAACCAACCCGCAACCGTCTAGCACACCTTTGTCCGCTGATGAGCTACCACAACAAGATCGCCCTCGATGCGCCGTTCGACTCGGTTGTCGCGGAGCTTGAGGAAACGCTCGGCGAGGAAGGCTTCGGCGTCCTCGCGGACATCGATATCCAGCACATCTTCGCAGAGAAACTCGACGTACAGCGGGACGAATACCGAATTTTCGGCGCGTGCAACCCGCCACTGGCCAATCAGGGCATCGAAGCGGAGATCGATCTGGGGACCCTCCTCCCCTGTAACGTCGTGGTCTACGCCGAGGACGGCGACGTGATCGTCAGTGCCGTGGACCCGACGGAGTTGATCGATCTCACGGGGAACCCGGAACTCGACGAGATCGCGACGGAAATCGGCGAGCGGCTCGATCGCGTGCTGGGAGAACTCGAATCGGAGTTCCCCGCGGGCAGCGCGACATAAACAAAACGAGCGAGCAACGATCAGTGACCGATCGCCCAGGGGTAGCCATCATCGTCGACGTGGTAGGTCGGCGTGTCCGTCGATTCCTCCCCCTGCCCGGAGTCGCGATCGACCGCCGCGATCACGTCGTCGATCCTGAGGATGAGGGTGGCCGCCTCCGTCGCGTTCGAGAGCAGGCGGCGTTTCAGGGCGAGCGGTTCGACGAGCCCCCGGTCGAGGACGTCCACGACGCCTGCGTCCGCATCGAATCCAACGGTGGGCCCGCGATCGGTCTGGGCCGCACGAAGTGTGGTGAGCGTGTCGATAGGATCGACACCCGCGTTTCGAGCCAGGGTCTTTGGCAACGCTTCCAGGGCGTCAGCGAAGGACTCGGCGGCGAGTTGCTCGGGGCCGTCGATGCCTGTCGCCCTCGATCGGACGGCCTCGGCGACCCACAGCTCCGCCGCCCCGCCACCGGGAACGACCTCGCCCTCCGTGACGGCGGTCTTGATGACGGTGAGGCTGTCGTCGAAGATCCGCTTGAGTTCGTCGAGCACGTGGGCTGTCCCAGCCCGCAGGACGAGGGTGTGGGCCTCACCCGTATCTGACCTGATGGTGATGAACTCCTCGCCACCAGAAACGCTCAGATCCACGGTGGTCGTCTGCCCCAGGACGGACGCATCGACGTCCGCCGGTTTCACGACCCGTGTCGCCCCGGTCAGGGCTTCGAGGGCGTCGAATTCGTCCTGGCGAGTTCGCTCGACGACGAGAATGCCCCGTCGGCCCAGTTGGGCGGTGATTCGATCGGCCGCCTGCTTCTGACAGAAGACGATATCGACCCCGGCCGCCTCGAACTGGCGAACGATGTGCTCGATCGTCTGGGTCTCGTGGCGTTCGATCTCGTCCAGTTGGGCGGCGGTCTCGACAGTGGCGTTGGTGACTTGTCCCCCGGTTCGGACGTTGAGTTCGCCGTCGAGGAGGGCGATCGTGCTGCCGTCCCAGTCCGTACTCCTGGGTTCGAAAGAGGCGACGTCCGTCGAGGACTGATCGAGGTTGATCGCCACGCCATCGATCAGTTCCGAGTCGGTGACGGCCCCGCCCTGCACCTTCTGAAGCGCGACTCGATCCAGGTCGATCCGGTCGCCGATTCTCGCAGCCATGGCGGTCTCGACCGAGAGGTCGGCGAGAAACGCGATCCGGTCCGCATCCCAGCGGCCGGTCATCGTGGTTGCAGCGAGGTTCGAGAGTAGTTCCCGGTCGGTTGCGTCGATCGCCGTTCCCAGGTCCGTGACCGTCTCAAGCGCGTGATCGAGGGCGATTCGATACCCCTGGATCACCGTTCGCGGATGGAGGCCGTCCTCGAGCAGGCCTTCGGCTTCGCCGAGGAGGTCCCCGGCGAAGAGCACCGTCGAGGAAGTGCCGTCACCCTGGCCCGACTCCTGACTTTCCGCCGTCGAAACCAAAAGCGAGGCGGCCGGGTGTGTGACATCGAGTCGATGCAGAATGCTCGACCCGTCGTTCGTGACGATCACTGTCCCGTCGGTAATTAACATCTTGTCCCGGCCCCGGGGCCCGAGTGTGCTCCGGACCGTCTCCGCGATCGCCTGGGCCGCGGTAATGTTGGCCTCGAGGGCAGTTTCACCGCTCGCCTGCTGGGTCGAACGCGAAATGGACTGGATCGGTGTCTGGGATCGGTGACCACGCATCGTTCCACGAGTTGGGTTGCCAACCATATTACGTTACCGTGTGACACAACCCGTGGCACCTACAGCATCCCGCCCAACCCGGTCACCAAAAGCCAGGCGGCCCCGATGGCCGCGACCGCGCCGAGGAAGTTACCGAGGGCGTATCCGGTGGCGACAAATCGGTCGCCAGCCTCCCAGAGCTGCACCGTATCGACCGAGAACGACGAGAAGGTCGTAAACGAGCCACAGAGACCAACCCCGAAAAGCAGCATCGTCGAGTCCGTGACCCCCGCGAACGTGAGCAGACCGAGCAGGAAACTCCCCAGGATATTCACCGTGAGCGTGCCCAGCGGAAATTCCTCACGCTCGACCCAGGTGCTGACGACGTGCCGGAGCGACGCCCCGATCATGCCACCGAACCCGACGAGGTAGGGCTCCGCAGTGCCGCCCAGTTCCTGAAGCAGTTGGTCGATCATTTCGATCCCTCCATCGAGTGTGCAAGGTGCCGCCCCACCAACACGCCCGTGAAGCCGAGCAGGTAGCTGGCGAAGAGATTCGCAAGCCCGAGCACTGGCGCAGCCTGCACCGTCTCCATGGCAAACGTGCTGTAGGTCGTAAACGAGGAGAGGACGCCGGTGCTGAGCACCATCCTGGACGAGGCCGAGAGCAGATCCGTCTTGAGTGCCTCGTAGGCGAGGAATCCAAGCACTGCACTCCCGAGCGCGTTGACCACCAGTGTCCCCCCGAGACCGGGCGAGAACTGCCCGATCAAAAATCGCAGATTCGAGCCGAGAAAGCCGCCTACCGCGATGAGGGCGAACGTCTCGGCGTGTTCGAGGGGATGGGTGGAACCCATTGGATCGGCCTCCGGGTGGAACGGGCTTAAGCGTGATTCACCGGCAGGTGATCCCTGATTCCGCCGCATCAAGGTCGAGAACGCAGCTTTCCGGTCGAAAGTGATAACATCGCAACTAGAACTAAGTATCACGACGGCCTATCAAAACCCGGGGAGACCCGCCAAACCGAGGGGATCATACATGCCAGTAATCGAAGAACTGGGGATCGGGTTGTACTACGTCGGGGCCGTGTTGATCGTCAACGGGCTGTGGTTGTTGGGGTATGGGGAGGATAGGGACGTTGCAATCCTGAATCTGCTCACCGGCGTCATCACGTTCCTGATCGCGGCCTACTGGGCTTTCGTCCCGGGAACCGAAGGGACAGCGTTCAACGCCGCTGGAACCCTGCTGTTCTCGTTCACCTATCTCTGGGTGTTCGCGAACGCGATCAGGGAAAAAGAGGACCAGCGGGGCTTTGGCTGGTACTGTCTTTTCGTTGCCGCCATTGCCGTACCGACGGGGCTCATCGTCTTCCAGAGCGGTGATCTGGGACTGGCCTTGCTCTGGTGGATTTGGGCCGTGCTCTGGTTTTCCTTCTGGCTCCTGCTGGGTATCGAACGGAGCGAATACAACGACCTCGTCGGGTGGTACACCCTGGCAGTCGGCATCGTCTCCGGGGCCGCGGGGTTCGTCATGGCCGCTGGCTGGTGGCCCGTTATCTGACCCAGAACCGCCATTGGAGGCTCAAATCCGCCGACTACCGCAATTTATTGAAAGTATTACATAATAGTTATTTGTTGAGGATTCAAGGTTATAGGTAGGGGAAGGGAGAACACCCCGCAAACCATGCCAGAAGTACAATTCGAGGTCGATACGGACAAACCGGCAGACGAACAACCAGGGGCGAATCCGTTCAATCGATGGCATCCCGATATCCCGGCCGTCATCGAAGCCGAGCCAGGCGAGCGGATGCGTCTCGAAGCACTGGACTGGACGGGGGGCCAGATCAAGGACGACGAAAACGCAAACGACGTTCGTGACGTGGACCTGAACCAGGTACACTACCTGGCAGGCCCCGTCGAAGTGAAGGGGGCCGAACCGGGGGACCTTCTGAAAGTCGAGTTCCACGACATGGGCCCGCTGAACGACCGCTGGGAGTACGGGTTCACGGGGACTTTCTCCCAGAAAAACGGTGGCGGCTTCCTGACCGATCACTTCCCGGAGGCCGCAAAGTCAATCTGGGACATCGACGGCTATACCGTCTCCTCCCGGCATATCCCGGACATCAGCTATCAGGGGAAGATCCATCCGGGACTGGCCGGGACCGCTCCCAGCATGGAACTGCTCGAAGAGTGGAACAAGCGGGAACAGGAACTCATCGACAAACACGAGGCGGACCCAGAATCCATCCACAATCACCCGACCGGCGAGCCAGACCCACCGGTTGCGAACCCGCCGACCAAAGACGGCGCGTTGATGGGCGAGATGGATCCGGACGAAGCAGACGCGGCCGCAGAAGTGGCCGCCCGCACCGTTCCGCCGCGGGAGCACGGCGGGAACCACGACATCAAGGACCTCTCGCTTGGCTCCACGATCTACTTCCCGGTGTACGTCGAGGGAGCGAAGTTCGGCATCGGCGACTTCCACGCCTCGCAAGGTGACGGGGAGATTACCTTCTGTGGCGCCATCGAGATGGCCGCGTACATCGACGTCGAGTTCGACCTCGTGAAGAACGGGATGGAGAAGTTCGGGGTCGATCACCCGATCTTCGAGCCGGGCAACCGGGGGCCGAACTTCGACGATTATGTCACCTTCAACGGCTACTCCGTCACGGAGGACGGCGAGCAGCACTACATCGACCCGCACGTGGCCTACCGGCGCTCCGCCCTCGACGCCATCGAGTACCTGAAGAAGTTCGGGTACACGGGCGAGCAGGCCCTCCACATCCTGGGCACGGTGCCGATCGAAGGGCACCTCAGCGGCGTCGTGGACGTCCCCAACGCCTGTACCACCCTGGCGCTCCCGAAGGGCGTCTTCGAGTTCGACATCTCCCCGGAGGCACTTGGCGAGCCGGAAGACCGGGGTCAGATCCCGATCACGGACGACCCGCTCCAATAATCTTCTCGCCTCCTACGTTTTCTTCAACTCGGTCGAGAGATTTGGATCCTCACGCACCGCCGTCGCGAGCGTTTCGAGCACGGGGGCCAGCCGATCACGGTTCGATGAACTCACATCCAGGTCGTCGTACCTGGTCGCCCCGACGAGTGCGAGTCGAATGACGTCGTTGGTCTCCAGTACAGGGGTTTCAGCCGACTCGTTCAACTGATCCCGGATTTCCGCGAGGAGGTCTCGCGTGTCTTTGGACATCGTCAGGGACACCTGGACGGTCCGTGGGACATCCTCGTGAAGAGTGGCCACAGTGTCGCCGATCTCCGAGTTGTCTGTTGCCATATACCATTCATCGTGGGCCGGCTCCTAAATTTGTGGGGCGAAACCCAGTCCCGATCACCAAGTCGCGGGACGAAATTTGATATGTCTGCCTGACATACACTCACATATGCGGAAAATACTCGTCCCGGTCGACGGTTCGGAGCAGGCAGACGCTGCCCTGGCGTATGCGATCGAGCGGTTCTCCGACGCGGAGATAACCGCGTTGCACGTAGTCGATCTCCCACAGGGGTACTTCGCAGCCACGGCAGGGGACCCCGAGGAGATTCCATCGGTCGAGCACCACAAGGAGGAGGCCAGAGAGCTACTGGAAGCGGTCGAAGCCGAGGCCGAGCAGTTCGGCGGAGGCGTCGAAACGGACATCGCAACCGGCGATCCGGCGGACGAGATCCTCGAGTACGCCTCCGCACACGACTTCGACGAAATCGTGATCGGAAGTCGTGGGATCTCCGGCGTCGGCCGAATCGTGTTCGGGAGCGTCGCCGAGAAGGTCGTCAGACGGGCGGAGATTCCGGTCGTCGTGGTTCACTGAGGCCACCGACCGAGGATTTTTGGCCCCCGGTAGCCAATCCAGGTCGAATGGCCGGTCAGGAGCCACTGGATCGCTGCGAGGACGAGGCCGAGGGACTGGGCCACAGCCACGAACCGACGAGCAGTCGGAAGTTAGCCATCGTTGCCGGGATCAATCTGCTCGGCTTTCTGGGGGAGTTTGCTGGCGGACTTCTCTTCGGGTCGGTCGCGCTGTTGAGCGACGCCGTTCACATGCTGTTCGACGCACTGGCTTACGTGATGGCCTTTGCGGCCGCCTACGTCGCCGCGAACTACGACGGGTCGGCTCGCTTCTCGTATGGTCTGCACCGCCTCGAACCGCTGGCTGCGTTCCTGAACGGGCTGTTTCTCATTCCGATGGTCGGCTTCATCCTCTGGGAGTCCTACCAGCGATATCTCGCCCCGATCGAGATCGGAACCGGTCCCACACTCCTGATCGCGGTTGGCGGGTTGCTGATCAACCTAGGTAGCGTCTACGTCCTCCATGGCGGCGAGATGAGTCTCAACGAGCGGGGTGCGTTCTATCACCTGCTCGGGGATGCCGGCGGCTCGGTCGCAGTCATCGTCTCCGTGACGGTCGTCGAACTGACGGGCCTGGTCGTCATCGACCCGATCACGGCCGTGCTGATCGCCGGCGTCGTCCTCTGGTCGGCTGGGAAAGTCCTTCGTGGAAGTGCGGCGATCTTCGTGCTCAAGACGCCGTTCGATCCGGAGACCGTCCGCGAGGAGATCGATTCGCTTGAGGGAGTTATCCAGGTCGAGGATCTACACGCCTCACAGATCTGCAGTCGGCTCACCGTCGCGAGCGCCCACGTCCGGACGACTGTCGAGACCATGACCGAGGCCGATCAGCTCACGACCGAGATCCACCAGATCCTCCGGGCTCATGGGGCCAATCACGTCACCGTCGAATTACACCCTCGTGACGGAGACGAGCGGACGTACTCGCTCGATCACAGCCACTGAGAAAGGTTCTCTCAGAGCACTCCCCAGAGGAGGCCGGCCCCCGTCGCGGCGACAGCCACGAGGCTGATGTAGAGGGCGGTGCGTTTCGCGCCGATCGTCTTCCAGATCACGAGCATGTTCGGTAGCGAGAGCGAGGGGCCGGCGAGCAGCAGCGCCAGTGCCGGCCCGTCGGCCATGAGTCCCTGGGTGTACCCAAAGAGCGAGCCAACGATAGGCACCTCAAGCAGGGTCGGCATGTAGAGGATCGCCCCGATAACCGAGCCGAGCCCGGCCGAGAGCACGGTGGTCTCGCCGAAGATACCCTGGGTCAACAGCCCCGGGGCAACCTTGTGGGCGACGAACGTCTGCTCGCCGGCCTGGATCGTTTCGAGCGGATTCATCCCCTGGGCGATAGCGGCGATCGCCCCGATGATCCCAATGACGAACGTACCGGCGAGCAGGAGCGGGAAGATCGATCGGGTGAAAAACCACGTCTCCTGGAGCCACGTCTCGATCTCGCCGCGCTCGAACTTCGCCCACAACAGATAACCCAGAAGCGCGAAGAAGGGCGCGAGAAGTGGCGCCTTGACCGCCCAGCTAAGCAACCCGGTGGCGGCGATCAGCAGGATGGCGACCTGACTGCCGAAGAAGCCGGCTGTCACCCAGGTCGGTCGCTGCGTCGGCACCTGGCCGCCGTCAGTCGCCACCGGTTGGGACGACTGCTGGTCCGCCGCGTCCCCGAAGACGAAGGCCATGACCAGGCCGATGAACGCGGCCATCGAGACGGCGAAAAACGCCCGGGCCCCGCCCAGCGGCAGGCCGAGAACACGGGCCGTGAACACGACCGCGAGCACGTTGATCGCGGGGCCCGAGAACAGGAAGGCCGTCGCGGGGCCGATTCCTGCACCCTTCTTGTAGAGGCCGGCGAACATCGGGAGGATCGTACAGCTACAGACCGCGAGGGCCACCCCCGAGACGGAGGCGATCGAGTAGGCCTGAAGCTTCGGGGCGTCGCCACTGAGGTACTTCGTCACGAAGTGATCCGAGAGGACCGCCGAGATGCCACCGGCGATGAAGAAAGCCGGCACCAGACACGTGATGACGTGCAGTGTCAGGTACGACAACGTCTCGTCGAAGCCGGCCTGGAGTATCTGGGCGAACAGTTCTACGGGAGGCACTGTCCCACCACCATTTCAATTTAATCTAAAACGCTATGCGGCATATAGCTACTGGTTTCAAAAATTGCTGAAATGGATGGGTAAAGCGGTGGCCCACGCCGCGAAAGCGAGCAGGATCACTCCGACGGCGATCCAAGGAGTCGCTGGTGTTCGACCTTCATGCACCGATCCTGCACGACACGCGTGCCCGCCTGTTCAGCGCGTTCGGCGGCTGTATCGTCGCGGATTCCCAGTTGGGTCCAGATTACTTCCACGTCCGACCGTTCCAGGGCCGCATCGACGATGCCACTCACCTCCTCGCTGGGACGAAACACGTCCACGATGTCGATCTCCTGATCGACGGCCGAGAGCGAGTCGTGGCTCTCGCGACCGAATATTTCGTCGGCAAAGGGATTGACCGGGATCACGTCGTATCCGTGTTCGATGAGGTACTTCGGGACGTCGTGAGCGGCCTTGGCCGGGCTGGTCGAGCAGCCGACGACGGCAATCGTATCGAGGTCGAGGATTTCACGGAGCGCGTCGTCAGTTTCGACTGGCATGGCTGACGTATCGGGCGCGTGCTGAAAAAAGGGACACATGCCAGTGACACCCGAATTGGTCGATCCCCAGCTCAGATCGGTTCTGGCACCAGCGTTCTCGGTCGGTCGAAACAATCCACAAAACGACGAGAATCCGGCGGAAAGTGTTGTCTCAAAAGCGGCAACCGTTAATTGAAGAGCCGTTCAAGTGAGTACATGGCAACGGACTCCGGGCGAAGTCAACGGCATCTCGAGGACGAACTCGGGGAGTGCCGGGTCGAGGACGTGGAGATACGACTCGCGGAACTCGACATGCTCCAGTCCTCAGCCTGAGGACTTTGAGTGCGTGAAATGCGGCTACGAAAACCAGGCCGACTACAACGCGGCGAAGAATATCGGTTTGCGGTATCTTCGCCGGAACCAAACCGGCTCCGGTGGAGGCGCACCCGTAGGTGTGCGCTTGAATAGCGCGGGACCTTGGTCCCGCGGACCACGCGAACGGGCGCTACGCGCCCGTGAGCGGACAGCGGGACGCTGAACGCGAATGGAGTATGACCCTCCTGCCGAGGATTCGGCCCGAGCGGGAGTCCACGCTGAAAGCCCACGGCTTTGGCCGTGGGGTTGCTTACCGGTCCACTGATCGAGGTGCCAGTATTGCGTTCACTCGTGTCCGTCCCACTGTGGGTCCAGCGCAACGTCGACTGGCGCGATCACACCACGGGGCAACTCGATAGCACGAGGCCCGTGAGTGCAAACGGGAGCGATGCGGAACCGATCACGGAACGGGACTGATCTCGGCTGCGGCGGTCAGACGCGTCTCCGATGGTGCCCGATGAGATCGCCCCGCTGTCACCGATGGGAGGCCAGTTCCGAGTTCGGGTACCCGATATCCCGAGAACCAATTGTGGGTTCGTTCCCGGGTGAGGAGTGCAAAAACCCGCAGCGAGGTCACTCGTATCGAACCCGAGCGGACGCGGACCGATCCTCCCCAAGCCACCGCAGGGTGTAGGTCACCTGTTCTACAGAATTGGCTGCAGACCCCATCTGATACGTTCGGCCCCTGACTGCCCAGGATCTGGATTCACCTGGGGGGATTCGTCGCGAGACGAGCGTGACGAGCCGGTCGGTCGTGGCGCCGTCTCCATCGATCGCACCCCAGAAGTGTCCGGGATGGGAGCCTTCGTTTCGAACCGTCAACTCGAATTTCGGGTCGGTGTCGGGAGAGACGGTTTCCGGGACGGCCCATTCCTCGACCGTGAACTCCGGAATCGGGTTGGCAAGTCGTGACCGAATCGTTTCGGCCGGACTCCACTCCCCACTCGGCCAGGAGAGTACTGCCCCACTTGCGTCCCCCGTCTCTGGCACCTGAAACGCGATCCACCCATCGGTGCTTCCGTCGTCCCAGTAGCGCTCTTTTCCAGTGGTGTCCGGGTAACCCCTCCCCGACCCCTCACCACGGTGAAGCGGTGGGTGGTTCCACTCCGTTTTCGGGGAATACATGTCGCCAGCGAAGTGAAACTGGAAGTCCGTGATCGATGGGATCGTTCCGGAGTCGACGTGCACGTCCAAAAAGAGGTACTGGGAGTCGGGCTTGGACGCGATCTCGTAGGCGTCTTCGACCAGTCCCACGACACCGGCCTGGAGGCCACTGAACTCGATACGCAGTTCGGGTTCCGGCGACGTGGTGTCACCTTCAGTCGTCGGCTGTCGGTCACCGCCCATGCCGATACACCCCGCGACACCAGTCATGCCGAGTCCACACAGGGAGAGGAACTGTCGGCGATCCATGGAGAAGTCAACACGGCCCCCCAGTAAGTGCTTCGTGGTACCGTTGCTCAGTTAGTGCCCGGGAATCCCGTCAGGCATGAACCGGGGACGATCACTCAGCCGGCCCGAGTCCCGCTACGGTCTCCAGCCCATCGGCAAGCGAGACGGTCGCCTCGAACCCCAGTTTCGTCCGTGCGTCGGTCGTCTCGGCACAACTGTGACGGATGTCGCCGGGACGGGGATCGGAGGTCCGAATCGGTGAGTCCGAGCCCGCTAGCTCCTGGATGTGTGCTGCCAGCTTCGAGACCGTGACCGAGTCCCCGGTGCCGACGTTGAACGCTTCACCGACGTGGGGTGTGGTCGCCGCGCGGAGGTTCGCGCGGACGATGTCGTCGATGTGGACGAAATCGCGGGTTTGCTGGCCGTCCCCGTGGACGGTGATGGGCTCGCCCGCCGTCGCCTGGTCGACGAACGTTCGAATGACACCGCTGTAGTCGCCATCCGGCTGACCGGGGCCGTACGCATTGAAGTATCGCAGCGCGACGGTCGGGACGTCGTACAGCGAGGCGTACAGCCGAACGTACTGGTCGGCGGCGAGTTTGCTGACCCCATAGGGCGAGGTCGGCTCCTTGGGATGGGACTCGTCGACCGGAACGTACGCCGGCGGGCCATACACCGCGGCACTCGAGGCGAAGACGACCCGGGCGTCTTCCGTCCGTGCCTGTTCGAGAACTCGGACAGTCGCGTCCACGTTGGTTCGGGTGGTTTCGAGGGGCGCCTCGGTCGAGCGCGCGACGCTGACGACCGCGGCCTCATGAAACACGAGGTCGACGCCCGCCATCGCGGCGTCGAGAGCGTCCTCGTCGCGAACGTCACCGACGAGCAGTTCCGCGCCGTCGGGAACGTTCTCCCGCCGACCACTCGAAAGGTCGTCAAGTACCCGGACGTCGTTCCCGTCCAGAAGCGCCGCGGCGATGTTGCTCCCGATGAACCCCGCACCGCCAGTCACGAGCACCTGCTGGCCGGCGATGTCGTGCTCGAACGGTCGGGGGGTCACGTGGAGCCCTCCGCGGTGGTGTCCACCCAGAGGCGCAACCCCAGGTCAGCCGAATCGGCGTCGATCTCTCCCTCCGTGCCGCCCTTGTAGACAAGCACCTGGAGGCGGAGTCGCTCGCCCGTCATCGTCGGGTTGAGCGAGCGTTCGTAGACGCCGATCTCTTCGGATGCCAGGCTGACGCTGAAGTTATCAAGGCGTTCGCTCCCCAGGACCGTCCCGTTCTCAACCCGTTGCAGGCGGACCACGGTCCGGTAGTCAGTCGGGTCGCCCTCGTGGTTCTCGATGGTAAGTGAGACCGTGCTATCAGCGCCGGTGGCCATCGTCTGGGTTCCCTCTGCTGGTCCAAGGTCGAGGTCCTCACCGTCGGTCAGATAGACCTCGGTGTAGGGGTCCTCGGCCGGACTCGTGCCGGCGAACGCGAGCGTGCTGACCAATAGCAGCACCGACACCACCAGCACGAGCGACTGGACACCCGAAATGCCGAACGCGCCAGGCATCGACCCCAGCGAGACGCCAGCGACCGGGTCCGCACGGTGATCCCGCTCAAGTGGTCGCCGTCGAACCCCAGCGAGGACGACAGCGAGTAACGTGACCGCGCCGATCGACAGCACGGCCGGTGCCAGAGTGAGCCGAACCAGCGCTTCACTCGCGAACAGGACGCCGACCGCGGCGACGACGATCGCGCTCCCGATCAGCGAGAGACCGAACCTGGCGGGCCAGTCGAGTGAGTTGCCACCGGCCGGCGACGCCTCAGGTCGCCGGGGAAAGAGCGCCGCAACCACGGCATACCCCGGCAACAACACCAGCAGCGGAAGACCGAACACCCACTCGATCTGCCAGGGAACACCCGGAACCAGCAGCACGAGCATCGCGGCGACGGTCAGGCTGAACACGAGCCGCAGATCGGTCACTTGGGAGCTCATTCCGCACCCCCCGTGGAGTCGGTGCAAAGACACACCTGATCGTTCGTGTACACCCTGTTCCACCCGTCCGGGCACACGGTGGCGGGGTCACCTATAGTCCCTTCCTCGGGTGATTCGAAGCTAACCGGGCCCTGTAACTGGTAGTCACGAGCGGCAGTGGTGTCGGCTCCGACAGGACCGTCTGGACCGAGGATGAGGCTGCCATCCTCGTAGCCCCCGATAACCCGAAAGACCTTGTCGTAGGGGTGGTCGGTACGAATGACGCCGTGTTCGGCAGGCGGCCGGATCTCGACGCCCGTCTGGGCCGCACTTATCTCCGGTGCGGTGTAGGCAAAGCGGGCGTGTTGATCGCTGAACGCTGGACTGTCAAGCGTCGCCTTCTCGGCGACGACCATGGACGCGGGGTAGCCCACCGCCAGCACGACGAATGCGATGACGACCAGTGTCCGGGCGTTGCTTCGGGAGAGTCCCAGGAACCCGGCGGCAGCCAAAAGCGCCATCGGAGCGAACAGAAAGGCGATCCACCGGCCGGGTAACAGCGCACGGATGCCGAACAGGGAGAGCCCGTACACGAGCACGAACAGGGTGGCCGCGGCGAGCACGAAGGTGAGCGACAGGTCCGGATTGGGGTTCCGGCGGAGCAACCACAGCCCGCCGAGCACGGCAGCCGCGAGCAACAGCCCGAACCCGAACAGTTCAACGTACGGGATCAACCAGGCGTAGGCCGATGCGCCAGCAGCCCCGCCGGCCCCCGCGTCACCGCCGCTCGCGAGATTCAGGAGAGCCGCGTCCTCGGTAAGTGCCGACGTGATGACGACCAGCTCCCGCCCGAGGAAGGATTGGCCGCCGGCGAACGGTGTGTTCGCCCACGAGACGAGTGTGGCCGTCGTCGTCACGACAAAAATGCCGACGAGTGCGACTGCCTTGCGCGTGCGATGGGTGACCTGGCCGTCCCGTGCGAACAGCCCCAGCACGACAGCGGCAAACGCCGCGACGGCGAGGAACACCAGGGTAATGGCAGTCGCGACCTGGTGGGTGAACACCACCGCCAGGCTGGCCCCGAGCGCGAGCACGACCGCCCACGGTTCGGCGTCGGCGTAGAACATCCGCGCCACCAGGTACACGACCGCGAGGAAGAACACCAACCCGAGACTCGTCGGAATGATGTGGATTCCCCAGCGAATGAACTGGTCGGCAAAGGCGTACAGTGCCGTCGCCAGCAGCGCCCACCTGGCCGGGACCAGGAGTTTCCCCGTCGAGTAGACGAACACCGCCGACAACGGGACCAAAAGCCCCAGCGTCAGATAGATCCCCTCCCGAACACCGCCGAACACGAGGGTTCCGATGGCCCCGATGGCGTGGTAGATCGGCGCCATGAGGTATTTCGTCTCGGCTATCGAAGCCAACGAGCCCTGGGCCACGATGCCGTCGACGAACACCAGCGCGTGGGTCCAGATGTCGACCCCGACGTATCCCGGAGTCACGAACAGCGCCGACAGCCGGATCACGACGGCCGCGGCGAGGATTTCGAAGAGGATCACTCCCGGGGCAACCCCACCTTCATCGAGGAACAAAATCTGCCCGAAGATGAGGGTGCCAATGCCGGCGATCAGCAGGTAGATGGGAACCGTCCGGGTACCAACCAGCCGGGTCGCGACCACGAGGGCCACCAACCCGAGCATGACGACCGATGGAAGGTAGCCAGCCACGAACCGGGGCAGTGCCAGCCAAGACATCTCGGCAGCCCGTTCGTGGCCCGCCAGGAGGTAGAGGCCGCTCCCCATCCCGATCGAAAGCGGAATCACGAGGAGGAATGGCTGGGACGCGAACAGCCGGAGGCCGAGCAGCAGTACTGCTGCAAGAACACCTAATTTCGCCAGTAAAACGTCCAGATCGTTCGTTAACGATCGTCTGGAATGCATATTGCGGGACGTCATGGCCGATCCGCAGGCCCGAGTCTCCGTTCCGAGCGGGCCCCTGGTAGCCGACACTCCTCGGTGGCCGGTTCCCGGCTGTCGATGGCCGTTGGTGTACCAATCATCTGTCTTCTAACCCGGGATAGGACCAATCGGAAGATTGTAATCCCCAGCTTACCCGTCAACTCGCTCGGTAAGCTTTCGTTAGTCCGGGTAACAGAGCAGTTACCGTCCGCTGCCCTTCCGTCGATTACTGCACCGACTCGTACACGTCGAGGATGCGCTTGCCCATCCGGTCGAGCCCGTATGGTTCGACGTGGGCCCGACCATCGGAGCGCTCACCGCGTTCGAGGACATCGATGAGTCCGGCGACGAGTTCCTCGTCGGTCCGACAGACGTGTGAAGCCGTGACATCCGAGAGTAAGGCGGGGACGTCACCGACAGCCGTCGCCACGACAGGACAGTTACACGCCATCGCTTCCTTGACGGAGTTGGGCGAGCCCTCACTTTTCGACGTGAGCAACAGCGCGTCGGCAGCGTTCATGTAGAGCGGCATTCGGTCGTGGGCCACGCCGTGCAGCGTCCGGAGTTCGATGTCCCCGTCGAACTGCTCGCGAGCCGCGGCGACGACGGCCTCGGCTCGCGGGTAGTCCTTCACCGCCCGTCGCTCGGCGTAGGGAAAAAGCACCTGGGCGGCGTCGCCGTCCCAGCCGACCCGGTCGCGGGCGACCCGCCGAGAGAGCGGCTGGAACCGCTCCATGTCGACCCCGTGAGGGATGACGTGGCTGTCGATGGGATCGAGTGCCGCCGCCATCTCCTCGGACATCACGATGACAGCATCAGCCGCCCGCGCGCACAGACGACTCACCCACCCGACGCTGCCGAGCAGGTCCGACCCCCAGAGGGAGAGAACGACTGGCCGCCTCGGCTGGGCGAGCGCGGCTGGCGCGGTCAGCCCGTAGTTGGCATGCACGACATCGTAGTCACCACGCGAGGCCCGGAGCACCTGCGGGTAGAACTGCAACCAGTCCAGCACCGACCGCGGCTCGGCGGTGTCGTCGGTCGTCCGCCGGTCGCCCGGGACCGCGACGACGTCCGAACTGACTCCCAAACCAGCGAGGGTCTCGACCTGCTGCTCGAAGAACTGGGCGTCCGGGTTCGTCACGAGGTTGAGCACGTTCATCGGGAGTGCGGGCACGGTTCCGGAAGGCGGCCGACCCGGGGCTGTGCCTCGGCTACGGGCCGGATTCGTGGGCTGACCGACGGGAACGACGAGGAAAGTTATGCTGACATTACCGGGGTCACGTGGCGGGGTCGCGGTCTCCGGGCGGACTCGCGTCCCGAGCCCTCGGGGTTGGTGGTTCCTAACAAAGCCCTCCGAGTGACCGACTCTAGGGGAATGCACTGCACGCGATCCACCACTTCGGTACCGGACGCCGGACACCACCCATGACCGCCGACCGGAAGAACATCATCCTCGTGTCAATCGACAGCCTGCGCGCAGACCACTGTGGGTTTCTCGGCGACGAGCGTGGCCTCACGCCGACGATGGACGCGCTCGCCGACGAGGGCCTCGCTTTCGAAACGGCCGTCGCGCCCGGTCCCCAGACGTTCTCCTCGATGCCGGTCGCCTTCACCGGGTACCCACGGCCGGCGGAGCCGCTCGACCGCTATCCAGGGGCGACCCACTGGGAGCGCCGACTCGCTGCCCTCGACGAGCACATGGGGCGGTACGCCTCGCTCCCGGAACGGCTCCGCGAGCGCGGTTACGAGACCGCAGGCTTCAGCCCGAACCCCTGGGCGTCCACGGCGTCGGGGTTCGACCGCGGGTTCGACGTGTTCGAGGATTTCTCCGGGGTAAACGGCGGCTGGCTGCGCGCCGTCGCCGACCGGCTTCCGGGGATCGACACGGACAGCAAGCCGGTGGAGCTCGCACTTGACTTGCTCACTGGGAGTTCCTTTTTCGCGCGCTGGGAATCGTTCTACGACGACCTGGACGCGGTCCGCCAGGACCTCTCGGAGCCGTACTTCCTGTGGGTGTTCCTGATGGACACGCACTACCCGTTCCTCCCTGGCCGGGCCCACCGCACCGAGCAATCCCTGCTGGGGACCTACACGAGCGCCCTCAAGTCGGAGACGGCGATGCGTGGAAACGGCGACACGATGGGGGCTGGCGCGGCCGAGTCGGTGCGGGCGAGCTACCGGGACACGGTCCGCTCGGTCGATGCCTTCCTCGACCGACTCCACACCGACGCCGCCGGGGACGATTCGGCGCTGATCGTCCACGCCGACCACGGCGAGTCGTTCGGCGAACACGGCAACTACGGCCACCATCACCGTCAGCTCTACGAGGAGAACGTTCACGTCCCGTATCTCGTCCACAACGCGGGCAGCGACGCCACGGTGGCCGATCCGGCCTCGCTGGCAACGATCCCGGACGTGGCGCTGTCGATCGCTCGTGATGGTACCGTCGACCCCGAAGCCATCACGACACCGAACGCAGTCGCCACCAGCGAGGGCGGCAGCAAACGTGCCGTGCGCGACCGGCGGTTCAAATACCTCGAAACCGAGGACGGGGAGACGCTGTTCGACCTACAGGCAGACCCCAGTGAGTCGACCGACGTCGCCGACACCCACCGCGACCGGTGTCTACACGGCCGGGCACGGCTGGCACGATTCCAGTGCCAAAGAGAGGAGACGACCGCCATCTCCCGAGCCGCCAGGGCCATCGCCACCAGCGGCGGCCTCTGAGCCCGTAGGCGCTGCATAACAAACCGCCGAACCCGCTTTCGATTCATCACGCCGGAGGAACCGAACGGTCCCACAAGCGGTCGGGGACCGCCTCGACCACCGGACAGCCGGCATCACGAGGTCCACCAATGACACGACAGCATGCGGTCGACGACCGACGGAGTACTGACAGCCGGGTGATGGGATGACCCGCAGAGATTCACGCAAGGAGAAAAACGAGGAGCCCCGAGCAGCACTCGGCGAGAACGTCGTCGTCGACCCCGGTGCGACCGTCGGCTACGTGTACGATGACACCGCCGAGCCCGCTGTCGTCGGTGCGGAATCGACCATCAGGTCCGGGACGACCATCTACTGTGACGTCGATATCGGGTCCGGGTTCACGACGGGCCACGACGCGATGGTACGTGAACACACGACCGTCGGTGACGACGTCGTCCTCGGGACGAAGTCGGTGCTGGACAGCCGGATCCAGGTCGGCTCCGAGGTAAGCATTCAGACCGGCGTGTACGTCCCGGCGGAGAGCGAGATCGGTGACCGGGTGTTCCTCGGCCCGAATGCGGTCCTCACGAACGATCCCTACCCGCTCCGGCAGGACGTCGACCTGACGGGACCGACCCTCGAGGACAACGTCTCCGTCGGGGCGAACGCGACTGTGCTGCCGGACGTAACCATCGGCGAGGGAGCGTTCGTCGCCGCCGGTGCGGTCGTCACACAGGACGTCCCGCCGGGTCGGCTCGCTCTCGGGGTGCCGGCCGAGCATCGACCGCTGCCCGAGGAGCTACGGGGAGGGAACCGAACATGATTAACATCGCCAACCCGACGTTCGACGTCGCTGAACAGGAGGCGGTACAGGAGGTCCTCGAGGGCGGCATGGTCGCCGACGGCCCGAAGGTCCGGGAGTTCGAGTCGGCGTTTGCAACCTACTGCGGCAGCGACCACGCGGTGGCGACAGCCAACGGAACGGCCGCCCTCCAGGTCGCACTGGAGGGTCTGGGGATCGGCGACGGTGACACCGTCGTCACCACCCCGTTCTCGTTCGTTGCCAGCGCGAACGCCATCCGGCTCGTGGGGGCAGAACCCGTCTTTGCAGACATCGACCCGGCGACCTACAACCTCGACCCCGAGAGCGCCCGCGAGGCGGTCAGAGCGACCGACGCCGACGCGATTCTGGTGGTTCACCTCTACGGGCTCCCAGCCGACATGGACGCCTTCCGGGCCATCGCGAACGAAGCGGACGTTCACCTCATCGAGGACGCGGCCCAGGCGCACGGCGCCAGCTACGGTGGGCAGTCCATCGGCACGTTCGGCGACGCCGCGGCCTTTTCCTTCTATCCGACCAAGAACATGACGACCGGGGAAGGTGGGATGGTCCTCACTGACGACCCGGCGGTCGCCGACCGGGGGGCAAGCTTCGCCAACCACGGTCGCACCGGGGACGATGTCTACGCCCACAAGCGCGTTGGTCACAACCTCCGGATGACCAGCATCGCCGCCGCTATCGGGACCGTCCAGCTGGAGCAGTTAGAACAGTGGGTCCGGGCCCGCCGACGGCACGCCCGTCGGCTCACGGACCGACTCGAGGACGTTCCCGGACTGACCGTTCCGTCCGAACCGGCGGGGGCCCGACACAGTTACCACCAGTACACTGTCCGCACCGAGAATCGCGATCAGCTCCGGGAGCGACTGGACGAGGTCGGCGTCGGCACGGGGGTCTACTACCCGACACTCATCCCGCACCTCGAAGCCTACGATGGCTACGAGGCGGACACACCGGTTGCGAGCCGGGCGGCCGACACCGTCCTGTCGCTGCCGGTCCATCCCGGGCTCTCGGCGGCCGAGGTCGACCACGTCGCCACCGCGGTCCGGGAGGCTGTCGGGCCCGCCAGCCGGGTGAGCTAACCTGAATGTGGCCGTGGGAGCACATCGCAGCCGGCTACTTGCTGTACTCGCTTGGACTCCGCGCGTTGGGTCGACCCCCACCGTCGGACGGCGCTGTCGTGGCCCTCGCGGTCGCGAGCCTCGTGCCAGACCTCGTCGACAAGCCGCTCTCGTGGGGGCTGGGCTGGTTCCCGAGCGGGTACGCCATCGGCCATTCCGCGTTCGTGGCGATACCTGTCGGACTGGGCGTTCTCCTGTTTGGATCCCGGCTCGACCGCCTGTGGGTGTCCGTCGCGTTCGTCGTCGGCTACTGGACACACCTGCTTGGCGACGTGCTGAACCCGATCCGTTACGGCAATTCGATCCTGGTGGGGCGGGTGCTGTGGCCCGTCTCCGCGGCCGAACCCTACGAGATCGACCGTGGGCTCGGCCGCGGGCTGGCCTACCTCGAGGACTTCGTTGCCGAACTGGTGACGATGCCGATCACGGACGTCGTCCTCCTGTACCTGCTGTTGCCGGCAGCGACGATCGCACTCTGGATATTCGATGGAGCACCAGGAGTGACACTCCTGTCCCGAGCAGTCGGCACGGTCCGGTCCCGACTGCGCTGAGTGGGCTGGCCGACGGTTGTTTCCCGACCCAGCGGCGAGGTGACCGGGTAGAATACTCCTACTCCCGCCACTTTTTCGGTAGGCGACTGATTACTAACCCGTTCATCGGCCTGGGTTCCAGATAGAATGGCGAGTCAGAGGACCCAGTCGTCCGAAACCGTCGAGTTCACCTACAGCTGGTACGAGGACTTCCTGGACCGGATTCAGGCGGCCGGCTACGAGATTCGGCGGTTCGCGGACGGCGTTGACCCGGGAACCGTGGTCATCCGACACGATGTCGACCTCTCGATCAGAGACGCCCTGCGGATGGCCCTGCTGGAGGCCGATCGAGGGATCGCGACGACGTACTGTTTCCTGCTCTCGTCCGCGCTTTACAACCCGCTCGATCGGGAGCAGCGCGAGCAGATCCGCGAGATCGAATCTCTCGGCCACGAGATCGCACTCCACTTCAGCACCCACGAGTACTGGGAAGCTGACCACGAACCTGCGGATTCCGAGATCAACCGGCGGGTCGACGAGGAGCGAGCGGTCCTCGAAACGCTCGTTTCGGACCCGGTTGAGACCGTCTCCTTTCACTCCCCGCCGGAGTGGGTGCTGAGCCGGGACCTGGCGGACATCCGGAACGCGTACAGTCCAGCGTACTTCGAGGAGATGAGCTACGTCGCAGACTCCGGCCAGCGGTGGCGAACGGCCCCGCCGGTCGTCGGAGACTTCGGAGAATCGGCACAGATACTGACCCATCCAGGGCTGTGGAGTGAGAGCGATGGCAGCTTCACCCAACGGGTCGAGCAAGCGGTCACCAGGAGCTGTCGGCACGCCAATGCCAAGGCCCAGCGGGAGTTCATCCCGGACGGGGAAGTGGGAACGGAGTCGACGGGAGGGCAGACCAGTGTATAGAGACCACACCGTCGCCGCGGTCGTGCCGGCCTACAACGAGGAGGGGTTCGTCGGCGAGGTAATCGACGATCTGCCCGGGTTCCTGGACCAGGCGTACGTCGTCGACGACGGTTCGACCGACGACACCTGGGCAGAGATCCGTCGCCACGCCACCGAGCGCAACGCGGCCCACGACGGTCGATTCGACGACCTCGTCGTCCCCATCCGCCACGAGCAAAACCGGGGCGTCGGTGGGGCCATCAAGACGGGCTATCTCCGGGCCCGCGAAGCGGAACTGGATCTTACAGTCGTCCTCGGTGGCGACGGCCAGATGGACCCGAGCGAACTCACCAGGTATCTCGACCCGATCGTGGACGGGGTCGCCGACTACACGAAGGGCAATCGGTTCTCGCGTCCCGAGGACTACGCCGAAATGCCGCGGTTTCGGCTGCTCGGCAACGTCGTGCTCTCGTATCTCACGAAGGTCGCCAGCGGTTACTGGGCGACGATGGACTCCCAGAACGGATATACCGCCATCTCGCTTTCCGCACTCGAAGAGACGGACATCGAGGGAATGTACGAGTACTACGGCTACTGCAACGACCTGCTCGTGCGTCTGAACGCCGCCGACATCCGTGTCGGAGACGTGCCTCGCTCCTCGGACTACGCCTACAGCGAGGGCTGGAAGAGTCACATCAATTACAGAGAGTACATCCCACGCGTCTCGGCAATGTTGGCCCGCGGGTTTTTCTGGCGGCTCCGCCGGAAGTACCTGCTCCAGCGGTTCGAGCCACTCGTCCCGTTGTACCTACTCGGAATCGGCACCGTCGGCGCCGGGATCGCTGGCCTCGTCTCGGCCCTGACTCGTCGCGACGGTGACGGCGGCTCGTGGTTCCTCGCGACAGTCGGTGGGGCACTGATGTTCCTCTATGCCGCGATGCTCGATCGCCGGGACAACGAGCACCTCGAAGTACAGATCGAGCCCGACGAGCAGGCCCCCGAGGAAGCCGACCAAGCGGTCGAATCGGGAAGCGAGCGTGACGCCGACACGGAGGCAGTCGAACCGGACGAGGGCAGCGAGGAGCGGGCCCCACGGTCCCCGGCCCAGGCCGATGGCGGCACCGATGACGAACGGACACCCGACACGGAATCGGACACCGAGGGCGATAGAAGATGACAACCCCGACACAAACAGGCGACTACGAAGATGTGACCATCCTCATGACGGGCGCCGGCGCACCAGGTGCGTCCGGCATCATCAGGAGCCTCCGCAGCGTCGACGAACGGGCGATTCGCATCGTCGGCGTCGACATGGATCCGGATGCGTATGGCTTTGGCCTCGTCGACGAGCACTACACGGTCCCGGCGGGCAGTGACGAGGAGTACGTCCGCCGGATCGCCGACATCGCCACAGTCGAGGACGTCGACGTCGTGCTCCCGCTGACGACCGACGAACTGCAACCGCTCGCAGCCGACCGCGATGCCGTCCCGGCGACCGTGATGGTCTCCGATCCCGAGGGGCTCCGGGCCGCCAACGACAAGGCCGCGCTCTATGACTTTCTCGCTACCAACGGCTTTGACGCCGCGCCCGACTTCAGACGAGTGGCCGACGAGGCGTCGTTCGTCGAGGCCGTGGAAGCGCTGGGCTATCCCGACCGACCGGTCTGTTTCAAGCCCACGGTCGCCAGCGGGATGCGGGGGTTCCGCGTCCTCGATGAGGGAACCGACCGGGTAACCAGGTTGCTCGACGAGAAACCCGGCGAGGCGGTGACGACCCTCGAGGAGGTGCGGCCAGTCCTCTCCGAGGCCGACCCGTTCCCCGACCTGGTGGTCATGGAATACCTCCCCGGCGAGGAGTACAGCGTCGACCTCCTCGCGATGGACGACGAAGTCGGTCCCGTCGTGCCACGGACCCGATCCCGAACCCGGGCCGGCATCACGTTCCAGGGCATAGTCGAGGACAACGAGCCACTCATCGAGGAAGCGACAGCGATCTCCAAGCAACTGGGCCTGGAGTACAACATCAACCTCCAGTTCAAGTACGACGCGGACGGGACCCCGAAGATCATCGAGATCAACCCGCGGGTTTCCGGCACGATCATCATGTGTGTCGGCGCGGGGGCGAACCTCCCGTATCTCGGTGTAAAATACGCCCTCGACGAGTCCATCCCGCCGGTGGATGTCCGGTGGGGCACGCAGATGACCCGCTACTGGAACGAACTCTTTCGATCACCGGACGGGCGGACGTTCCACGTCACCGAGGAGACCACCGGGCCCAAGACAGGGTTATGAGGACGGTGACAGCCGTCTGTTTCGACCTGGACGACACGCTCTATGATTATCACGAGTACGCCGAGGCGGGGCTTCGCTCGGCCGCCGACCTGCTCGAAGCCCGCACCGGCGACTCGTTTCACGATGAGCTCCACGAACTCTACTTCGAGGCGGGGATCACCGACGGGACCTTCGACCGGCTGCTCGATCGACACGACCTGCCCGCAGACCTCCTCGATGATCTCGTAACGGCCTATCACTCGGCAACGGAGCCACTCACCCCGTACGACGACACGGAGGATGTCCTCTCGGTGCTAGGCTCAAATCACCAGCTAGGGTTGCTTACAGACGGTCGTGGCGGCCACGCGAAACTCCGCCGGTTAGGCATTCGTGAGTACTTCGATGCGGTACTCGTGACCTCGACGATCGGGCGGTCGAAACACGAACTCACGGTGTTCGAACGAATGCTATCCGAACTGTCGGTCCCCCCGTGGGACACCGCGTACATCGGCGACGACCCACGAGTGGACTTTCGCGTCCCGAACGACCTCGGCATGCAGACGGTACGGCTGCGACGTGGCCGGTACGCCGACCTCGAGCCGGCCGAGGCAGCGGCAGCCCCGGACCGGGAGGTCGACGAACTCGCCAGCCTCCTCTGTTATTTTTGACGGAGTAGTCGAGCGAGCCCTGGCCCCGAGATAGATACCGACTAGCCAGCCCTACCGGAGCCAGGTGTCAACTAAGAGCTACATAACAAACTACACACTCCGAGAAGGAGAACGTATGAAATCACTGCAACTGCTGTTGTACAACGCGCTCGTGGGCCTCGTCATCCTGATCCTGGCGAACGTGATCGGCCTGGGCGTCGAGATATCGATCCTCACGCTGCTCATCTGTGCCGTCTTGGGCGTTCCCGGGGCGGTGATCGTGATTATCCTCGCACTGCTTGATGTGGCGTTCATGGCCACCCTCGTCCCGACCCTGCCCTTCTGACCTCGCCGCATAGTGACATCGAAAAAAGATAGCTGGCGAGGGCTTGGTCCGAAATCTTGGCCGGAGCCCGTTCCGAGGAAATTCAGGTTAGCAACAGGAACGGACGGCGACCAAAGAGAGCTCGAAGAAAAATTCGACCCGCAGGAGTTCCCTCGCGAGTTAGCGGCGGCGGCCTGCGAGGAGCGCTGCACCGATGAACGCGACTAGCGCGACCCCGACGCCGAACCCTGGGACCGACGTCAAACTCGCGTCAGGAACGGTCGTCGTTTTCGTCGCGGTCGGCGTCTCCGTCTGGGGCGCGTCGACCTGGAGGGTCATCGACGGCCCGTCCACCACCTCGACTGCGTACTCGCCGGGCTGTTCGGGCGCGACCGCGAACGTAACGGTCCGGTTCTCCCCCGCGGGGACGGTGGTCCGCTCGACGCTGAGGGCGCGGTCGTTCACTCGAAGGGTGGCGTTGAAGGTTCCGGCTGCGACACCCTCGTTCGACAGCGTCACCAGCGCAGTGGTCGACTCCCCAGTTTCGATGTCGGTGGCTTCAAGCGTCGCGTCGGTGACCGATATCGACGGTTGACGGACCCCGACAGCGTACACCGAGGCGTTACTCCGGTTGGTGTGCCACATCGATTCCGTTTCATTCACGGCGGTCTGATTCAGCGGCGTCCACGTCGCGTTTGCAGCATCGTAGCCGTACAGCGTCGTTTCGTTTGCCGAGGCCACGTACTCGAATTCCACGCCATCGAGGCCGGCCCCGAGCGTGCTATTGACGGTCAGGTACCTGACCTGGGCGACGTGCTCGGACACTGGCTCGGTCCCGTTCGGCGGCGTCTCGTTCGCGAGCACCTCGAAGTCAAAGGCGACGTCGTGGGCGGGCGTGACGTTCACGTCACCGACCGCGACGGTCACGTTCTCGATCACCGCGACCTCCGATGGAACGAGCCCGGAGTCGTTCATCGGGATCGAGACGGTGTCGTTCGTCCAGGCGTCGGTGATCGTCCCGTTCACCCGTGACTCGTTCGCCGCGGCCCGCACGTCGACGGTAACGTTGTTCGGTTCGGTCACGGTGACGGTTGCGATCGGTTCGTGGCTGATGAGGACCTCGTATTCACCGGCCTCCTCGAACTGGTGGACGAAGGAGATGGTCCGGGACTCGTCTTCGGGAACCGACACCGTCTGCTCGGCGAGAATGGTCCCATCGTGGGAGAGGTACGCGTCGTAGCTGCCATCGGCGGACCCGACGTTCTCGATGGTCTTGTTGAACCGAATCAGATCGCCGACCTCGGCGGTCGTGCGGTTGGCCGAGTGGTTGACCGTACTGTATGCGGGGCTGTGACTTGAGGACTCACGGGGAGTGTAACGTGACGAGTCCTCCTCGGTGTCGACAGTAGATTCGGCGATGGTCGCGATTTCCGAAACGATGACACCGGCGGACTGGCCCTCGTCGATCCAGTCGCCATCGACCTGGGTCGCCATCGTTCGGAGTTCGTTGTCCGAGCGGTTGTCACTCGGCGGCGAGTGATACAAACTCGAACTCTCCACTGCCGTTCCGGGTGAGACAGCGATGAAGTCGACCCCGGACAGCGACGACAGTGCCGTGGACCGGGTCGCATTCGAGCTATCGTCGTCCTCGTCGGTCACGACCACGATTACCCGCTCGGCGTCGTCACGAAAGTCCATGTTCGTGGCCGTCAGAATGGCGTCGGACGCTCTCTCCACGTGGCCCGACTCGGGGAAGTGCATGGCCTTCTCGAAGCTGGCGAAGTCCCCGGTCAGCGGCTGTTCGATCCGGTTTTCCTCGTTGTAGGTGACCAGGCCGTAGCGAGCGTCGATACCTGCATCGTCGAACCGACTGGCCAGCCGGTCGACCTCCTGTGCCATGTGGTATCGATCCTCGTTCGTGCTCTCCGAACGATCGAAAACGATCACGATGTCGACGGCCGATTCTGCGCTTTCGGTTGTTTCGACGGTGCTGTCTCCGTTGGCTGCAGTCACCCCACCCATGCCGGCAACCGACATCCCAATGAGGAGGATCAAGACGACACCCAACACGCGTATCGCTGCGCTTGCCCCCGATGGAACGAACCGGGATAATTCCTGCTTTCGTTTGTTCTGCTGTACCATACTGGGGACAAGGAAATCGGTAGCCGTAGTAAACGACAGCTTACGGACAGGTAGCCGTCGTTGCAGCCCTACAGCGAGGAGTAAGCTGTTCTTTCCGGCCACCGGAGCGTTGAAATTTCAGGGCACGGCCGCCGGAATACTAGCGGTCGTCAGTCGCAATCGCCCCCTCGTGCACCTGGCCCTCCCTGAGGACCTCGACGGCGTCGAGTGGATACTCCTCGGCGGGCGGCGTCGGCGTTCGCAGTCCCTCGATGAGTCCAACGACACCCATCCCTTTTGCCAGGAAAATGCGGGCGGCACCCACAATTCCCAGCTTCGATGCCACCACGCCGAACCCGACCAGCGACAGGAGCAGCCACCCCAGAAGCATCGTTCCGGAGAGAAGGGACAGGACGCCGACACCGAGCCAGATGCCGAGAGCCACCTTGTACCGCTGTCTGCGAATGAGTCGCCACAGCATCGACGGGGAATGGGCCCACTTTCGGACCGTCTGGCCGGGTGCGATGAGATATCCCTGTCGCCAGCGCTGGACCGGTTCGGAGAACCCCTCCCCGGCGTTGTGGACCGCAGACACCTCCGGGAGCCGGACCAGGCGATAACCCGCCTCCTTCAACCGGAAGCCGACGTCGACGTCCTCGTAGCCGAGCAGATACGGATCGAAGCCGCCCACCGCGGCGAGCGCGGTCGCGTCGTACAGCATGACGCCGCCGACCTTGTCGACGTCTTTGACGCCCGTCTGGGTGGACGTGTCGAGGTTCCCCTCGACGGCGACCACCTGGGGGTCGCCGAGCTGTTCGATGGCACGCGGGAGCCAACTCTTGGTCAGCGTCATATCACCGTCGACGTGCAACACCAGTTCGCCGCGCGCGACGCGGTCGCCGACGTAGCGACCGGCCCCACAGGAGACGGTATGCTCCTCGGGAATGCGAAGCACCGTGATCGGGTACTCGGCGGCGTACTCGACGGTCCGGTCGGTCGAGGCCGAGTCGACCAGGATGACCTCGAACGACGGGACGGCCCGACACGCCTCGAACACCGATTCGATACACTCCCGCACGCGATCCTCCTCGTTCTCGGTGATGATGACGACCGACAGCCCCACTGCCCCGCGCTCCGGCGGGGTCGTCGGGTCGACCGTCATATTGGACCCCGGGTTGTGAGGGAACCGACGTTTGTCAGGCCAGAACAGGTGTGAGGGTTCCAAGTGGGACCGTCGCGGCTGCTCGGAACCTGTGAGTCATCGAGTCCGGTGAGAGGCAGGGGCTGGCGACGATCCATATGGATAGTTCACTCGGAAGGAACGTCGTGGGGACGTTTTGTTATGAAATGACTACCGCTGGTCAGCGGTTCAGCGACGTCCTGGCTGGGCTCGCATCTGGGCTTCAGACAGCCGGAACCGATCCCAGCTGCTTCGGAAGGTCCCTCGTGCGTGCAACGCAACTCTGGTTTCTGGATTGCAGCCTCGAAATTGGCTCTGTGGTCGATAGCCGCAGCATAACTTTCCGTGCTTTCCGGGTTCATTTAGAGAAGTACCTCCCCGATATGGAAACGAGAATGGCAAGCTTCCATTTAGACAGCGACCAGCGAGGCCGGACACGGACCCACCGACGGCTCCGCGATGCCAGCCGACCGTCGCGTGGGGTCGGTGACTGGCACCACGACGCCATGAAAACGACCCCGCCATGAAGGGGACTGAGAACCTGTTCCGTCGATTTCTGTCGCTTGTCAGCGCCAAGGTGATCGCGACAGGCATCGCTGTTCTCTCGACCCCGGTCATCGTTCGGCTGCTCGGACCGAGTGGCTACGGCGATTACGCCGTGCTGTTGTCCATCTTCTCCCTCTATATGATCCCCATCAGCGGGACGATTACGGAGGGGGTCCAGAAGTTCGTGGGAGAGGGTCGAAACCGGGACGGCTGGACCGAGGCCGTCGTCCGGTTCTACTTCCTTATCGGCGTGGGTGTCGTTCTCGTTGGGGCACTAATCCTGCTGGTCGTGACCCTGGCAGGGTTGCCCGGGCGGTTGTTCGCCCCGGCCTTCGACCGGTATGTCCTGCTGCTCGTTCCCTTCGTCATCGTCTCCCAGATCCGTGCATTCGGTACCCACACGGTGCTCGGGTTCGGGTTCGAGCACCTCTCGGGCCCGCTGTCCGTGCTCAAGAAGTTCGGCACCGTCGCCGTGGGCATCGCGCTCGTACTGGCCGGGCACGGCGTGGCAGGGATGCTGGTGGGCCACGTGGTCGCAAACCTCCTTGTCGCAGTCCTGGCGGTGACCATCGTCCTGCGCCAGCTCTCGCTGCGAACCCTCCTGTCCCCGCCCGCACTGCCCTACCGAAAACTCATGTCGTTCAACGTGGTCAACGTAGGGCTGGTCCTGCTCGGGATGTCACTGTACCACGTCGACCTGGTGATGCTGCGGGCACTGACCGACAGCCAGACCACGGGATTCTACAAGGCGGCACTGGCGATGGCGGAGTACCTCTGGTTCGTCCCAATCGTCGTCCAGCAGTTGTTGTTGCACTCGACATCGGCCCTCTGGGCGGACGACGAGGTGGACGCGATTTCCGAACTCTCGAGCCGCGTGACCCGCCAGATACTCCTGCTGGTCGTGTTGCTGGCCGTCGGGCTGGCCACGCTTGCCCCCCGCGTTATGCGGCTGTACTACGGTGCCCCGTTCGTCGTCGCGACACAACCACTTTTGATATTGTTGCCGGGAACAATCGCCTTCGCCGCCGCACGCCCACTGAAGGCCATCGCCCAGGGCTCCGGCCAGGTGCTGATCCTCCTGGCGGCCATCGGTGCCGCCGCGACGGTCAACATCGTGATGAACGCCATACTCATTCCACGGTACGGAATGGTCGGTGCGGCTGTCGCCACCAGCGTCGGGTATTCTTCGATGCTGGCGTTCACGCTGCTGGCGGCCCACCGGATCGGGTTCAACCCACTCGCCGATTTCCGACCAGGACGTATCATCCTCACTGCGGCGGTCACGGCCGTTCCGGTCCTCTCACTCGACTACGTGATCGAGTCGAACCTGCTCGCGCTGACCGTCGTGCCGCCGGTGGGGGCGCTCGTCTACACCGTCACCGCCGTCGCTACCGGTGCGCTGGACCCAGCCGAAATACGCCCCGTTCTCGATCGACTTCCCGATCCGATCGACGACCTGCTGACCCGTGGACTGGAGTACGTAGCGCGGTCGTGATCATCCCACGAGTCCCGCTTGCCGAGCGTCCGAAGGCGCTTCACGAGCGAGCGGGAACTCACGCAGATCCGGGTGATCGAGGTGCGTTCGGACCTCGGGCGGCAGGTCGGCCAGCGAGTCGGCCGTCGCGACAGAATCCCGGACAGTTTGCCACTCGTGGTGGCGACAGAGCACCTGGGCCGGCACCGACTCGATCCCGAGCAGCCGGCTGAGGTAGAACCGGTGACGGCCGCCGCTCCCGAAGAGCAGGCGTCCGTCGCGGCCGATGTGAACCCGACAGCAGACCGGTGACACTGCCCGGTCGTAGCCCTCGTCCCGGAGGCTCCGGTACAGCGTCTCCCGCTCGCCCTCGTACCGCTGGCGCAGGGCTGCTCGTGAGTCACAGCCGTGCTCGATGGTGTCGGCGTCAACCCGTTCAAGTTCCGCCGCGAGGTGATCGACAATACCGGTGTCCGTCCAGGGAGTGCCCGCCACACGGGCCTGACAGGCCTGGTACTTCGGTTGGTTCTCGATGCGAGGGAGGTTGCGGTCCCAGTCACCACCGCGGACCGTGCCCAGCAGCCGCCGGGGAAACGACGTTTCGAATCGCGAGAGGGGGACGATGTGCGTGACTGCCTGTGGGTCGATCTCGATGGTCGCCGTTGGGTCCGGAATGGCGACCAGGCCAGCGCGGCGGTATCGGAACCGCCGTAGCCGTCGTATCGACGCGAGCTGGACCGCCGTGAGCAGGTGTCCAACGACCCATCCCGGTCCTTCTCGAAGCAGCGACAGCGGTCCCTCCCGATGGACTTTCGCGACGACAGTCGCCGGCAGCGAATCACGGCGTTCGCGCATCGGTCAGGCTTCCCTCATGTCCACGTCCCCGGCCGGAAGTCACCCGGACCGGCCTCCATATGGTCGACGTGGCGCTCGCCGTCGGGGGTGACGAAGGTTGTGTTGCGGATGGTCATCGTCGAGTCACGGAGAATGAGCGGATAGCCGGAGACGTCGATGCGGGAATCGACGAGTTCACAGCCCTCGGAGTAGGCGACACGGATACCGTCACGATGGTCGCCCCGTTGTTCGATGGTGCAGTTCCTGAAGACGGTCCCGTCCCGACCGTTCAGTTGGACGGTGTACCCCCGTTTCGCTTCGCCGTCGACGGTCAGGTTTTCGAACGTCGGCCCGCCCTCGCCGCCTCCGGAGTGGTAGAACCCCTTGATGGCAGGGATGTCATCGCTGTCCATCGTAACCTGTGTGTTGGCGACCCGAGCGCCGCCGTTGTCGGCATGGAAGACGATGGCACCGAAACTGTTCGTAACCTCGGGCCCGAACCGGATGTCACAGTCCTCGACCAGTTGGCCGCTCCCCCGCCGGAAACGGATGCCCCGGAGGTTTATCGAATCGATTTTGGGCGCGGATTCGACGACGATGGTGTCGTCGCGAGCCGTCGACCCATCCGTCCCAAGGCGGATATTCGAGACGTTGTTGTTCTCGAAGTGCCCGCCCTCCGTGTGGACCGTCCCGCCCCCACCGTCTGAAACGCCGGGTGCCGAGCCGTAGAGCCCGTTGTCGGTGAATTCACTGAGTTCGCAGTCCCGGAAGGTCACCTCGCCGGAGTGGCGTTGCCCGACGTAGGCCCCGGTCATCCAGCCGCTGTTCTCGGCGTTTTGCATCCGGAGCCGCTCGACGAGGCCGGTCCCCTCGGGGTCACGGATATCGATCCGAAACATGGCGATCTGTTGGCGACAACTGCCCTGTGCGGTGACATCGCGGACTGTCGCGTCACCCGACGCGATGACGTTGACCGCGCCACCGGCCCCATCCCGGCTGAAATCGAAGTCGATCCCTTCCAGCAGGAAGTTCGTGATCTGGTCGAACTGGATGTGTGGGTCGGTATCGATACAGCTGTTCGCCGGCGCGACGAACGTCGGGTGTTCCTCGTGGGCCGCGACAACGCCGAGGTGATCGTACTCGGTGAGCCTGATCTGCGGGAGCAGGTAGGTTCCGGCCGGGAACGAGAGGAGCGTGTCATCGTCTGCATACTCGTTCAGGAAGTCGTCGATGGGTTCGTTTCCCTCGGGATCCGCACCAGCCTTCACGGCGTCCACGACGGTGCCGAATTCGTCGCCGTGACGGACCGGCTCCTCCTCGGCTGGCGGGCTCAGGTCTGCTGGGGTTTCGATCTGGTCGTCCCCGTTCGGGTCCGTGTCAGTATCTCTATTCGGGGGTGGTTCGTTCGAAAAGCGGTCGACGACCTGGCGATACACGGCGACGCCGGTGACCCCCACAATTCCGGTTACTGCACTCTGTCGCAGGAGTTGGCGTCGGTTCATCTGTTGGGTTCAATCCAGCGAAGCGCATTTGTTATGAGTGTCGTACGGCGCAGTAGGTTCGGCCCACCGCCATCTGAGCGCATCCGAGGGAGACGTCAGCCTGAGAGGCGGATGACACGGCTGTGCCACAGACAGACCCCGGGTCGGTAGCCCGTATTTACTTTTCCCCACTGCCGAGCACGACCCCACATGGCCACGAACGTCCGGGCCTGGGTCGCCGATACTCGTGAGCGAATGGACGAGGACATCCTCGGCGGCCTGCAGCTCGGGGCCTACTATCTCTATGTCGGGCTCTGGTTGACCCTCAGCACTCGCCTGCGGTTTGGGACGCCGGCTTACGAGCGAGAGTGGGACCTGCTGGTCATACTGGACACCTGCCGGACCGACGCGCTGGCGGCCGTAGCTGACGAGTATGACTTCCTCGACGAGCGCGAGGCGATTTGGTCACCTGGCAGCACCTCCAGCGAGTGGGTGTCCCACACGTTCGACCGAAAATACGCCAGTTCCATCTCCCGAACCGCGTATGTGACCGCAAACCCCCACTCCGAAGAGGTCCTCCGGAATCGGTTGTTGCCGCCGCAGTACGTCGCGACCCCAGTTACCTGGCCGGACTGGAACCCGGTCGAACCCGAAGTGTTCGGGTTGCTCGATGAAGTGTGGGCAGACAGTCGAAGCGAGCGGCTCGGAATAACCCCACCAGAGGCCGTCACCGATCGGGCAATATCGGTGGGGCGGGAGGCCGATGTCGATCGAATCGTCGTCCACTACATGCAACCACACGCGCCGTACATCGCCGACGCTATCGAGAGTGAAGACCCAGTCTCCGAGACGTGTGCCGAACCATTCGAGCCACTACGTCGAGGGGAGATCGACCAGGCGACGGTCTGGGATCACTACCTCGATAATCTCAGACTGGTGCTCGACGAAGTCACGGTTCTCCTCGAGAACGTCGACGCCGACCGGGTCGCCATCACCGCCGATCACGGCGAGGCCTTCGGCGAGTGGGGGTTCTACGAGCACCCTGTCGGCTGCCCGCTACCCGCCGTCAAGCGGGTCCCCTGGGTCGAAACGACCGCGACGGATCAGGGCACACGAGACCCGCCCCCAGTCACTACCGGGCCCGCCGAGCACGACGTCGCCGACCACTTACGCGACCTGGGGTATCGCTGAGACCGATCTCAGAGCCACGGCCGGTCGCCCAGACCGGGGTGGTTCGGGATGACATCGGCGGGGTCGTGAGCACCCTCGTCGCCGTAGACGTTCCCGCTGTCGCTGACGGCCCCGAAGTCCTCGAAGTAGGCGGTGGACTGATCGAAGAACCAGTTGTCCATCACTGTCAGCGACCCGCCGTCGAAGCCGCCGGAGTAGCCTGCCACACCCTCTGCTGCGGGGTTGTCCCACGTCCGGGACTCGCCGTTCTCGATGACGTTCGACTCGATGGTCGTGTCGCCCTGGAAGGGATCGTGAACGTCACAGATGTGCATCACCGAGACCGGCGAGAAGTGGTTGTACCGGGCGGTGTACCCCGGTGCGTTGTAGGCACAGGTCACCGAGTGGCGGTTGTTGTGGAAGTAGTTGTACTCGATGAGACACTCGTCGTTCGCGGCCACACCGTAGCCGAGGCCCTGGCCGTTGTTGTCGAAGATGTAGTTGTGGTGGACGTGTGAGCCGGCCTCCTGCACGGAGATGGCACGGTCCGGCCATCCCCACACCTTGCAGTTGTCGACTTCGACGTCGCCGCCCTCCAGACGCATCGCGTACGTGGGCGTATCGAAGGAGATCCCGTCCCGGTGGGTCACGGTTCTGTCGGGAGAGTGTCCGCGGAGCCGCAGCCCAGTTACGCGTGAGTTGGCCTGCGGGCGCAGCATGATCTGGGGCGTCTCGTCGGTGCGCAGCAGTGCCCCGGGAGCGCCATCGAGGCCGCGGTTCGACGCCAGCGTGACGCCGCTGGGCACGTCCATGGACCGCCCACCGGTGTCGATGACGGCGTCCCCGGAAACGAAGACGATATCGCCAGACGACGCGGAGGCGAGGGCGTCCTGAATGCCGTTTGCGCTCTGAACCACGTAGTCGGCGTCCTCGCGGGTCACGATGTTCTCGTATCCGGACCCACCGCCAATCCCGATGCCGTCCGTGCCCGTTTCGGTTGTCGTATCAGTCGTCGTATCAGTCGTCGTATCGGTTGTCGAATCAGTCGTCGTATCGGTTGTCGTGTCGGTTGTCGAATCAGTCGTCGTATCAGTCGTCGTCTCTTCGTCCTGCCAGAAGAAACCGCCTTTCCAGTCGTCACCGCTCGCCCCCGGCTGGGGGTACCGGGAGACTTTCGACTGCCTGCCGTCGACGTACGCATCGGCCGTCCCGTCGATGGTCACGTCGAGTACCAGGTTGTCGAACTGGAATGCGTCCCGATCATCGGGGAAGACACGTGCCGCGGCCTTCGTGCCGTCGTCACTGATCCAGTAGTAATCGGAATCGATCGTCGCCCCGTCCAACGTCGAGGCAACCAGCTTCCCGTTCTCCTCGACTTCGAGGTAGACGTCAGCCCAATCGTCGCCGACGCCCTCGAAGGAATAGCTGTGCTCGCGGTCGTAAACACGCTTTTCGCCCAGTAGCTCGTGGGGCGTGACCGACTCGCCATCGACTTTGAGGGCGAACTCGCCGGTGAGCGGCGAGAAATCAAGCACCTCGCCCGCAAACTCGAACGTGTCGCCGTAGCCGTTGCCCGTCAGTCCGGTCACCGTCCAGGTGCCGTCGTCGTTCTCCGTAATGGTGTCGTTACTCTCCTCGGCGGAGAGGGGCCCGTTGTCGAACACTTTCGTGATCTCGCCCGACGTGGTCATCGCGTACTCGACGGAGCCGTCATCGGGGGTCGTGATCTCCAGACGACGGGTCCGGTCGGTCACCAGATCCGACCGCGAGATGCGCTCCCCGTTCAAATAGAGCCGATAACTGCCCGTCTGTGGCCGGAACGCGACGACGTCGCCGCTAATCTCGAATGTGTCGCCGTACCCCGGGTCCATCCGACCGGTCACGGTTACGGTTCCGTCATCGTTCTCGACCACCGACTCCTCGGCCGCCTCCGCCGACACGAAACTGTTGTTCTCGATCGGCGTGATGCTGTCCGTGGTCGTGAACGAGTAATCGATCCGTTCGCTCCCAGACGAGATGATTTCGAGCCTGTCAGGGGACGACCCCGCGCTCGCACCTTGTGACATCGCGGCCGCTGTGGCTCCAGTAACCCCGAGCCCGGCGAGCTGAACGAGCCGGCGGCGAGTGATAGGAATGGCTTTCTCGTCATCGCCAGTCGACTCCTCCTCGGTAGCGGGACCATTACGATTTCCCATGGCCCGGAATGATGGACTTACTACAAAGACCCTTTCTGCAGGATTGGGACGATAAACCGGTTATTCCTGCCGATTGACGACTAGTTACCTGATTTTGGAGTCCAGGTAGTTACGAGTTGACTGCACAGATCGCGGCCCGTTCCACCCACAATCACACCCACACAATACCAACCATGGCAGTGGTAGGATCGACAATATCTGGGTTAATCCCACCTTAACGGACCTGTACGGGCCGAAATCTGTCTGGTGGTGTTATCCGATTTCGCCACGACCGGGTCGGTCAGCGACGGTTCGCGGACGCGAAAACCTGGTGTCCCTCGCCCAGTCGAGGAGCCATCAGGGGGCGACAGCGGTAAGCTGTCGGTACCTTAGTTGCCGGTCACACTCGGGACGGGTAATGCAACGTGAGTCCACCGGGCCGGCCGACCGACGGCGCCGGTCACGGCGGATGCGACTGGTCCCTCCTGCAGTCACGCCGCTGCGAGCCTCGGACATCGGTGCCGGACTCCTCGGACAGTTCCGGAACGAGGGACGCGGCCAGTTCCGTCGGACGATCGAAACGTCCCTCGACGCCGAGGGCAGCGGGACCTACACCTCGTTCCGACGCGCACTTGCTGCCTGCCTCCAGGAGTTGGCCCGGCAGGAAGACGACCGGGAAACGGTGCTGGTGCCGGCCTTTTGCAGCTCCGACTTCGTCGACGCCATCGAGGGAGTCGGGCTGGAGGCGGTCCGGTACGACATCGACCCGGAGACGCTGGCCGCCGACGAGGACTCGGTCGCGGCCGAACTCCGATCGGACCCGCTGGCCCTCGTCGCCGTCAACGTCCTGGGCTATGGGTCACCGATAGCCGAACTTGCCGAGCAGTGTGGGACCCACAACACGTTTCTCGTCGAGGCGCTCGGCTACGCGCTGGGGACGGAGTACGACCAGGAGCGCCTCGGCACGTTCGGCGATTGTGCGGTGCTGAACTTCCAGCAGGGGAAACCGATCCCGGTGGGCGGCGGAATGGTCGTCAACCAGAACCCCGCACTTTCCTTTAGCGACGCCGACCGCCCCGCGGTCGACGTGAACGTCGGGGCACTCGCCGGTTACACGGTGTTCTCGCGGCCGCGGGCCTACTACGTCTATTCACGACTCCGGACCCTGCTGGATGCGGCCGGGCTGTCAGCCCCAGCCACAACCCACCCGGAGCAGAAGTTCGACGTGGCGTACGGCGACCAGTTCGCGACGCTGTCGAACTTCCAGGGAACCGTCGGCCACCGGGTGTTCGAACGCCTTGATAACCACCGGACTCAACGGGAGCGAACGGCGCGGTTCTACGCCACCGAGCTATCGGACGTTGGCGGTATCAGGCACCTAACTCCCGTTGAGGGGCTCACATTGCTCCAGTACGTCCGGTATCCGATCCGGCTCGAGTCAGAGTCACTGCGGGACCGCATCAAGGCGTCGCTCGTCGACGCCGGCATCCAGGCGACAACGCTGTATGACTGGCCGATCCTCGACCCAGAGGCGTTTCCCGGCGCCGCGGCGCTCCAGCGTGCTATCCTCACGCTTCCGACCCACCCCTATGTCGACGAACAGGACCGCCAGCAGATCGTCGCCATCATTCGAGCGGAAGTGGCCGCCCATCAGAAATCGTCCTGAAGCCGCTCCCTTGCATGCCTTAGTCGCTGCATTACTTACCCCGTTGCGGTCGCGATTACACGTATGACCGGACACGAATCCAAAGGAGCAGCTGTCGTCCCGGCAGTTGGGACACCCGGCTCCGTCACCGCCATCCGCTCTTTGGGCCGTCACGGTGTCCACACCGTTGCCGTCTCCGAGAAGCAATCACCCCCGTCGTTCAGTTCGCGGTACTGCGATGAAACGGCAGTAGTGCCCTCTCCGACCGAGGACCTCGATGGCTATGCGGACGCGCTGCTCGAGCTTGCAGCCCACGATGCCGTCGAAGCGGTCATCCCGGTTCGGGAAGAAGACATCTACGTCCTCGCAAAGCATCGCGAGGCCTTCGCCGAACACATCGGGACGCCCTGGCCCTCCTTCGACAAATTACAGGACGTTCACGACCGCCACCGACTGTTCGCCGCCGCCGAGCGGGCCGGCGTCCCGGCCCCCGACACCAAACCGCTCGACGAGGTCGAAAACTGGGACCGCAACCGCATCGTCAAGGGACGGTACGCCTTCCTCACGGCCGACACCGTCGACGGGGTCCCCCCGGGCCAGTCCGTGGCACCGCCGAAAACGGTCTTCCTGGAGCCGGGGGTCGAACCTGACATCGAGGGCCTGATCGAGTCGATGGGGCACGTGCCGATCGCACAGGCCTACGTCGACGGGCCCGAGTACTGCTTCCGCGGCCTCTACCGAGACGGCGAACCGGTGGTCACGTCCCAGAAGCGACTCCACCGGGGGTACAAGTACGCCCGCGGGCCGAGCATCTACCACGAGGCAGTCGACAACCCGAAATTAGCGGCGACGGGGCGGGCGCTGCTCGCGGAACTCGACTGGGAGGGGCTTGCTTCCGCCGGGTTCATCCAGAACGACGACGGCGAATTCGAGCTCCTGGAGATTAACCCCCGAATTCCGGCGAGCGTCCCAGTCGATGTCCACGCGGGAGTCGACTACCCCGTCCGCTACTGGGAACTCGCCCGGGACCCCACCGTGAACCGACCCACGGACTACCGACCGGGAACAACGAGTCACCTGCTCCGCGGGGAACTGGTCTACTTACACAGCATCATCCGGGAGGATTACCCGCTCGCTGAGCGCCCCTCACTTCCGGGCGAGGTGTGGAACGTCGCATCCTCGCTCATCTCAGAGCCCCGGTTCGACCTGCTCAGCCTGGACGATCCCGGGCCGTTCGTCCGCGATACCTTGAACGCGGTACAGGGCGTCGTGGGGCGGAACTGAGCCTTCATCGGCCGAAGGTGACGTTGCGTGGCCGAACGCGTTCGCTATCGCCACCAGGTCGGTCCCGGTTGTCGACGCGGGCGGCCACGTCGGCCATCGTCTCGATCCGCAGGTCGGACCGATCACGCTGGGCGGCCGCGTAGGCGACGATCCGATGAATGCGCCTGCGGTCGCGATCCGTCTGCAGGTTGTTCGGGTGCAGCCACAGGTGAAAGAGCCCCTCCTCGCGGGACGCGCGGTCGATCCCCCGTTTTGCCATCCGGACGATCGGGTCGTCCCACAGTGCCGTCGTGACACGCCGCGGCCAATCCTCGAACCCGAAGAGGTACATCGAGGGCGGGATGTCCACCAGGCCGTACTCGTCGACAGTTGGGGTCACCAGCGGGAGTTGGCTGTGGCCACTCATCGTCAACAGTTTCCCGACAATTCGCCGGAAGCGTCCTTCCGACTGGGTTCCGGCCCCTCGATAACTGCGGAAGCCGAACGCCGCCAGGAGGTCCCGGTGGCCGACCGAGTTGCGAGGAAATACGAAGGACTCGAACTCCACGCCGATCGAGCGACCGGCGTCGACTGCGGCCGCGAGTTCCGCCCGCGCGATTTCACGGGTCGTCTCGGGCGCGCCGAACAGCACGTGTGAAAAGGAGTGACACGCAAGTTCGTGCGCAGCGTTCCCGTCGGCCACCTCCCCGATGAGGTCGGTCCCGAACCGAAGGTCCGGCCGGCCACTCCAGGGACCCCGTTCGCGTTCGAACCAGCCCTCGACGGACGGGTGCTCGGCGTGCAAGCCGTCACATTCGTTCAGGAAGAGGTGTCCAACGATGGCCCATGTCGCCGGCACCTCGTGTGTCTCGAGGATGTCAAGCAGTACCCGCCAGCCGGTCCGGGCGGCGTCCACTCGCGACACTGGGGGCTCCTCGTAGTCGCAAAACCCCCATCCCAGTTCGGCATCCACCGAGATTACCAGCGATCCCATTCGTGTCTCACGTTGGCTGATCCTTCGACGGGTTCCGATTAGTTATGCTCAGCTTACAGGCGTTCAACACCAGTGGCGACATCTTCGCGGGAAGTGATCGAGAATGGTGGGCATTACTGCCCGTGTCACGTTCGAATCCCTGCAGAAACGGGTGACTGCCCGCGATATCGTGTGGCGAGCGGCGGTCAGAAAGCCCTGCGGCGGTGGGACACCAGACCCATCCTACCAGTCGCAAGCGGGGAATAACAATCCGGTTCGACGGCTGATTCCCACCCGTGATAGAGATGCAAGGACCACACGATCAGCAAACCGTCCGGGGACGGGACAGATGAGCGACCGACCACCGTTCGATGGGCGGCTCGCAGCCGGCGTCATCGGGGTCGGAAGCATGGGACAGAACCACGCACGGGTGTACAGCGAACTCCAGGACACGACACTGGTGGGCGTCCACGACGTCGACGCCGATCGGGCGAAGCGGACGGCCGAAGACTACCGGGCCATCGCGATGGACAGAGACGAGTTACTGGAAGCAGTCGATGTTGTTTCCGTCGCGGTCCCGACGCCACACCATTACGACGCGGTCGCGGCCTGTATCGACCGCGACGTCGATGTTCTCGTCGAAAAACCGTTCGTCGACGACCTGAACCGTGGGCGCGAACTCGCCGAGCGGGCCCGCGAGGCAGGGGTCACACTTCAGGTCGGCCACATCGAGCGGTTCAATCCCGCGACCCAGGTGCTGGTCGAGATGGTACCCGATCTTGACGTCGTGGCCATCGAAATCGACCGTCTGTCGACGCCGATCGGGCGAAGCGGACGGCCGAGGACTACCGGGCCATCGCGATGGACAGAGACGAGTTACTGGAGGCAGTCGACGTCGCCTCCGTCGCGGTCCCAACCCCCCACCACTACGAGGCGGTCGCGGCCTGTATCGACCACGGCGTCGATGTCCTCGTCGAGAAACCGTTCGTCGATGACCTGGAGCGCGGGCGGGAACTCGCTGCCCGGGCCCGCGAGGCGGGGGTCACACTCCAGGTCGGCCACATCGAGCGGTTCAATCCCGCGACCCAGGTGCTGGTCGAGATGGTACCCGATCTTGACGTCGTGGCCATCGAAATCGACCGTCTCGGCCCACCGCTGGACCGAGACAACGAGGACAACGTCGTGATGGACCTCATGATCCACGACCTCGACATCCTGTTATCGCTGATCGATGACGATGTCACGTCCCTCTCGGCGGTGGCCCACGACGACCGCCACGCAACCGCCCAGTTCAAGTTCGAGAACGACAGCGTGGCGACCCTGACGGCGAGCCGGGTGACCCAGCAGAAGATCCGTCAGCTCTCGCTGACGGCACTCTCCTGTCGGGTGAACGTCGACTTCATCAGCCAGTCGGTCGAAATTCACCGGCGGTCCTTCCCCGAATACGTCGAGGCCGACGGCGACATCCGACACCGTCACGAGAGCGTCGTCGAGCGACCCATCGTCGAGACCGGCGAGCCGCTAAAGGCCGAACTGGCGTCGTTCGTCGAGGCAGCCGAAACCGGCACCGAGCCGGTCGTCACGCCCGAAGCGGCCCTGGAGGTGCTGGCGCTGCTCCAGGAGATCGAGGCGGACGCACTGGAGGAACCCCAGACGGTGGCGCCATGAGTCCCGCACTCGGAGCCCACTCCGGGCTGTACGACACCACCGCAACCGAGGCCGACCAGCGCGCGGCGTTCACCAGTGGCGAGGTACCTGTAGCCGTCTACGGCCTCGGGAAGATGGGACTGCCCCTGGCGGCGGTCTACGCGGAGGTGACCGGCAACACGATCGGCGTCGATATCGATCCGGAAGTCGTCGAGTCGATCAACGCCGGAAACACGCACGTCAAGCGGGAGCCGGGACTGGCCGAACTCGTCACAGCGGTCGTCGACAACGACGACCTCCGGGCGACGACCGACGGGGAAGCAGCCGCCGAGGAGGCTGCTGTCCACGTGCTGATGGTTCCGACGCTTTTGACCGACGATCGACAACCGGACCTCTCGCTCCTCGACGAGGTAGTCGAAACCGTCGGTGCGGGACTGTCACCGGGAGACGTCGTGTTCGTCGAATCGACAGTCCCCCCGCGCACGACGGCTGACCGGGTTGTCCCGAATCTCAGTGCCGCGAGCGGCCTGGACCCCGCAGCCTTCGGCGCGGCGGCCTGTCCCGAACGAACCGTCAGCGGGCAGGCGCTGCAGGACGTGCGAGGCACACATCCCAAGGTCGTAGGCGGTGTCGACGAGGAGAGTACCCGCGCGGCCGAACTCGTCTACGGCGAGATATCCGACAACGAGGTCGTCCCGACCAGCGACGCGGCGACCGCCGAGGCGGTCAAGGTGTTCGAGGGGGTCTACCGGGACGTCAACATCGCGCTGGCCAACCAGCTCGCCCGCTATAACCCCGCGATGGACATCGACGTCACCGAGGCCATCGACGTCGCCAACACCCAGCCGTTCTGCGATATCCACGACCCGGGCCCCGGCGTCGGCGGTCACTGCATCCCGGTCTACCCGTACTTCCTCACCGACCAGTACAACACCGACTCGTCGCTCCTGACCGCGGCCCGTGATACCAACGACGCGATGCCCGAGTACACCGTCTCGAACCTCGAAGCGATACTGGACGCTCACGGCGTCGCCCTCGAATCGGCGTCAGTGCTCCTGCTGGGAGTGACCTACAAGGCCAACATCAACGAACTCCGCAACGCGCCCTCGATCCCTCTGGTCCGGAACCTCCGGGAGCGCGGGGCGACGGTGTACGCGGTCGACCCCCTGCTGGACGATTGGAGCGTCGTCGGGGACATCGAGCCGCTCACACTCGAGGAAAGCACCGATCGAGCAGTCGACGCGGTCGTCCTCGTGACCCCACACGACGAGTTCGCCGACCTGGACTGGGACCGCTTCGACGCGCCCATCCTAGACGGTCGGGACGCCGTCAACGCGAGTGAGGTCGAACAGCCGGTGTACACCATCGGGGGCCAGTGGCCGTGACACAACAGCGTGTCGAGCGAGCGGGAAACAGTGACGTGCCCACGCCCACCGACACGGACACGGGCCTCCGAGTGCTGTTCGACGTGGGCCACCCCGCACAGGTCCACCTGTTCCGCAACGCCATCGCCGAACTCGGGGAACGGGGCCACGAGACGTTCGTCACGTCCCGCGAGAAGGAGGTCACCGTCGACCTGCTGGATGCCTACGGCATCGCCCATCGGCCGCTTTCGACCCGTGGGGATTCGCTGCCGTCGCTGGCAATCGAGTTGCTGGCTCGCGAGGTCCGACTGCTCGGGGTCGCGCGACGATTCAGGCCTGACGTCATCGTGAGCCGTCTCGGACCCGTTCCCGCTCACGTGGCGACGCTCGTCGGCTGTCGACACGTCGCCGTCAGCGACACTCACATCGACAATCGGTGGCTGCGGCTGGTGTACCACGGTGTCACACTCCCGTTCGTCGACACCCTCTGTGCCCCCGAGAGTTTCGAGCTGTCCGTCGACGCCCGGAAGCGCCGCCCGCTTGACTTCCAGGAGTTGGCATACCTGCATCCGAACTACTTCGACCCGGATCCGGCCGTCCTCGAAGCCCACGGCATCGACCCCGAAGAGCGGTTCTTCGTCGTCCGGATCGCTGGCTGGGACGCCTACCACGACGTCGGGTACGCGGGTCTGTCCCCCGAAGCCCTGCGAACGCTAATCGACCGGCTCTCGGAGGCGGGTCGGGTGTTCATCTCCGCGGAAGCGACCCTCCCGGAGGACCTGCAGCAGTACCGGTTGCCGACCGACCCGTCCGACATCCACCACGTCCTCTACTACGCCGACCTCTACGTGGGGGACTCAGGGACGATGTCGACCGAGGCTGCGATACTCGGGACCCCGGCCATTCGGACGAACACGATGGTTGGGGAGGACGACGAACCCGTGTTCCAGGCGCTCGAACAGCAGTACGGGCTCCTGCGGTCGTTCGCCGACGAAACCGAGGCGATTCGTGCCGTCGAGGACCTGCTCGCGGTAGGTATCGACCGGGTCGACTACCGTGAGCGCCGCGACCGACTGGTCGCCGACCAGCCCGACGTGACCGCACAGTTGATCGAGACGATTCTCGAAACGGAGGCACACGCATGATCGACGACACTGAAGACGAGACTCGAACCGTCGAGATACCGGAACGGACCGCACAGATCATCGCAGACCGGCTCTCGTGGACTGACTTTGAAACCGTCGACGAATACGTCACGTTCGCGCTCGGCCAGTTGCTACGGGAAATCGACCGACACGACGACCCGTCTGCGCATACCGGTTCGGACGGCGAAACCGCCGACGTCGACAGCCGACACACCGACGAAGCGGTTGCGGACCGGCTCGAATCACTCGGCTATCTCTGACATCCTCCCACGGCGAACGACTTCGGAGACGATCCCACAACGCAGGGGCCTAGCGGTCAGGGCCCGTGATCGCGAAGGACGTGTCGAACTTGTGGGAGGGTTCTCGCAGGCGGTTGGTCGGGATCGACCCACCGGGATTCGAGGACTCCCTCACCCCGGACCGGGTGTACCTCCGAGGCGACTGCACAGTCAAACACGGTGTAAACTGACACGGTCGACGGGCGACTCACGTGTGCGTACCAGAACCGCGAGACTGGACTGCCAACGACGGCGACACAGTCGAGTTCTTCGTCGAGTTCGCGCCGGACGGCGTCGGTCAGCGGTTCCCGAGGCCGGGCCCCGCCTCCGGGGAACGTCCAGAATCCCCGGCCGTCGGCATGGCGTTCCCGTACGAGGAGCACCCGCGACCCCGAGGTGATGAACGCTTTCGCTCCGCGCCTGACTGACGGCCCCGGCCGTGCAGCCGCGGAACCGAGCCCTGCGGCTGCGGGGAGGGAGTTCGACATAGTATCGAGCAGTCCGGCGAGCGCCATTAGTACAGACAAGTTACCAAGCGGTAAACCGAGAAGAACTCACCAAAACCCTGCCAGAAAGTCAGTAGGTAATTGATACTGATACAACTCGCGGGCGTCAACCGGCTATGTTCGGGACGAGTGGCATCCGGGGCCCAGTCGGCGAGACGGTGACGGGACAGCTAGCCCTCGACCTCGGTCGGGCGCTCGGCTCGATGGCCGACCGGATCGTGGTCGGCCGCGACGCGAGAACGAGCGGGTCGGCACTCGAGTGGGCCGCGATCGCCGGCGCTCAGGAGGCAGGGAGCGAGGTAGTGTCCCTCGGGATCGAGTCCACACCCACAGTCGCACGGGCCGTCGACTGGTATGACTCCTCGGCCGGGCTGGTCGTCACGGCATCCCACAACCCGCCGGAAGACAACGGATTCAAGTTCTGGACGCGGTCAGGCCAGGCGTTCGGGCCTGACCTGACTGCGACCCTGTCCCGGCGAATCGAGGATACGGCGGCGCTGACCGTGCCACCGGCCCAGATGGGATCGGTGCGTCGTGTTCGGGACGCAAGCCGACGCCACCTCGAAGCACTCCCGAAAGGCGACTGCGGGTCGCTCTCGGTCGTCGTCGATCTGGGCAACGGAACGGGCCAGCTGACCGTCGAAGCGCTGCTCGCGCGGGGATGTGACGTGACGGCGATCAACGCCCAGCGAGACGGGTCGTTCCCCGGACGACCGAGCGAGCCCACCGCGGCCAACTGTACTGAGCTTTCGACGATCGTCCGTGATGGTGACGCCGACCTCGGAATTGCCCACGACGGTGACGCCGATCGATTGATGGCCGTCGACGAGACCGGACGGTTCGTCTCGGGCGACGAACTGCTCACGCTATTCGCGATTGACGCGCTGTCCACCGATGGCGTAGTTGCCGCTCCCGTCAACGCGAGCGCGCTCCTCGATACAGTCGTCGGCGAACTGGGCGGCTCGGTCGTTCGGACCGCAGTCGGGGATGGAAACGTCGCGGCCGCGTGTGCCGAACCCGGCGTCGTCTTCGGTGGGGAACCGAGTGGGGCCTGGATCTGGCCTACGGAGACGCTGGCCCCCGACGCCCACTACGCCGCGTGCCGGCTCGTCGATATCCTCGGGAGAGGGGGCACGCTCTCCGACCGAACCGATTCCTTTCCCCGGTTCGTGACGAAACGGGAGTCGGTTCGGTCAGCGGACGGCTCCGCAATCGTCGCAGCGATCACGGATCGCGTCCGTGAACGGTACGACGACGTGACGGAACTCGACGGGGTCCGCGTCGACACGGCCGATGGCTGGTTTCTGGTGCGGGCCAGCGGCACCGAACCGCTGGTGCGGCTGACGGCAGAAGCCCGTACCGAACGGCGGGCGACGGAACTGCTCGAGGAGTCGAGGGGCCTCCTCGACGGAGTCCGCTCGACGCAACCCAAGTCGAACGAGTCGTTCTCCACGTGAGACCCGCCCGCAGCGCCGCGTGTTACGGCTCGGAATCGTCGTAACCTGTCCATACTAAAACAGATCCGCCGGGTAATTCGTCCGTGGACGTAATCATACTCGCCGCCGGACGGGGCACCCGGATGTGCCCCCTCACGGATGGGGCACCGAAACCGATGTTGCCAGTGGCCGACAGACCGCTCGCTGCCCACGTTGCCGACGCCGCTGTCTCGGCCGGCGCCGAGAAACTGGTGTTCACAGTCGGCTATCGCTCGACCGACGTCGAGTCGTTTTTCGGAACCGAGTACGGTGGCGTTCCAGTCGAGTATGCACACCAGCCAACCCGCTCCGGGACGGCCGACGCCGTCGCCATGGCGGTGACACACGTGGACGGCGCGTTCGCCGTCCTCAACGGTGACAACGTCTACGACGCGGCGAATCTGGCGAGACTATTTGAACACGTTCCAGCGGTCGGATACACCAGGGTCAGCGATCCCTCGGCCTACGGTGTGGTCTCCACGGACGGCGGGACCGTCACCGGTATCGTCGAGAAGCCAGCGAACCCACCCTCGAATCTCGCCAACACGGGTGCCTACGCGTTCCCCGATGGGGCCCGGAAACTGCTGGACGTCCAAGAGAGCGAACGCGGTGAACGCGAACTCACCGACGTGCTCGGGCGGCTTGTCGACCGGGAGACGGTGACCGCCGTCGAGTTTGACAGCTGGGCGGACGTCGCGTACCCATGGGATCTGCTTTCGGCCAACGAGCAGGCCCTGGAATCGCTCGAACGGGCGGTCAATGGCGCTGTTCATGCGGACGCGTCACTCCGCGGGCGGGTCACCGTCGAGGCGGGCGCGACAATCGACGCCGGCGTGGTCGTGGACGGACCCGTCCTCATCCGAGACGGTGCGACGATCGGCCCCAACGCGTACATTCGCGGGCCGACCGTCGTCGGCCCGGACGCCGCCGTCGGTCACGCTGTCGAGGTAAAAAATAGTCTCCTGCTTTCGGGTGCCAGCGCGAACCACCTCTCTTACGTCGGCGACAGCATTCTCGGACCCGGGGCAAATCTCGGGGCCGGCACCGTGACGGCGAATCTCAGACACGACGACGAACCCGTGCACGCAGGCGACGACGACCGCCCGACCAACCGCCGAAAGTTCGGTGCCGTCATCGGGCCCGGTGTCAAAACCGGCATCAATACGAGCCTGCAACCCGGCGTGATGCTCTCGACCGACACCTGGACGAAGCCTGGCGAAGTCGTCGACGCCGACCGGTGAGCGGTTCCCGGGTGGTAAATAGGGACACTCGTGAGAGTATCCCACTCACGGACATCGTCGCATCGGGCGATTCCCACGCCGGCTTAAATATGTTTCGGCCGTTCGGATTGAACTCGCGACACTTTTCCCGCCAGAGAACAAGCCCCCGATATGGAATTCGAGATCGAGGAAAACAAGCCGGTAAGTATGGCGGTGGTCCAGGCGGTCAGTACGGTCAAGGGCGCCAAACCCTGGTCGATCCCGCCGCTGGCCGAAGCGCTCGATCCGGACGCACTCGATGCCCTCTTCGAAACGGGGGCGGGCGGGACTCCCCAGGGAGCGGACCAAATCTCGTTTGACTTCGCGAACTTCCGGGTCAGTATCGATAACGGGAAGCGCCTGACCCTGAACCCCCTCGACTAGCTGCCCATCGCGACAGCGAACGAGATCTCGCCACCCTCGCTGAGCGTTTGGAACCGGTGTATTCTTGGATGGCAATTCGATGTAACCCCCAGCGGACTATCGATCCAGACGAGGAAACGGTGGCCATTTTCGCCGGCCAATTCGACGAGTGGGGCGGGCCCTTGGTGGGCGCGCTACCTAAGTAGCCAGAGGATTATACCCTGGTAAGACGGTCATTACGTCCGTCCAGTAGATTATGGGAAGCCAACAGGTCGCCGACCAACTCAGCACTGTCATGGAGAAGGACCCGCGGGTGAGTGAGTCGAACGTTCGTCACATCGACGGGGGATCGTCTCCGGTAGTGTTGGTCGGGGTCGTCCACGACCACCCAGCAAGTGTCCACCGCGCTGTTGCGGTCGTCGATGCGGTCGCGCCCGAGACCGTCGCCGTCGAGCTCCCGGACCTGTTATTGCCGGTCATCGAAGATGCGACCGCCGAGGACTCGACCGGCGCTGAGGAGGGCCTCGGCGGTGAGATGGCGGCCGCGATAGCCGCCACAGATGGCTCGCTCACCGGAATCGACGTGCCAGGCCGTGGCACTGGGCGGTCACTGTTCGCCGAACTCCGCAATGAGCGCCCGTCAGTGACGACCGTGCTACGGGCAGTCGGTGACGTTAGCCGAATAACTGCACACGCCCTGGTCGGGCGGCTGGCAGGACTGGGCGTCCCCGGCACGCCCGCTGTCGAGGATCTCGAACAGCGCCACGAGTATGACCTCCCGGCTGACGTCACCCCAAGGACCCAGGCCGAACACGAACAGGCCCACGTGCGGCGGAGCACGACGCTTCTGCGGAGTTTCGATCCGCCGGCGGCCACAGCATTTCTGGACGCGGTGCGGGAGCGGTACATGGTCAGGCGGCTCCAGTCCCTCCGGCAGGACGGGTCGGTAGTCGCCGTCGTCGGACATGGCCACCTCGACGATATTGAGGCGATGCTACAGAAGGCGGGGTGAACCGGGAGTTATCCCCGGCAGTGTCGTCAGTCCTTCAGGTGAACCGCATCGTCTCCGAACGACGCCACTCTCGAAGAGTCCAGTTCGAACATCTCTTGCCCTTCCGTCTCCCAGCCGAGACGCTGGCGGATGCTGTCTGAAATTCCTGTCTCCGGTTTCACGTGGGCCGTACCGCTCTGAACCGTTTCGATGGTGCCGACGTAGTCGCCGTCGTTTGTTCGTACCTTCATCCCTTCGTCACTTCGTCGGAATTTTCGGACCATAGTTAGTCATGGATGCAACCGTGCACTGGCACATCCGAGTCGATTCTACACGGGTCAGGTGCATTGTAATAAAGGTGCTATGCGGCGTTCAGACGAGATTACCGCTCGTGGCCTCAGCGAAGTGCTTAACGGGAAAAGAGCGCCGGATCGACCTCGAACCAGTAAGCCAGGAGATCCACGAGGGAGCACCAAGATGCCCGTGATTATCATCCGAGTTCTTCCAACCCGGAGCAGGTGATATCCCGGCGAATCGCTCGGCGGGAACACGGCGTCCCAGGGTGGCGTTGCGACCCATCAATTGCCGCCGGACAGTTTGAAGGTCAAATTGTCGTCGGGATCAAAATTGGGACTTGGAAAGGTGAAGTTTGCCGAGGATCGACGATCGAGCTCGTGGCAATCAGTGACTCGATTTCTCCCTGGGCCGTCCACGAGAACCCGAGACGGCGTCGAGATCGATAATTATGACGAGATAGTACCCAGTTGCCTCGAATTGGCGACAGTAAGTTGTGTCTACTTAGGTGGCTGAGTTCCGTACACGGAAGTATGCAGAACGGGCTCACCGAGAAGGACCGACGGCGAATCTCCGAGTTCCTCTCGGCCTCGAAGTACGAGCGGACCCCAGAAATGCTCATTCCGGACGACGACGAGAAGTGAAAACCACCGTTTCTTAGACCAGGTTCTGTGCCTCGATGGTCTCCCAGATCTCGCGGCCACGGTCGGTGATACCGTAGATACGGCCTTTCTTCCGAGACTCCGGCACGAGGAGATCGACGAGCCCACGCTCACGGAGGTCGTTCAACGCGCGTGAAACGTGGGAGTTGGCACAGCCGATATCCTCGGCGATCTTCGAGGTCGGTGCTGCCGAGTCGGCCAACCGCTGGAGAACCCTGATTCGGTAGGTCGAGCTGATTACGTACCCGATCTCGTCCCAGTCTGTACTCATTGGCCCCCTCTCACCGTTTCCGTCCGCCAGTCATCGTGGCTCATCTGATAGTTGTCCATGAAGGTATTTTCCCAGCGACACAGTCACGATTGTTCGACCCGATCTGGCGGGACTCTCCGTCACGACGTAGGATACATGATCCGGCCACTCAGGTATACGGCACTTACCGGCTCGCAAGCCACCTCCAACAGACATGGGGCCCAGTAGGCAGTCTCAACGAGTCCAAAGACTGGGACACAAACAGCCGGGTAGTCGGATTCGCTGCCGAGGTTCGAGGCCCCACCAACGAGCCGAATTCAGCTCGTCGATCGCGCCCGGTGTTTCAGTACCGGCGATTTTTCTCGTCGAGTAAGACGATCTTTCTCCGCTATGGGAAGTCCTACCAGTCGCTGAAATGGTTCCACAACTATCCCGTAACAACGCCGTACGTATCCGGCCAGAACCGTTAATCCCGTAAACCGATTCCTACCAGTATGCAGATTCGAGACGGATGGACGGACGAACCTGTGCGGCAATCTAAGACGACAACTGCTGGGCTCAATACCAGGAGGGGTCTCGATGGGTGAGCCCGAGAGAGGCGCGTGGGAGACCGTCGACGTCAACCCGGACCCGTCGACGGACCTGGGCTACGAGCACGAACCGTTGACCGCCATCCACGTCGAAGAGGACGGGGAACAATTCATCTTTCTCCCCAGTGAGGACGAGCACCTCACGGACGCCGAGTTCATCATCGCATCTCCCTCGTCAGTTCGGCAACTCTCGGACTGGCGGTAGGCTCAGTCCCCGCGACTACCACCGTCACAGCAATCTGAAAACTGACTCACTGGTCGTCGGGGACGAGCTCGACCGGTACCGTCGACTGCTGTTTCCGGTGGTACCAGTACTCGACCCCGACTGTCACCAGATAGCCGATCAAGATGCCGCCAACCAAAAGCGGCAACACGTTTGGTCCGAAAAGTGGCGTTACGATCACCCCGATCACCATCAGGGCACCAGCGAGAAGCAGGAGTGCGAAGTAGTGTCGACGCCAGGAGTACCCCGAGCGCTGCTTGGGGCTGAGAAAGGCGTCCATCTCTGTCGCCCGGTCGGTGAGTCTGACATCCCCCTCGTCGGAGTCATAATCGATCAGGTTGGTGGAGGCGAGTTTCGGGAGGTGGGTCTGGTACAGTGAGACGTACACGCGCTTTCGTTCCTGGCTCGTCAACTCGTCGATCTCGGTCTCGTTCTCCCAGGCCGCGATCTGATCGGCGAGGTCGCTCATCGTCGCCGACCCCCCATGCTGGCGGAGATAATAGAGAACCATCCGCCGGCGTTGACTACTGAGTATCTCGAATATCTGGTCCGTGCTCAGCCCGGCCGAATCGGAGGAACTCATCGTCCTTGAGTAGTTTGCGTGAGGGTTCGGCCGAATGTGTCCATACATTTCGTTGACGAGTTTACCCCATTGTTATGTATTCGATTCCCCGAGTAATGCCCACATAAAGCAGGGATTACCGGGCCAGAGGCGTGTTCATTGGCGTTCATGTGACCGCCGTTGTGTCGGTCGCCACGTCAGGATCGCCGCCCGATCGGAGAAGCATCCCAACGCCACCGAGGGTGGCCACCACGATGACAGCCAGCGCGGCGAGTAGCGAGAGCATCGATTGAGACTGCAGTAGTATCGCCATGGGCACCAGGGAGAGGCCGATGACCGGGAGACCGACGCGGAGCCCGGACAGCCGGTCTGTAGTTGCGGGGCGCTGCAGGTACGGTTCGACCGCGTCGGCGTTCGCTCCGAGTTCGATCAACCCCCGGGGTTTGTTGAACGAAATGACGTCCATGCCGTCCATCTTCGGCAGGTGACACTGGTAGAGTCCGACGTACACCCGCTTTCGCTCACTGGAGGTGATCTGTCTGATTTCTTTTTCGTTCTCCCAGGCCGCAATCTGCTCGGCCAGCTCGCTCAGCGATACCTGGCCGGGCTGTGATTCGAGATACTGGAGCACATAGCGGCGGCGCTGGTTACGCAGTAGTTCGAACGTTTCGTCGAGCGGCAACCCTCCTCGCGCCACGGGGTCGGTCGAATCGACGTTCATATCGCCGGTAGTCTCTGCTTTCGGCTGGTGATCTGATTCGATACCCCCGCTCGCACAGGTCGTGTCGGGGTTCGTGGTATCCGGGTCGATACGCCCTTCGGACACCGTTTCTGGTGCTTCGTTCATTGGATTGTCGCTGGGTTATGCCGCCCGTTCGTGCTGCGGTCTTTGTGTGCAGATTCACTCGGCCTGCGTTCAATCATGGATGTACAAATTCCATGAAATGGACTGAAGGACCCTGGACACAGCCGAATTCGGACACCCGGATAGGATCGGAGCGGGAAGTGGGAACGGAAACTGTAAGTTCTGCCTCTGGGGAGAGATTTCGGTCCATGAATCTCAATTCAACGTAGTCACATATTGTAATGCAGTTGTTTCACACGAACCGCCCGAATCCGGCGTCGAGAGCGCTCGGTCCCATTCCGTGAGAATCGGTTTGAGGGCGATCTGCGGATCGTTTCGGAAGCCCCGTGAGGATAGTTCAGTAAACAGTTCCCCGATCAGCCATGGGCCCGACACCAGGCAGAAACGCCTTCGCCCGGATCCGTGGCCGTATAGGCCGATTACTCGAAGCTAGCCTCGAATTCCTGTTCATAACAATACCACGCGAGAGCCTTCTCGATACTATCGAGGTTGTCACGACAGATGCTATCATTCGAAATTCCCGACACGGCACGACACACGACCACGAATCCGACGACCCGGGAACCGCTCCCGTCGATTCGGGTTCGGTTGTCTGACAGCGTCGCGGGGGTGATCGACTGATGTGTGGCATCACCGCGTGTGTCGGGAGTGAGGATGTCAGTGATACAGTGCTGCAAAGCCTGGAAAACCTGGAGTACCGGGGATATGATTCGGCCGGGCTGGCGCTGGCAAACGGGTCCGGCATCGAGGTGTCGAAAAGCGAGGGCGAAGTCGCTACCCTGAAGGGGAGCGCTCGAACGAATCGGCTGCGCGGAGACGTCGGCATCGGACACACTCGCTGGAGCACCCACGGGCCGCCGTCTGACGATAACGCCCATCCCCACACGGACTGTTCCGGGACCGTCGCGGTGGTCCACAATGGCATCATCGAGAACCACGACCAGCTCCGGGCCGAACTAACGGAGCGAGGCCACGAGTTTACCAGTGACACCGATACCGAGGTCGTCCCGCATCTCATCGAGGAACGACTCGATGACGGGGAACGCCCCGAGGCGGCGTTCCGTCACGCAGTCGGCAGGTTGGACGGTAGTTACGCGTTGGCGATGGTCGTCGACGGGGAAAAACACGTGTACGCCACCCGTGACGGGTCGCCGCTGGTTCTGGGGGTCGGCGACGGGCAGAACTATCTCGCGAGTGACGCCCCGGCGTTCATCGAGTTCACCGATCAGGTCGTCTACCTCGAGGACGGGGACATCGTCGTCGTCGATCGGGACGGCTACCGCATCGCCGACAGCGAGGGGCGAGAGATCGACCGGCCGGTCGAGACCATCGACTGGGCTGCCGAATCCGCCGAGAAGGCTGGCTACGACCACTTCATGCTCAAGGAGATCCAGGAGCAACCGATGGCGCTCCGGCAGACCCTCGAAGGCCGTATCAAGGACGGCAAGGTCGCGCTGAAGGACTTCCCGCCGGGGACGTTCACCGATGTGACGAACGTGCAGTTCGTCGCGTGTGGCACCTCCTACCATGCAGCCATGTACGGCGAGCAGCTCCTGTCCCAATGGGGCATCCCGTCCACGTCGTATCTGGCGAGCGAGTACGCCGTCTACCCACCGCCGGTTGACGATGGGACGCTCGTAATTAGTGTGACACAGAGCGGCGAGACGGCCGACACGCTCGAAGCGATGCGGGTCGCCCAGGGAAACGGCGCCCGAACGCTCACAGTGACCAACGTCGTCGGTTCCAGTGCCGCCCGCGAGTCTGACGACGCGCTTTTCATCCGCGCCGGACCCGAGATCGGCGTCGCGGCCACCAAGACGTTCTCCTCACAGGTGGTGGCGCTACTGCTCCTGGGCCTTCGATTGGCTGACGATGTGACCGGCTCGAAACCATCGCGTCAGTCCGAGTTGCTCGATGCGCTTGCAGATCTCCCACAGCAGGTCCAGGCGGTGCTCGACACGTCACGGGCCGAGCACGTTGGCACGCAGTATCTCGGCGATGGGGGAAGCTTCTTCATCGGCCGGGGGAACGCGTATCCGGTCGCACTGGAGGGAGCGCTGAAGTTCAAGGAGATCACCTACAAGCACGCCGAGGGGTTCGCGGCAGGTGAACTAAAGCACGGGCCACTCGCGCTCGTGACGTCGGAGACGCCCGTGTTCGCCATCTCCTCGGGTCGGGACGCCGACAAGCTCCGGAGTAGCATCAGCGAGGTTCAGACCCGGGGTGCCCCGGTTGTCGCGGTCACGCCGCGGTCGATGACCGACATCGTCAGTACGGCCGACGAGACGATAACGGTCCCCGGAACGCATCCTGATCTCGTGCCCGTGCTGGCAAACGTGCAGTTGCAACTCGTCGCGTATCACGCCGCTGCCCATCTGGAGCGGTCCATCGACAAGCCGCGGAACCTCGCAAAGAGCGTCACTGTCGAGTAGTCGGGCGGTGGCGAGCAGGCATCGGACCGACCGCGATTACCGTTTCATACGTCGCCTATTCGTAAGGAACTGGTCGCTTACAGTCCTGACACAGAGACCCACGGGAAGTAAGAACAGCCTCACGAAGCGCCAGACCGGGTACGCTCCGAAAAATCCTCGGACACGCCGTCAATAACTAAGGGGTATATCCCCGTTTCACCGACCATGGCCGAACACTATGACCGGGTGCTGTTACTCATCACAGAGGCGGTCTCGGACATGTTGGAGCGGCCGATAGAGGACCTCCCTCCGCTATCCGAGTCCATCGACCTTGAGGGCCTGGATGCAGTCATGAGCCATACCGCCAGCGACGTGGCAGTCATCTTTTCCTATGCTGGGCTTCGCGTTTTCGTTCACTCCGAGGGCTTCGTTTACGTCCGGCCGATGTGTGAAGACGAATGCCCCAATTTGGGAAGGAAATTCGTCCACAGCAGTTGAAGACCCCGCTCGGCCTCGTCTACTCGGATTTTGCTCACGGTTCTCTGGTGTCGGTCCAACCGCGAACCAGCAGCCACCAGGGATTACCCACGTCAAACCGAGAGGTCGACGTTCGAGAGTCGCTGGGCGTTAATCGCGACGATGATCGTCGAGAGCGACATCAACACTGCACCGATGGCCGGAGACAGGAGGACGCCGATCGGGGCGAGTATTCCAGCCGCCAGCGGGAGCGCGAAGACGTTGTAGCCGGTCGCCCACAGGAGGTTCTCCTGCATCTTTCGGTAACTCGCCTGTGACAGCCGAATGAGGCGGACGACGTCGACGGGATTGTTGTCTACGAGGATGATGTCTCCCGACTCGATGGCGACATCAGTGCCCGAGCCGATTGCAATGCCCACGTCCGCTCGCATGAGCGCCGGTGCGTCGTTGACACCGTCCCCGACCATCGCGACGAATTTCCCCGCGGACTGGAGCTGTTCGACCTTCGTATCCTTCTCCTCGGGGAGTACCTCCGCGAAGTACTGGTCGATGCCGAGTTCCGCCGCGACGGCGTTCGCGACGTCCTCGGAGTCACCGGTCAACATGGCGACCTCGATGCCCATCCCGTGTAGCGCCTGGATGGCCTGTCGGCTCTCGGGTCGAATGACATCAGCCAAGGCGAACGCCGCGACGACTTCGGACTCCGCGTGAATCAGATAGATAACTGTCTGGGCGTTCATGCCGGCTTCCGCGGCGAACGAGACGATCTCCTCGGGACGGTCGATCCCGAGCCGCTCGATCAGGTTCGGTCCGCCGAGATGCACCCGTTCACCCTCTCGCAGGTTGCGTTGCTCCCCGTCCGATCCGTCCGAAGTGGTCGCCACCTCGCCGTCCAGAGTGGCCCTGACACCGAGACCCCGGAGGTTCTCGAAGTTCGAAACAGGTGCTCCCTTTATGCCCCGTTCATCGGCAGCCTCTCTGATCGCACGGGCTATCATATGCTCCGAATCACCTTCAACACCCGCTGCGACCTCGAACGCCCGCTTTTCGCCCCAGCCGCCCGCCGTCTCCACGTCGACGACACCCTGTTCGCCCCGGGTCAGCGTCCCGGTCTTGTCAAACATCACCGTGTCGAGGTTCCGGGCCTCCTCCATCGCGATCCGATCGCGGATGAGCATCCCGTTCTGGGCAGCCGTCGAGGTGTTGATCGCAACCACCAGCGGGACGGCCAGACCGAGGGCGTGTGGACAGGCGATGACGAGGACCGTCACGACCCGTTCGAGAACGCCGACGTCGAACCCAACTGCGGCGACCCACGCGACGGCCGTGATTCCCGCGACAGCCAGCGCGACGTAGAACAGCCAGCCGGCGGCGCGGTCCGCAAGGAGCTGGGTTCGGGATTTTGATTGGCGAGCTTCCTCCACCAGGCGCATGATACCCGCAAGCGTCGTCTCCTCGCCCGTCTTCGTGACTCGAATCCGGAGGCTCCCGTCCTGGTTGACCGTGCCGGCGACCACGTCTGCGCCGGGGGCTTTGCCCACGGGCCTGGATTCGCCAGTGATCATCGATTCGTCGACGGCTGACTCGCCCTCCATGACCTCGCCGTCTGCCGGCACCGATGCGCCCGGCCGGACGAGAATTACGTCGTCTACACCGAGTTCGGAGACGGGCACGGTCTCGGTTTCGCCACTCTCGGCCACGCGCTCGGCGGTGTCTGGCATGAGTTTGGCCAGTTCATCGAGCGCGCCGGACGCCTGCCGGACCGACCGCATTTCCATCCAGTGGCCCAGCAGCATGATGTCGATCAGCGTGACGAGTTCCCAGAAGAACGGCGTCGTCCCCGGAAGGAAGCGGCTCGCTATCGAGTAGCCAAACGCGACGGTGATGGCCAGGGAGATCAGCATCATCATCCCCGGCTCCCGATTCTCGAGTTCTTCGCGAGCCATCGAAAGGAACGGCACCCCACCGTACGCGAAAATCACGACCGAGAGAACGGGCGTGATCCAGCCGCTCCCGGAAAACGTGGGGGCCGTGTAGCCGATGACGTCCTGGACGAATTCACTGAAGATGATAACCGGCACCGAGAGAGCCAACGATACCCAGAACCGCCGCCGGAACAGCTGTTCGTGCCCCGAATGATCGGTGTGGTCCTCGTGGTCAGGATCGTGGCTCATGCCAGAGAGTGTCTATCGTGTTACACGGCCCCGGGCTTGATACTTGTGCGGAGAATTGCGGACGCGATTGCGAGGTTGTGGCGGGACGCTGCTACAGGGGCGCTGGGTTTCAGGCGTGTGCCGTGTACCCAGCGTCTTCGACGGCTTGCACGAGGGACGCGGCGTCGGCGTCCCCAGTGACTGTCGCTTCTTCGGCCTCACGATCGGCGGTTGCCTCGGTCACGCCAGACACGGCCTGAAGTGCCTCTTCGACTGTCGCTTCACAATGCCCGCAGGTCATTCCCTCGACGGTGATGGTCAGTGCCATTGACAAATGCGTACGCTTCGCTCCCTTATGCGAATATCCCCTTCGAACCATCGGACGATAGGTGGACGGAGGTTTGGAAACAAAACCTGGGTTGGCCAGCTAGTTTGCAATTTGTCGACTCGCCATCCGCACGGTCTACAGGCGGAAATTCGTCGTCAGGGAATGGAGCACAGAATTCATGGGCAAACGCAATGGTCCCCTCCCAACACCAGGGTAAACATATTTGTAGCACAATGTAGTAAGATGTATACGTGCCATCGATCAGTGCTCGCATCCCAGAGGACGAGGAACGTGAACTCGCGGAGGTCATCGAGATCCTTGGCGAAGATAAGAGTACGGTGATCCGGAAAGCCCTCAATGAAGGACTTGGGTCACTCAGAGAACGTATCGCAATCCAGCGATACCAGGCTGGAGAGATATCGGTCAATCAAGCGGCACGACTGGCAGGCGTGAGCATCGCGGAATGGTTCGAGATCGCCCGCGAACACAATCTCACCACGCAACTCAAACCCGAGGACCTCGAATCTGACGCTGATGCTGCCGGGAAGCTATGACGGGAATTCTTCTCGATGCCACCACGTTGATAAGCTTGGGTTTGATCGGCGAGTTGGAGTTGCTCACGAACTTTTCCGGTGAACTGATTGTTCTCCCGGCAGTGGAATCTGAGGTCGATACGGAGCCAGCACGAACGAACCTCCAGGCCTTCATCGAAACACATGCTATCAAGGATAAAGATCTCGAGTACGAACACCAGGTTCCTCGGGCACTGTCAGTTCTCGAGGAATCAGATCGGAATGGCGATGTCGAGGTCATTGCCGCGGTGCTCGCCTATCGAGCAGAAGACAGGCAGATTGGCGTCATTTCGGATGATCGGCGAGTCAGAACTACCGCCGATGCGTTCGGTGCAACAGTGACGGGGACTATTGGTGTGGTCGTCCGTGGAGTCAAAGCGGGGATTTCGAAAGACGATGGCCTCGATATTGTAGAACGGATAGATGCTCGGGGACTACACATGACTGGTGAACTCAGGGAGAAAGCCGAGTCACTGATTCAGGAGACAGCCGAAGATATCTGACTCTTGCTTCCTCGAAAAACTCGGTCGCTGCAGTGCTCGCGGTTACACCGCTCGCATAATCGAGGCAGTCGATTCACTTCCCAGATTCGGACCAAGTTAGGTCGCTTACCGGTGTTCGTCGATCCATTCGCAGAACGCTTCGAAATCTGTCGCACCAGCATCATCGGCGATGTCGTGGAGTGTTCCGATACTGATCGAATCGTGAGCTGGAACGGTCACCCGGCGGGCGTCAGTTTTCTCGTGGCTTTTCGGGGGATCCCACTGCAAAATCAAATGATCACCTGTCGTGCGGACGTGCCGAAAACCGCCAACGTTGACCAGTACTTTGTACACGTCTTCGCCGGAGAAATCCCTTGTGACCATTCCTACTGCAAGATGTCGGGGAGGTCGTCCTCCTGCGTTCGAGCGACTTCAGGATCGACATCCAAGTCCCGAATCTCGTCATCCGTCGGGGAATGGCCACCGTCACCTTCGACGGCCGCAACGACGGCGTCGAGGTTGTCGAGTGCTTCCTCCCGACTCTCTCCCTGTGCGGTCACCTCCACGCTGAGGTCGCGAGCCGTCCACTGCCCATCCGGATTCTTCAGCAGGCGAATTTCCCGGTCAGGACCGTTCGTCCGTCCCGGATCGGCACGAGCCATATGGTTCGTTACTTTACCAAGATTCAAAACCCTTCGGGCGGCTATTACTAATCAACGGTCCGTTCTCGCCACATGATACGGGAGGTCCCTCGTTCGCTGCAGTGCTCGCGGTTCCACCGCTCGCAAAACCGAGGCTCTCACTTCGTTCGCGTCTCGCTGCTCAGGGGTCACTCCGTTCCCCGTTCGCTATTCCCGAGACGCTCAAACCGCGAGCATCTCGCATGCTCACGGGTCGTTTCTCCCCGTTCGCTATTCCCGAGACGCTCAAACCGCGAGCGTCTCGCATGCCCTTTGGAATTTGAACCCGATGGCAAATCCTCCCTTCGGTCGGATTTGCGTGATTCAAATCTCTTCCCTGCGCGCTTCACTCGGGTCAAAACGGCCGGCCCTCGTTGCAGTGCTCCGTCAGGGATTTGAACCAGAACCAGACGTGCTCACTTCGCTGCGCGTCTGGTAGGGTGTCAAATCCCTTTCCGTCGCATTTTCTCACTACGTTCGAAAAGTGCTCCGTCAGGGATTTGAACCCTGGTCCTCGGCTCGAAAGGCCAAGATGATTGGCCGGACTACACCAACGGAGCGCATCCGATCATATCCAGGGTTTAGGTTTAAAACCGTCGAATCGGATCCTCGTCGCCGTTCTTTACTCCTCTCCAGTCTCCTCCTCTTCCTCCTCTGTCGTCCCGTTACCGCTGTCAATGGTCCGCTTCACGTCGATCTGGTAGTGCTCCAAGATGTCCCGGCCGAGCAACAGCGAGTAGTCCATGTGGGACCGATCCTCCAGGCTGGCTGCCACGGTGTGCCGATCGCCGCCGATCCCGACCACGATATCCACGATGGGCCGTGACTTCCCCGTCTTCATGCTGCCCGAGCGAACCTTGGTCATGCTCTTGATCGGCCCCGCGCCGATCTCGGCCGCCAACCGGGTGTCGATGCTGGTGCGGGCGGCCCCGGTGTCGGACTTCGCCACGACCCGCTCGGTGCCGGACGTGCCGCTGACAAGCACCTCCTCAGTGTACCCGATTACTTCCGTCGGCTCCCGTGTGTTGGGTTTGGTCTGGGAGACGGTCTCGGGCATCGAATCATCGAGGACGCCGGCCAACTGCTCGACCTGGTCCGGATCGACCGATCCGCCTGCGGTCTCGATGGCCAGCGTCGCGATCGAGGCTGCGGGGTTGTGGCCGGTCGCCTTGAAGAGCCCCCTGAACCCGGCGGTGGGGTTGACCTCCAGGAGATGCCAGCCGTCGACGCCCTCGACGAGATCGACGCCTGCGTAGTCCAGTCCAATCATGTCGGCGGCCTCGACGGCCATCGACGCGGCCTGTTCGGGAAGGTCCGGCACCGCTTCGACTTCGCCACCCAGCGCCACGTTCGTCCGCCAGTCGTTATCCGGGGCCCACCGGCGCATCGCGCCCTCGATCTCCCCGTCGACCACGTACACCCGGAGATCGGACTGTCGCTGTTCGTCGGTCTGCTCGATGAGTTCCTGGAGGAACGCATACCGATCCCCGACCCGGGGGTTGACCGACTCGTCGCGGCCGATCTTCCAGGTCCCACCGCCATGGGTCCCGATCGCCGTCTTGTAGACCGCCTCGTCGCCGAACTTCTCGCGCAGCACGTTCAACCGGTCGGCGTCCAGCGCCAGGGCCGCGTCCGGTATCTGGACCGCAGAATCGGCCAACAGCGTCGCCGTCGAGAACTTGTGAAAGGCCGTGAGGACACTCTCCGGGCGATTGAGCATCGGTCGGAGTTGGCCCAGACTCTTTGCCAGCCCCAGCAGTTCGGCCGGCTGTTCCGTATTCGAGAGCAACATGCGGTTCACGATGATGTCCACGTCCGGTTCGAGTGTCGCCTGCCCGTCCTCGATCTCGACGACGAGGTTGTTCTGCCGGAGCCAGTGTCCCTCATGGCCCAGCGCGTTGACAGTGTTGAGGATGGATTTGGTCTCCTTGCTGTTGTGGAGACTCACGACGCCGACTGAAACGGGTTCGGTCATAACACCACAGACGGCACCAAGGGTCATAAACCAACCCGGCATCGGCCCCCAAATTGGGGACAACGGCTTAACCATTGCCAGTCGAAGTGCCGGCATGACAGCGGGCGCGTTCACCTACAGTGGCGGAAAGGTCGACCCGGGCGAGTCGAGTACCATCCGCTACCGGATCAGCGAGACGTATCTCGGGGATCCCGTCCGAATCCCGGTCTCCATCGTCAACGGGGAGAAGCCAGGCCCAACCCTGTTCATGACCGCCGCCGCCCACGGGGACGAACTCAACGGGATCGAGGTCGTTCGCGAGGTCGCCCTCGACTGGGATCACTCGAACCTCCACGGAACGCTGATCCTCCTCCCGGTGCTCAACGTCCCGGCCTTCCTGGCACAGCAGCGCTACCTCCCCATCTACGATCGGGACCTCAATCGATCGTTCCCGGGGGATCAATGGAGTACGAGTGCCAAACGAATGGCCCACACCATCTTCACGAACTTCATCGAGCCCGCGGACCTGGGGATCGACTTCCACACGTCGACTCGCGGCCGGACGAACATGCTCCATGCCCGCGGTGACATGGCCCGCGAAGACGTCTTCCGGCTCGCACACGCCTTCGGCTCACACGTGATTATCGACACCGAAGGATCGGAGGGGACGCTTCGCCGGGAAGCGACTGCTAGCGGAGCCCCGACGATCACCGTCGAGATGGGAGAGGCCCACAGATTCCAGCGCGGACTGATCGATCGGGCCCTCGAAGGCGTGGCAAGCGTGCTCGCCGAGTTCGAGATGTGGCCGGGCGAACCAGTTCACTGGCCAGGCTGGCGCACTATCATTACCGCCGAGAAGAAAACCTGGCTCAGGGCCGAGAGCGGTGGCATCGTCGAGATGCACGCCGAACGGGGCGACCTGGTGGAGGGGGGTGAGACGATCGCCACTATCACGAACCCGTTCAAGACGGAGCGAACGACGATCGAATCCCCCTGGACCGGGCTGCTCGTCGGCGTGCTGGAGAATCCGGTGGTCTACCCTGGAAATCCGCTCTGTCACCTGGTCGAAGTGGATGAAGCCACCCAGGCAGTAATCGAACAGGAGGTTGCCGACACCCACACCGCGGGTGAGGAGTAACACTCGGGAGGAAAGTTCTTTGTGCGCTGCCGTCGCCGTAGCAGGTATGTCAGCGCCCTACGACCGTGGCCGGATCGAGGACTTCGGCCGCTTCCGGCGATTCTCGGCGGGAATGTGGGCCTGGGTCCTCCACAAGGCCACCGGCTGGGTTCTCATCGGGTACCTCTTCGCCCACATTGCGGTCCTCAGCACGGCGATTCCGGCGGCGGGGAACCCGGAGGCCATCGCTGCCGAGGCAGATCTCTACACGCGTACGCTCCAGGGACTGGAGGGGATTTTCCTGGTACGCGTCCTGGAAGTCGGCCTGCTCACGGCGGCCGCCTTCCACATGGTAAACGGGATTCGGCTCCTGCTGGTGGACCTGGGAATCGGCCTCGAACGACAGGTCCAGACCTTCTACGCCTCACTCGTGGTGACGGCACTGATCGTGCTCGCGAGTATCCCCGTCTTCCTTCCGCCGGAGGTCGTTCCCTGGTAATGACGGGGTCACGACCCACGTTCAGCCACGGATCTCTCGCCTGGTTCCTCCAGCGGGTCACCGCCGTAGTGCTCCTGTTCACGCTCGCCTTTCACTTCCTCTGGCTACACTTCGTGAACCACGCCGCCGAGGTCACGCTCTGGGGGTCGGCGCTCCGCATGGATCGGCTCTCCTACCTCCTGCTGATGGTCGTCTTCCTGCTGACAGCGGCTTTTCACGGGATCAACGGGATCTACAACGCACTGGTCAACGAGGGCCTCTCCGGGCGGGCACGACGTGTCACCGCCTGGGTGCTGGCCATCGCCGGGACAATCCTGGTCGTCCAGGGACTCCGGGTTTCGGTTGCCCTCGCGGGGGTGGTGAACTGATGGCAGAGTCGGTCGACCCGGACACGAGCAGGCTCAAGGGATCGGAAACACAGCCCCAGGCTGAGGACGAGACAGTCGAGTTGCAGATATTCCGCTACGATCCGGAGGTCGAGTCCAAGACCGAGGCCCACTTCGAGGACTTCCATGTCCAGCCCCACGAGGGGATGACAGTCCTCGACGCCCTGATCGAGGCCCGGGACGAACAGGACCCATCGCTCACCTTCAGACACTCCTGTCGGCAGGGGGTCTGCGGGTCGGACGCGTTGTTCATCAACGGCAAGCAACGCCTCGGGTGCAAGACCCAGATCGACGAGCTCTCGACGCCGATCCGGATCGAACCGCTTCCCCATCACCCGGTCGTCAAGGACCTCGTCGTGGACATGGATGACTTCTACGAACGGATGCGGGCGGTCGAACCGTACTTCGACCCCGACGACCCACCACCCGGGGAACTCGAAGAGCGCAAACAGAGCCGGGAGAACCGCGAAGCGATCAAGCTGAGCACCCGGTGTATCTGGTGTGGGGCCTGTACCTCCTCCTGTTCCATCGCCGCCGACGAGGACGTCTATCTGGGACCGGCGGCCATCAACAAGGGGTATCGCTTCTACGCCGACGAGCGGGAGGGCGAGGATCGCAAAGCAAAGCGACTGGAGCTGTTGACCGAAACCGATGGCGTCTGGCGGTGTCAGACCCAGTTCTCCTGCACGACGGTCTGTCCCCAGGAGATCCCGCTCACCGAACATATCCAGCAACTCAAACGCGACGCGACGAAGGCGGACCTGAAATTCTGGTAACCATGTACGAACACGACGTCCTCGTGATCGGCGGCGGCGGAGCCGGCCTGCGGGCAGCCATCGCGGCCCAGGAGGCCGGGGCTGACGTGGCTATCGTCTCGAAACTCCACCCGGTGCGGAGCCACACGGGGGCCGCTGAAGGCGGAATCAACGCCGCGCTGCAGTCCGGCGACTCCTGGGAGGCCCACGCGAAGGATACGATGAAGGGCGCGGACTATCTGGCTGACGCCCCCGCGGTCGAGACCTTCGCCCGGCGAGCGCCCAAAGAAGTGATGCAACTCGAACACTGGGGGATGCCCTTCTCCAGGGACGAGGACGGGACGGTCTCACAGCGCCCGTTTGGTGGGCTCTCCTTCCCTCGCACGACCTACGCCGGCGCGGAAACCGGCCACCACCTCCTGCACACCCTCTACGAACAGGTCATCAAGCGCGGGATCACCGTCTACGAGGAGTACTTCGTCACTCGCCTGGCGGTGACCGACGAACCCGACCCGAACGACCGAACCTGTCACGGGGTCACCGCATTGGACCTCAAAACTGGGGCCGTGGAAGGGTTCCGGGCCACCGGCGGGGTGATTCTTGCCACGGGCGGCCTCGGCCAGGTGTACGACCACACGACCAACGCCGTGGCGAACACCGGCGACGGGATGGCGATGGCCTACCGGGTGGGTGTCCCCCTGGAGGACATGGAGATGATCCAGTTCCACCCGACGACCCTGCCCTCGACCGGCGTGCTCATCACGGAAGGCGTCCGCGGCGAGGGGGGCCGCCTCTTCAACAGCGAGGGCGAGCGGTTCATGTTCGAGCGCGGGTACGCCGCCGACGAGGGCGAACTCGCCTCCCGTGACGTGGTTTCCCGGGCGGAACTGACCGAGATCCAGGAAGGACGTGGCTTCGGCGATGGCCACGTCAAACTCGACATGCGTCACCTGGGCGAAGAGCGGATCATGGACCGCCTGGAGAACATCGTCGGCCTGGCCCGACACTTCGAGGGCGTCGATCCGCTCGAAGAACCCATGCCGGTGAAGCCGGGCCAGCACTACGCCATGGGCGGCATCGAGACCGACGAGTACGGGTCGACCTGTATCGAGGGGCTCTATGCGGCCGGCGAGGCGGCCTGCGTGAGCCTCCACGGGGCGAACCGCCTCGGCGGGAACGCGCTCCCGGAACTGTTCGTCTTCGGGGCCGAAGCCGGCCGACACGCCGCGGGCGTGGATCTGGACCCACCAGCGATCGAGGTCGGACCCGACCCGGACGTAGCACGCGAGGACCGCGAGTGGCCGACCGAGCTGGGAGCGGGGGGTGCTGAAACCGACGTCGTCCCGGACGGTCGCGATCTCGAACCCGGCGCACTCCTCGGCGAAGCCGTGGCTGCCGAGCGAGAACGCGTCGAGGAGTTACTAACAGGCGACGGCGATCGGGGCCACGTCGAGGTCCGCGAACAGGTCCAGGAGACAATGACCGCCCACGTCAACGTCTTCCGGGAGGGCGAGGGCCTGGAGACGGCACTGGAGGACATCAGCGACGCGCGTGAGGCATACGAGGATGTCACGGTCACGGACCCATCACGAACCTTCAATACCGACCTCCAGCAGACGATCGAGACCCGGAACGTCATCGACCTCGCGGAGGTCATCACGATGGGTGCACTCGCCCGACCCGAGTCACGGGGCGCTCACTGGCGGGCCGAACATCAAACGCGACGCGACGAGGAGTGGCTCCGTCACACGCTCGTGAACTGGCGGGACGGTGACCCGGAACTCTTCTATCGGCCGGCGATCCTCGAAAGCGAGTCGGTCACCTACGAACCGGAAGAACGGTCCTACTGATCAGCGGAGGCCGAGGATCGCCAGCAGGTCCACGCCAATTTCGGTCCCCTCGATGGCGACGTAGCCGAGATAGATCCCCAGAATGCCCAGCACGCCGGAGATGCTCGGCGGGGCAGGGATCGGGGCCTTGAGCAGTCCGAAGACGACACCCGTGAGCAAGCCCGTGAGTAATGCCAGGAGCGGAACGGCGGCGTTCATACCTCACCTGGACTATGACTCCCAAAAAGCGGTTCGGCTCAGTTGTCCCCGCGGAGCGAGCGCATATGCTCGATGCGGGTCTGGATCAGGGCCTCGGTGCCGATGTCGTGCCGAACGTGAAAACCCTCACCGACGTCAGCGAGTGCAGCCTCGGCCCGGTTTTCGGCGGCCGCGATGGTCTTGCCCCGCCCGAGCACCGCAAAGGAACGAGAGGTCGTCGTGTAGAGGCCGTCCTCGCGCTCGTCGACGGAGGCATAGAAGAGATCAGTGTCCTCGACTGCGTCCACGTCGACGGTCACCCTGGCCCCCGCGGTAGGGTCGGTCGGGTAGCCCTCGGGGACGGCGTACTTGCACACCGTCGCCTGGTTCCGAAAGGAGAGCGGCGGCAGCGAGTCTCCCTCCCGGGCCGCCGTCAGAACGTCGAGGAAATCGGTTTCGAGTACCGGGAGCGTGTTCATGGCCTCCGGGTCACCGAACCGAACGTTGTACTCGATCACTTTCGGCCCGTCGGCAGTGAGCATGAACTGGCCGTAGAGGACCCCGCGATAGTCAGCCATCGCGTCCACGGTCTCCTGCAGGACCTCGACGGCGGCCTCGTAGTCCGCGGCCGTCATGAAGGGCAGAATGGCGCGGGCATCGCTGTACGAGCCCATGCCGCCCGTGTTGGGCCCCTCGTCACCCTCGTAGGCGCGTTTGTGATCCTGGACGGCCGGTGTCGGCCGGAGCGTCCCGTTGGCGACGAAGGCCTGGACGGTGAACTCCTCACCCAGCAGTCGTTCCTCGATGACCCACTCGTCGTACCCGCTCTCCCGCATGTACTCGACCGCTTCGGCGTTCGAGACCTGATCGCCGGTCACTCGAACGCCCTTCCCGCCCGTGAGCCCCCGGGGCTTGACTGCCACGTCGCCATCGACGCGTTCGACGTACGCGACAGCCTCCTCGACCGATTCGAAGGTCTCGAATTCGGGCCGGGCGTCGATCCCGTGCTCGACCATGAACTCCCGCTGGTAGGCCTTGTCCGTCTCCAGGCGGGCCTGGTCAGCGCGTGGGCCGAACGCGTAGATCCCGGCCTCATCCAGCGCGTCCACGACGCCGGCAGCGAGCGCCGCCTCGGGCCCGATGATCGCCAGGGTCGCTTCGATCTCGGTCGCGAAGTCGACGATCGCCTCGGTGTCCGTCTCCGAGCCGATTCGAACCTCGTTCGCGAGGTCGGCGATACCCGGGTTCCGATTGCTACTGTACGCAAACAGCGTGGCCGTCGAGAGGGCGCGGGCGATCGCGTGTTCCCGGCCGCCACCGCCGACGAGAAGCACTCGCTCTTCCATGGGCAGGGAATGGACCCACGCTCGTGTAAGTTTTATCCTGTTCCACCGGTCGAAATATCCACGATCTCGCACCTACCCACGCTCGAACTCCCGCTCTGTGACCCTGACCACGACGGTCGCCTCGACGTCGGCGAGGTCATAGGCCGGGATCGAGTCCTCGCGGCGGGTCACGTACATCGGCTCGATGAGTTCCCGGTCCGCGAGGCCGTAGACTTTGAGGTACTGGCCGGTGGCATCCGGCGGGATCTCGCCGTTTCGAACCTGTTCGGCAAGGTCACGCGAGAGCCACTCCGAAGTCGAGACCGAGGGGTCCCGGAGCAGCGTCCCCTGGGTGGTGCGGGCGAGATACCAGTCGAGGTCGTTCAAAAGCGAGATCGCCGCGCCCAGGCTCACCGTCTCGACGGCGATGGTGTTCTCGAAGGGGTGGTGGTGCTGGTAGGGAGCCAGCGCCGAGCGCGCGGTCTCGTAGGCCAACAGCGCCTCCTGGATGTCAGTCTCGGGCTGGCCGCGGAGACAGACCTCGGTCATGGCTTGTGCAGGTCGACCGAGGGCTCGATGGCCTGTATGTCTACTGCCGCCGCGGCCTGTCTCGCCCAGGCCGGCAGTTCATCAGGTTCGGCCCCCTCGACGCGTTCGATGGGAGCCTGGGTCTCGGGCTGGTCGGGCGCAATCCGATTACATCCCGCGTCGACGGTTGCGGTCTCGTAGGTGCCGATTTTCCGGGCTTTCGCGATGATCTCCTGTTTGTCCAGGGCGAGCAGCGGGCGATGGACTGGCCAGTCAGTCACCCGGTCGGTGACCTGGAGATTGGTCACCGTCTGGCTGGATTTCTGGCCGATCGACTCCCCGGTGACGATTCCGCGGGCCCCGGTCTCGGCGGCGATCTCCCCCGCGACCATCAGCATGAGCCGCCGGACCGAGAGCATCCGGGTGTCCCCAACCCGGTCATCGAGGGCTTCGAGTGGCTCCCCGATCGGCGCGATCCGCAGCGACCAATCCTGTCCCGGTGCGTGGGCGGCCAGCCGCGAGACGGTTTCGATGGCCCGGGCGCGATGGTCGGCCCCACCATACGGCCCGAGATCGAGATAGACGGGGATGACGGGTGCGCCACGCTTCATCGCGAGCCAGGCCGCGACTGGCGAGTCGATCCCGCCGCTCACCAGCGCGACCAGCGGTTCCTGGGTGCCGACGGGGAGGCCACCCGGCCCGTCGAACCGCTCGGTGAAGACGTAGGCCTCGCCGTCCCGCACTTCGACCTCGAAGCGGTGGTCGGGGTCGTCCAGGTCGACTTCGGGCTCGAACTCGTCCGCGACGGCCGTCCAGATCGCGTCGCCCCCGACCCGGCCGACGTCCTGGCTCGTAAAGTCGTGGTCGCCGGCCCGGCTCGCGTCGACGGCAAACGAGCCCCCGTCGTAGGTCGCCCGCGCGGTCTCGGCCAGGGCCTCGCTGATCGCGTCGAGGGTCGGCTCGACGGTGCGTGCGGGGCTGGCCGACACGATCCCGAAAACGGTCGCCGCCGCCCTGGCGGCCATCTCGGGCTCCCGAGTCCGGACGAAGAGCCGGCCCCAGTGCTGCTCGACGCGGCCGGGAACGTCCCAGGCGTCGAGGGTCGCCTCGAGGTTCGCTGCCAGGGTCTCCTCCATCCAGGACTGGACCCGGCTGGACTTGACCCCGATGTCCCCGTGGCGGACGATGACCACGTCCGCTCCCGGTACCTGCATACCCCAAGAAAGACCCCGCGGTTAAAGCGCCCTTCGAAGGCTCAGAACGTGGATAGCTCGCCGCGGATGACCGCCGCGGTCACGTCCTCCACGCTGGCCAGTCCCTCGTCCACGATCCGGCGAATCTCGGGGTCCACGTCGCCCAGTTCGTAGCCCGACTCCGTGACGACGTGGAGGTCGGCGACGTGTGGCTGATCGATCGGGCTCCCGATCTGGCTGAGCAGCCGGACCCGGAGATCACGGATGCCCTCGACCTCCTCGACGACTTCCATGGCGATCTTCGTGGAGAGGAGGTTGTAGATCTTCCCGATGTGATTGACCGGGTTCTTGCCGCTCGTGGCCTCCATGGACATCGACCGGTTCGGCGTGATCAGCCCGTTGGCCCGGTTGCCCCGGCCGACCGACCCGTCATCACCCTGTTCGGCACTGGTGCCGGTCGTCGTGAGATAGATCGCACCCGCGGCGGTGTCGTCCGCGGTGTTGACGTGCACTCGAACTTCCCGGTCCGTGTACTCGTAGGCAAGGTCGGTGACATACTCCCTGATCGCGTCGATCTCGGCCTCGTAGGCCTCCATGTTCGGAACGAAGGTATCCACGAGCGCGGCGGCGACGGTGAGATCGATGGTCGAGCCCTCGCGCTTGCCCATCACCTTGATGTCCTGGCCCAGCGCGGGGTGGTCCTCGCCGAAGTCCTCGATCAGCCGTCGCTCGGTGTTGTACACGATCTGTTCGGTTTCCGAGAGCGGGGCGTGACCGACGCCGAAACTCGTGTCGTTGGCCATCGGGACGGTGCCGCCGTCCTCGGAGAAGACCTCCTGAAGGTCCCCCGAGCCCTCGCCGAGCCGGACGTCCACGATGACATCAGTTTCGAGATCGAGGTTGGGCAGGTTCTCCCGGAGGTAGTTCCGGGCCGCCTCCAGGGCGATCGAGTCGACGGGGATCTCCTGGCCCTCGTAGCGTTTGGTGGCGCGGCCGACGATGAGAATGTAGATCGGCTCGACGACCTCGCCACCGCCGAAGGCCGGAGCGGCGTCACCGGCGACCAGCTGGGTCTCGTCGGTGTTATAATGAAGGACTTTGCCGACGCGATCGAGATAGGCCTGCGCAAGCGCGCGAGAGACGGCCTCGGCGATGCCGTCACAGATCGAGTCGGGGTGGCCGATCCCCTTTCGTTCGACGATCTCGATCTCCTGGTCCTCGACCGCGCCCCGGTCGAGGGACTGGATGCGGATGTTCCGATCGGTCATTAGAGAACCTATCCGATGGCCGCTCCTATAACTTGCGAAAACTTATTTGTCGGCGCTCATGTCTCTGGTGCATCAGTCGTCCAGGAGCAATCCGAGGTACGAACGGCGGATCTGTGCCTCGGGGTCGAGATCGAGGCGAGAGAGGACCGCTGCGACGGCCTCCCGGGTCGCCTCGATGTCGGCTTCCGTGGCCTCGGCTTCGGCCTCGACGAACTCTCCCAGCCCCGAAACCGTATCGAGGGAGACGACGATCCCGTCGAGTTCGAAGCGTTCGCGGGTCTTCTCGACGGTCGCAGCCGGTTCGAATCCCAGGGCCGAAAGGGCCGCCTGCATCTCCCCGCGGGAGCCGACCGTCGTTTCGAACTCCTGACGGGTTTTCGACGTGTCATCGACCTTCGGGCCCTTGTAGGTGAGCGCCGTGGTCGTGCCTTCGGCGTCGGTCTCCTCGCGCAATCGGAGGGCTTCGTCCCGGGCCGCAAAATCGCGGTGCGGGGCGTCGAAGTACACATCTACTTGCTCCACACGGCCCAGGGAGCGGGCGCCTTCCCGCTCCAGAGCCGCCCGAACGGGCTCGTGGGCCGCCTGGACCTTCATCTCGACTTCGTACATGCCCGGCCGGAGGGGCCCGGGGTAGAAAAGTGCGGGTTTCGATCAGCCGACGAGGCCGAGTCGACTCAGTCCGCCCATGATGCCGAATCCGAGCACGAGCAACATCGTGACGGCATAGTAGATCGTGTGGGCCCGGTCGGGCTGGAAGGCCTCGGGAAGGTGTTTCCGGACGATGTAGTAGTTCGCGAAGTAGAAGAAGACCTGGAGGATCGCCATCAGCGCGGCGGAGAACACCATCAGGGTGACCGGCAACTGCCCGATGACCAGAATCGGAATGACACTCGCCGTCCCCATGAGCAGGATGAACCCGCGACGAAGGCGGTCGGTGTCCATCTCACGTTCCAGCACGAGCGGGAGCGTGTCGGCGTTGACCCGCGCGGCGCCGTCCATGACCGTGATGACGGTGGAGTAAAGCGCCGCGAACGCGCCGGCGACCACCAGGTAGAACGTCCAGTCGCCAAAGCCCTCCTGGAGGATGCTCCCGATCGCGATCGCGAGGTTCTGATCCTGTGGCGGCGTGGGATAGAAGACGGAGGTTGCCAGGAGAATCATGCTCACGAGGAGGAGGAAGCTAAAGCCGAAGGCGACCCGGAAGTCCCGGGTCCCGGTTCGCATCCAGCTCGCGATGTACTCCTGGAAGCGCTCGTCGGTCGGGTCGTAATCCTTGCGGCGCAGGGCCCGTGCGCCCTGCTCTTTCGCGAGACTCCAGCTCCCGATCGTGACGGTGGTGCTCAGGCCGGTCGGGGCGTACCCCGCGAGGGCGGCGAAGATCCCCAGGAAGACCGGTGCGGTCAGATCGGGCACCGAGAACGCCGTCTCGGCGACCAGCGACGGCGACGGCGGCGAGACGAACACGCCCAGAACGATGAGGCCCCCAAGCACGATGACGAAGAGTTTCATCAGGTTCTCGATCCAGGCATAGCGGGAGACGATGGTCAGGGCCACCGCGAAGCCGATCAACAGGAGGTACAGTTGAATGGCGGAAAGTGAGGGCACCAGCGCCGCGAGGAAGGTCGCCGCGCTAAAGCCCACCGAGGCGAGGATGACCGTCCAGCCCACCAGGTAGACCAACATCGTGAAGACCTGTCCCCAGTGGTCCGGCCCGGGGAGGTCCCCATAGCCCTCGACTGGATTGCGTCCGATACCGTAGTTGTACCGGATGCCCAGCTCCCAGCCCCCGTATTTCGCCAGGTAGATGATGGCGATGACCCAGATCCCGAACATCCCATAGAGGCCACCGAGGGTCGGCGCCAGGACGATGTGACTGCCGCCGATACCGAGCAACGCCCAGAGAAGCGACGGGCCCAGATGCTCGCGGATGAATCCGGGCCAGTCCTCCTCGGGATATGTGAGCTCGGGCATGTCCTCGGCTGTGGACTCGCCCGACGCGTCGGCTGATGACATGAGTGTCTGTGACCTTGTCACGGGCAGGGGTCTAAACGTTGCGATGCGAGCGAGCGGCTGTGATCGGACCGTGATTCTTAAGGGTCGAACGGAACTCCCTTGGGGTATGAGTGACGAACAGACGGCCGAATCGGCCGATGATGCGGCGGAGACCGCCGAGGAGTCGGGTCTCCAGAACGGCGACTTCGTAAAAGTGGCGTACACCGCCCGAACAGTCGAGGGCGGCGACCTCGTGGACACGACCGACAAGGAGGTCGCTGAAGCGGAAGGGGTTGACACGGAGGACCAGGAGTTCGCCCCGCGGACGATCGTGCTGGGTGACGGTCACCTCTTCCCCGCCGTCGAGTCCGACATCGTTGGTCGGGAGGTCGGTGACTCCGGCAGCGTGGTCGTGCCCGCCGCCGAAGCCTTCGGCGAGTACAACGAGGACGAAGTCCGTACTGTCAGCGCCGAGAAGATCCCGGAAGACGACCGCTACCCCGGTGCACACGTGGACATCGACGGGCAGCACGGGCACGTCGAGACGATCATCGGCGGCCGCGCCCGCGTGGACTTCAACCACCCGCTGGCCGGCCAGGACGTCGAGTACGAGTACGAAATCCTCGACACCGTCGAGGATCCGGTCGAACAGGCCTCGGGCCTGCTCCAGACCTTCTTCGACGTCGAACTGGACATGCACCTCGCGACCGACGAACTCGAGGAGGAAGTGGAGGTCGAAGACGAGGAGGGCGAGACCGAAACGGAAGTCCAGACCGTCGAGAAGGAGACCCTCTACATCGAGAGCAACCCACAACTACAGTTCAACCAGCAGTGGATGATGTCCAAACAGCAGATCCTCGGTGACGTCATCGAGAAGCTGGACATCGATCGGGTCATCGTCCAGGAGATCATCGACGGCGCGCCCGCGATGCCCGGCATGGGTGGCATGGGCGGCGGACTCGGCGACATCGAGGCGTCCCTCGAAGACGCCGACGTCGACGCCGACGAGATCATGGACGAACTCGACGTGGACGAACTCGAGGAGTAATCAGGCGATATCCCGGCTCGTATCGACCCGCACGCGCTCGGTGAGGTCGAGTTTGATCGACTCGCTGGGAATCTTCCCGCCGCGATACTTCTGCACGGTGAGCCGGCTGTCTATCTCGCTCCCCTTTCGATCGACATCGAGATCCAGCACCACGTCCGCCATGTGCTGGGTAGTCTCCCGGTGAGCCGGCGGATTCGGCCCCTCCAGGGCGTGCAGGAAGGCGATCCCGCCCGTGTTGATCATGTGATTTCGAATCTCGTTGAGCAGTTGCTCGTAGCGGGCCCGATCGGCCCGTTCGAGGGGGTCGATGGGATCGATGATCACCGTCATGCCCTCGAAAGCGTTGCGAACGGCCCGGCGGGTCGAGTCGATCGGATCCTCCCCGGTCACGAGTTCGATCTTCGGCTCGCCCGTCGGTGCCTTGGCGGCCGCAATCGCGTCCGCGACAGCGTCCTCGGTCCGAATGGTGGTGAGATACAGCGTCTCCCGGGGCCGGGTCAACTCGTAGAGGAGCAACTCTCCCTGGCTCGCGGCGGGGGCCTGGTAGGCGACGACGCTCCCGGCCGGAAGCCCGCCGGCGAGTTCGCGGTCGAGTACCTCGACCCCGGTGGAGAGTTTCTCCGCCATCCCCTGAACGGTTGGTTCCCGGGACATTAAGCGTTCGCCCACTCGTCGAGAATCCGGTCGTACGCCACGCGGGCCTGATCGTGGGCGATCGGATCCGAAACCGACGGGACGGGCACCAGCGGCTCCACGCCAAGTGCGGTTTCGACCGACGCCGGCACGGCCGCGGCGCGGCTGAGAATTACCCCGGCGAGCGGTGCATCGACGGCCCGACTCATCCGGACCGACTTCACGCTATCCGTGACGGCCGCAGGAGTCTGCCGCGCGACGACGACCGCAGCGTCGGCGTGTCGCAGCGGCGTCACTGCGCGCTCGTCGGCCCCGGCAGCCCCATCGAGGATCACCGGACGCTCGGTCCGGACCTGTCGGAGCGCGCGTTCCAGATCGGTCCCGGGGGTGGCCCCGACGATCGACACGCCGGGATAGCGTTCGGCGGGCGTCGCCGCCGCCTCGATCGGCGTGCCCGCAGCGAGGGCGGCCAGCCCGGAATCGTCAGTGCCCGCCCGGATGTGCAAGTTCGGCATGTCCACGTCCGCGTCGATGACGATCGGATCGCGACGGCGCTCGGCGAGCGTGACGGCCAGTCCCAGCGCGGTCGTCGTCTTGCCGGTGCCACCTTTCCCCCCAGTCACGGCGAGCATGGGCCTTCTGGTCCGGTCCTCTCTGATAAAGGACCGGCCGGGCCGTGCCCGCCAAACGGGAGATTCAAGACCGTTCCACGAGCGAGTGAGAGTAATGCGTCACGAGCACGTGATCTCCGCGAAACAGTTCTCGCGGGCGGATATCGAGGCGGTGTTGGACCGGGCCGCCGACTTCGCCGCCGACCCGCAGGCAGCAAGCGGACACGAGGGGGCCCTGCTCGCACTCGCCTTCTTCGAGCCCAGCACCCGGACGAAGATGAGTTTCGAGACGGCCATCAAGCGCCTGGGCGGGGACACGATCGACATGGGGCCGGTCGAGTTCTCGAGTGTGAGCAAAGGTGAAACCCTCGCGGATACGCTTCGGGTACTGGAGGGCTACGCCGATGGGATCGTGTTGCGCCACCCGATGGAGGGCGCGGCCACGATGGCCTCGGAGTTCATCGACGTCCCGCTTTTCAACGCCGGGGACGGGGCCGGCCAGCACCCGACCCAGACGCTGCTCGATCTGTTCACCATCCGGGAGGAAGTCGGACTCGATGACCTTACGATCGGGATCATGGGCGACCTGAAGTACGGTCGAACCGTCCACTCGCTGGCCCAGGCGCTGACGAACTTCGACACCCGCCAGCACTTCATCAGCCCCGACTCCCTTCGTCTCCCCCGAAGTGTCCGATATGACCTCCACGAACAGGGGGCCCAGGTCCGCGAACACGAGGGCTACGAGGAGATCCTCTCGGAACTCGACGTGCTCTATGTCACCCGGATCCAGCGCGAGCGGTTCCCCGACGAGGACGAGTACCACGCCGTCGCCGGCAAGTACCGTCTCGACGCCGAGACCATCCGTGAGTACAACGAGGACCTGACCGTCCTCCACCCGCTCCCCCGGGTCGACGAGATCGCAGCGGACGTGGATGACCTGCCAGGTGCGACGTACTTCGAACAGGCCCACAACGGCGTGCCAGTGCGAATGGCACTCCTGGATATGCTACTATGACCCAGCCAGACACCGAACTCCGCGTGAGCAAGATCGAGAACGGGACCGTCATCGACCACGTCACCGCCGGCGAGGCCCTCCGGGTGCTTGCCATCCTCGGCATCGACGGCACCGAGGGCGAGACGGTGAGTGTCGGCATCAACGTCCCGAGCGACCGGCTCGGGCGCAAAGACGTGGTGAAAGTCGAGGGGATGGAACTCAGCCAGGACGAGGTGGACGTGCTCTCCCTGATCGCGCCGGATGCCACCATCAACATCATCCGGGAATACGAGGTCATCGAGAAGTCCCGGGTCGATCGGCCCGAGTCAGTGGTCGGCGTGCTCACCTGTCCGAACACCAACTGCATCACCAACGCGGGCGAGCCAGTGAACACACACTTCGACGTACTCGATACCGGGGTGCAGTGTCGCTACTGTGAAACCATCATTCGCGAGAACATCACCGACCACATCGAGACCTGAACGGCCCCGCTCGCCAGAAAGTGTATAACGTATTACCACTTAGTAACAGGTATGGGACGCACAATCCTCAAAGTCGGTGTCGCGCTCATCCTGATCGCCCTGGTCTGGAAGCTCGTACTGGGCCGTGAAGACGAAGAGACCATCGACCGTATCGACTGACGACCACGGCGACGAGCGAGTTCGGATTTTCGGGCCGGTTCTCGAACCACAAGTCTGCGACCAGGAGTTCGGATGGCGCACCGGAAAAGAGACCGGTTGACTTTAATGAGCCGGGGAAATATCCCGTGATATGCCATTCGAAGAAGACGACGAGGTGCTCCTGCACGACGAGCACAGCGAGTTCGACGGCGAGATCGGGACCGTGACACAGGTCGTCGAGACCATGTTCGGCGACGCCAACTACACCGTGTCCTTCGAGGACGGCCAGGAGGCCGGCGTCCCCGAGGACCACCTCGAGGCCGCCCCCGAGGAGACCGACGACTGAGCGGGCATGGGCCTTCCCTTCCACTACGTCGACCTCCGGGCCTTCTGCTACGAGACGGAGGCCGAGGACCGCGTGCGTTCGGCACTCCGGACGTTGCTCCCGCCGGAGGCCGAAATCGAGTCCTCGGTCGGGGAGGGCCATCACGGCGATCGAATCGTCGTCCTCAGCGCCCGACTGGAACGCACCGACGAGATCGAACACGTCTTCGAGCGCCTCCGGGACGGGGTGAACATGGCCGAACTCCTGGACGAACTGGGGGATCGACTCGACGACAACAACGCCTTCTACGTGACACTGGACAAGCAGGCCGCCGCCCGTGGCGAGGTCACACGCGGCGACGGCATCACCCTCCGGGCGAAGGTCGAGGCCTACCCGGCCAACCGGGAGAACGCCCTCGAAAACGCCCGGGAGGCCCTCTCCTGAGATGTACGAATCCGTCCGCGTTCGCGAGGACGGGCCGACAACCCCCGACAGGTTCGGGCTGACTGTGAAAAACGCCGGGTTCGAGGGCCTGGTCGTCAGGAATCGTCAGTCCACGCCCGCAGCGGTCGATCACGAGGCCATCGCAGAGACCCACGGCATCGACGTGGTCCAGGGCATCGAGATCACCGCCGACGAACCGGGGCGGGCAAGCGGCGCGATCGGGAATCGCCGGCCCGAAGCCGAAGTGCTTCTCGTCCAGGGTCGCGATCCGGAGATGAATCGCTTCGTGGTCGAGCAAGCCCAGGTGGACGTCCTCGCCGATCCCATGGGCGGGGCCGGGGACGTCAACCACGTAATCGCCCAGACCGCCGCCGCAAACGACGTCGCACTGGAGTTAAATCTCGGTCCCGTGCTCCGATCGAGTGGCGGCGACCGAGTGCGAGCGATCAAAGCGCTCCGAAAACTCCACGAACTCGTCGCTGATGCGGGCGCGCCGTTTGTCGTTTCTGGAGCCCCATCGAGCCATCTACAGGTTCGCGGGCCGCGGGAGTTGTTCGCGGTGGGTGCCCAGATCGGCTTCGACCACGAAACGATCCAGCAGGGACTGGCGGCCTGGCGAACCATCGCCGAGCGGAATCGACACCGGCGGGACCCGGACACCGTGGGGCCGGGGGTCACCGTCTCCGAGCCCGAAAGCTGAGACCACCTCGATCCGTGGAGTTACAACAGTCCACGTGTAACCCCTTGCCGTGCGCCACCTCCCGAAACACCTCCGACCGCGCTATCGCTATCTCGCCGTCGAGATAGAGACGTGGCCGGATGTCACCCTCGCGGAGCGACCCCTCCAGGAGGCGGTCTGGACGGCGACACGGACGCTTCTGGGCGATCCCGGAAGCGCCGAGGTTGATCCGCGTGTCCTGGAGACCGACCTGTATCCCGGCGGTGGCTGGGCGCTCGTTCGGGTCCGCCGAGGGACCGTCGAGCAGGCCCGGGCCGCAATCGCGTGTGTCGATTCCGTCCAGGACCAGCCGGTTCGGGTCGGCGTTCGGGGGGTGGGCGGAACAGTTCGAGCCACCAGGCGGTCGTTCCTGCAGGGACCGCCAGCCGTGACCGACTCGACGGCCGTGACCTTTCGCGACGGTGAGGCGACCGCCCACCTGCGGGAGGACCGCGTCGACGTCGAGTGCGCGGACACCTTCGTCGGGGCAACACCCCGGGATCTCTAAATGCAAGGACAACAACAGCAAGCGTACGATCGTGGCATCACCATCTTCTCCCCGGACGGCCGACTCTACCAGGTCGAGTACGCCCGGGAGGCAGTCAAGCGAGGCACGGCGAGCATCGGGGTGCGAGCCAGCGACGGGGTTGCACTGATCGTCGACAAGCCGGTTCGATCCCCGCTGGTCGAACAGGACTCCGTGGAGAAACTCCACAAGGTCGACGATCACGTCGGCATCGCGAGTGCTGGCCACGTCGCCGACGCCCGCCGACTGATCGACTTCGCCCGCCGGGACGCCCAGGTCGAGCGACTGCGGTACGAGCAGGCCATCGGGGTCGAAACGCTCACCAAGGACGTGACCGATCACATCCAGCAGTTCACCCAGATCGGCGGGGCCCGGCCCTTCGGCGTGGCCCTGCTGGTCGGTGGACTGGACGACGGCCAGCCACGCCTCTTCGAGACGGACCCGAGTGGTACGCCCTACGAGTGGCAGGCGATCGCCATCGGCTCCGATCGGGAGGAGATCCAGTCGTCTCTCGAAGCCGAGTACGACCCCGAAATCGAACTGGCCGAGGCCGTCGAACTCGGACTCCAGGCTCTGGGCTCGGTCCAGGAGGAGCCCCTCGATCCCGCGGGCGTGGGCGCGGCGACGGTGGACGCCGAGTCCGAGCAGTACATCCAACTCACCAACGAGGAGATCGAAGCCGCCCTGCCGGAGTGACGTGCTACATTTTTCACGCTCCACGCCGTAGCGCAGGCCATGATATCACTTGACGATGCAGTGACGGCGCGGCTCGAGTCCCACGGGGCGCGCTTCGAGGTCCTCGTCGATCCGGACGCGGCCCTCGCGATCAAACGTGGGGAGTTCGATGGGGACCTGGAGGACGTGATCGCGGCCCGGGACGTCTTCGAGAACGCCTCGCGAGGCGATCGACCGGCCGAATCGGACGTCGAGAAAGTCTTTGACACCACGGATCCGATGGAGATCATCCCGCAGGTGATCGAGCGCGGGGAGATCCAGATCACCGCCGAACAGCGCCGGAAGATGCTCGAACGCAAGCGCCGCGAACTCATCGACCGGATCGCGCGCAACGCCGTGAACCCACAGATGGACGACGCCCCGCACCCCCCGGATCGAATCGAGAACGCCCTGGAGGAGGCCGGGTTCGACGTCGACCCGATGGAGCGGGTCGAGTCACAGGTCGAGGACGCTCTCGATGCGTTGCGACCCGTGATCCCGATCCGGTTCGACGAGGTAACCATGGCCGTCCAGGTCCCACCGGACTATGCCGGGAGCGCCCAGGCCCAGATCCGGCAGTTCGGAGACCTAGAACGGGAGGAGTGGCAGGCGGATGGCTCCTGGATCGGGGTCCTGACCTTCCCGGCAGGGCTGCAAAACGACTTCTACGATCTGGTCAACGAGCACACGAGCGGCGAGGCGGAGGTCCAGATCATCCGGGACGAAGACGAGATCGCCCGCCGCTGAAAACTATCCTTTCTTGAAGCCGACGAGGAAGCCCCCGGTGAAGCCGGCCCCAACGGAGAGCGTCGAGAGGAACGTGTTCACCCAGGGCGGCGGGGTCTCCATCGAGGCGGTCTGTGTCAGATCCAGGAGCCCGCCCGTGAGGCGGTCCCAGTCCACGGTCAAGATGCCCCGCGATTCGAGGAACTTGAACAGCGCGAGTTCGAGGCCCACGATGACCGCGATCACCTTCGCGATCTTCTTGAAGGCAAACCCGATAATCGCGCCGATCACGGCCCCGCTACCGAATTCGAGGCCGAGTTGTGTCGGGTCCAGTTCGAGCGCCATACCCCTCGTTGGGCCGTTCTCCGGTAAGTCCTTTGTGCCCCGCATGGCCCTTAAGTGATCTCGGCCCCTACAGAGCGGCGAGTGACGGAACCCGACCGGGCGATCATCGCGAAGCGAGTCAGGGACGGCCAGCCGGACACGGCCGAGATCAGACAGCTTGCCGCCGCAGCCGGCTACGAGGTCGTCGGCGAGTGCACACAGCGTCGCGAACCGGACCCGGCCCTGCAACTCGGGGCCGGGAAGGTCGAGGAACTCACCGAGCAGGTCGAGGCGACCGGTGCCCGGACGGTGATCTTCGACAACCGACTTGGCCCCTATCAAGTGTACAACCTCGGGAACGAACTTCCGGAGGGCGTGACGGTCAAGGACCGGTTCCGGCTGATACTGGATATCTTCGGACAGCGGGCCCAGACCCGGAAAGCCCAGCTCCAGGTCGAACTCGCGGAACTGCGCTATGAACTTCCACGAGCCGAGGCCAAGACCAGCCTCGCCAAACGTGAGGAGCGACCCGGGTTCATGGGCCTGGGCGAGTACGACGAGAGCCGCGAGCAGGACATCAAATCCCGGATCAGCCGGATCCGGGACGAACTCGAACGGATCGAGGAGACCGAGCAGGACCGGCGGGAAAAGCGCCGGGAGTCCGGGTTCGACCTGGTCGCCCTGGCAGGCTACACGAACGCCGGGAAGTCGACCTTGATGCAGGCCCTGGCCGAGGACCTGGAAGTCGGGGAGAACGAGTCGATCCACCCCGACCTCGATCCGACGGCCGAGCGCGAGGATCGGCTGTTCACTACCCTCGGGACGACGACTCGGCGACTCGATCTCGAACGGCGGGACGCCCTGCTCACTGACACAGTCGGATTCATCAGCGATTTACCCCACTGGCTGGTCGAGTCCTTCAAGTCGACCCTGGAATCGGTCTACCGGGCGGATCTCGTGCTGCTCGTCGTGGACGTGAGCGAGCCGATCGCGGAGATCCGCGAGAAGCTCATGACCAGTCACGACACGCTCTACGAGCGCAACGAAGCGCCGATCGTGACGGTGCTCAACAAGATCGACCGAATCGACGACGCTGAGCTGGAGGAAAAACGGGCGGCACTGCGTGCGCTGGCCCCGAATCCGGTTGCGGTGAGCGCGAAAGCGGAGACGAACCTGGAGGAGTTACGGGCGCGCATCCACGAGGAACTGCCCGACCGCAAGCGCGAACGGCTGGTCCTCCCGATGACCGAGGACACGATGAGCGTGGTCTCCTGGGTTCACGACAACGCCTTCGTCGAGGACGTGGAGTACCGTGATTCGGAGGTCATCGTGGACTTTCTGGCCCGACCGGCGGTCGTCGAACAGACACGTGCCAAGGCGAGTGACCTGGCGGCGGACGCCTGATCAATCGAGCGCCCGTTTTTCCTTCTCGACGACCCGGACGTCGCCGATAGCCGTGTCCGGATACTGCCCGTCGGCGTCTTTCTCGGCGGCCTTCACCATGTCCCAGATCACGTCGAGGCCGGTCGTCGTGCCCTGGAGGGCCTCCATCTCGCAGCCAGTTTTCCCCGTCGTCTCGACGGCCACGGTGAGCGTGATCGTCTCTCGTGCCACGTCAAAGTCGGTCTCGACGTTCGTGATCGGGATCTGATGGCACATCGGAATCGTCTCCCAGGTGTGTTTGACGGCCTGGATCGCCCCGACACGAGCCGTAGCCAGGACGTTCCCCTTGCCCACCGAATCGGCCTGAATCGCGTCGATCGTCGAGGGCTGGAGGTGGATCGTCCCACGAGCGACAGCCCGCCTGGCGGTGTCCGGTTTGTCCCCCACGTCGACCATCTGGGCCTCGCCCTCGGCGGTAGTATGGGTCAGTTCGTCCTCGTCGCTCATGCCTGTTCACCCCCGAGTGCCGACGGCAAGGTCCCAAGGAGATCGGAGGCGAGGAGCCCCCCGTTCCGTGACTCAGCCGCGAGGTCGCCAGCCATCCCGGTCAGGTAGGCCGCGACCGCCGCGGCCGGCACCGGATCGAGCGTGGCGAAGGTAGCCCCCGTGACCCCAGCGAGCACGTCGCCAGTTCCGCCCACGGTCATGCCGGGGTTGCCCGTCCGGTTGATGCGCGTGCGATCGCCGTCAGTGATCACGTCGTGGGGGCCCTTGAGGAGCAGCGTCTGGCCCAGATCCGCAGCGACCCGGCCAGCCGACGTAGCCCAGCCGTCACGATCATCAGCGGACTCGCCGCCCAGCCCCTCGAACTCGCCACGGTGGGGAGTCAGGATCAGAGACGCGTCAGTCTCGACGGCCGAAACCACGCTGATCGCGTCCGCGTCGACGACCGCTTTGCCCTCGTAGGCCTCCAGAAGTTGTCCCACGGCTTCACGGGTTGGATCGGCCGCCCCCAGACCCGGGCCGAGGATCAAGACGTCCTGGTCGGCTGCGGCCTCCAGGATCGTCGAGACGTGCGTGGGCTCGATCCGAGCGCCTGGAAGCCCGCGAACGATCAGATCCTCGCTGAAGCCCTGGACCTGATCGGCAACCGGTTCAGGCGTGAGAACCGTCGCGAGGTCAGCCCCGGCCCGGAGCGCGGCCTGAGCGGCAAGTGCCGGTGCGCCCGTGTACGGGCCCCCGCCGACCACCAGCACTCGGCCGAAGTCGCCCTTGTGAGCGTCCGTGGGGCGGGTCAGTCGCTGCAGGTCTCCCGGCCCAGTGAATCGCTCGGCGGCGGGTGGAATCCCGATGTTCGCAACAGTCACGTTCTCGTGGTCTGCCAGCCCGGGTTTCGTGTCGTGGAACGTGATGATCTGGTCCGCGACGACCGAAACGCCTGGTCGCTCACCCGTATCCACGTCCATCCCGGAGGGGACGTCGACCGAGATGACCGTCGCCTCGGTGTCGTTGATGGCCTGGATCGCCGTGCGCTCCGGCTCTCGGGGGGTGCCGGAGACCCCGGTCCCGAGCACGCCATCGATGATCACCTCGGGCTCACCGATCGAGAGGGCACTCGCGTCTCGAATGACGTTCGTCGCCACCTCGGCGGACTGGAGGGCGTCGTACTTCTCCCGAGTGACCGCACTCCGGATGCGGTCCGGATGGCCCAGGAGGTGAACCGTCGGGTTCAGATCGGCGAGAAAGCGGGCCGCCGTGAGTGCGTCCCCGCCGTTGTTACCCCGACCGGCGAGAACCGCGATCTCGGGGGTGTCCAGATCCAAGTCCCGGACCGCTCGCGCCACCGCGTTGCCGGCCGACTCCATGAGGTTCGTCTCGCGAACGCCCAGGGCCACGGCGTTGCGGTCGACGATCGCCATCTCGGTGCTGTCGATCATGTCCCGTGGTACACGGTCGACCCCACTAAAGGAAGTGGTCGGCGGCTACGGGTCCCCGCTCGTCCGGAGGTGGGTGAACAGATAGGTCTGGGCGTACCCCGGATTCGGGCCCAGTCGATCACGGATCGCTCGCGAGGTCGACTCGTAGGAGTTCCCTGCCGCGTCCGGGAAGTGTTCCTCGATCGCGGTGTTGATCCAGGTGTCCAGGGGAACCGGCTCGTCGAAGTCCATCGCGAACAGCAGGACACAGTCCGCGACTTTCGGGCCCACGCCCACCAACTGGGTGAGCGCTGCTCTCGCTTCCTCGTACGGACTGGCAGCGATCTCATCGAGGGCGACTTCGTCGTCCCGGAGCATCTCGGCGGTCGCTTCGATGTAGGGGGCTCGATAGCCCAGTCCCAGATCACGTAACTCGGCTTCGCCCGCCCGCGCCAGCGCTGACGGCGTCGGGAACGCGTGAACGGTCGTGTCCCGCCAGGCGATCGGTTCGCCGAAGCCCTCTCTGAGGGCAGTGACGTTCTCGTGGATCCGGTCGACCCGCATCTGGGCCGAGAGGATGAAAGAGAAAATCGTGGGCACTACCGGCGCGTCGACCACTCGGAGCCCGGGATATCGGGTCGTGGCCGCTTCGAGCACCGGGTGATCGGGAAAGGCGGACTGGATCGCCGGGAGGTCGTCGTCCAGACCGAGGCGACGGCGGAGGATCCCGGCGGCATCGGTCGTCGATCGCCAGGTGAGACCGCCCGTTTCTTCTCGTACTTCGATCACCTCCGTCCCGGCCACGGTCCGAAACCAGGTACCGTCGGCGGACTCGACCCGTCGCCAGAGGAAGGTCTGCCCACTCTCCAGAATGATCTGCAGGTCGACCGGCCCACGGACGGCCGCCGCATCGATGTGCCCGGATTCCATCGACAGACCTGGGCGTTTGCCCCCGGAAAGGCTGTCGGTTCGGGGCCAATCTATTTTTACCACGGGCGTGCTATGCCAACATACCCATGGATTGTAGGGTCGTTGTCGAGGCCGCGGTTCCGGTGTACGACGTAGAAACGCCCGACGAGGCCGTCCGGATCGCGATCTCGAAGACGGGCGAGATGCTGAATCCCGACCTCAACTACGTGGAGATCGACATGGGGGAGCGGACCTGCCCCCACTGCGGGGAGGAGCTGGAGCCGGCCTTCGTCGCCGCCGACGAGAGCCTGGTCGCCCTCGAACTCGAAATGACGGTCTTCAACGTCGAGCGAACCGAACACGCCTCGCGGATCGCCCGGAAAGAGATCGGGCAGCGCCTGGAGAACATCCCCCTGGAAGTCCTGGAGGTCGAGGTCATCGAGGACGACGAGGACGAGGCGGCGGAGGAAGCGGAGTCGGCCGAGGAAACCGAATCGGACGCAGAAGAGGACGTACTACCGGAGTTCGACGAACTCATCGAGGGCTGAACCCGGCGATTTTCCTCCTCGTAGACCCGTCGCTGACTGGCGCTTGCTTCGCGGGTCGCGGGTCGGTGAGAACAGTTAGTCGGCCTTGGCCGTCACGGTCTCTTCTGCACTCTCGGCCTCGTCCATAGTGCCGGTGATGCCCTTCGCGAGTGCAAAAACAGCCGATTTGTGATCAGTTTTCGATTTGTGGATCGAAGTCGGTCGGACGCCCTTGGATTCGTATTCGGAAAGTTCCAGTTCTCGTGTGGATACTCGCTCGTAGTAATTCCCGACCTCGGCGAGGAGTCCATGCAGGTGGATGAGCTCCTGTTTTTTCATGTGCACCCTATCGTAACGAGTACAGGGTTATAGTATTACTCTGAGGAGAGTTACCAAGCCTTGTACCCCTGGATTCCCGGGACAGGCGGCCTGAAAGGCTTTTAGGGGGCCCGCCCGCTTGCAACGATATGGACTACGACGAGCAACTCGAACGAGCCCTCGAGGCAAAACCCGACATCGCGGCAAAGGAGAGTCGCTTCGAGGTTCCGGATCCGAAGCTCCGAACGGAGGGAAACGTCACGGTCTTCGAGAACTTCCAGGCCCTGCTGGACCGGCTCGATCGGGAGGACGAACACGTCCTCAAGTTCCTGCAAGACGAACTCGGCACGGCCGCACAGATCGATGAACGGGGCCGCGCACGGCTGACCGGGGAGTTCAACGAATCACGCGTACAGGCCGTGATCGACGAGTATGTCGATCAGTACGTCATCTGCCCGGAGTGTGGGCTTCCCGACACGCATCTGACCCACGAGCAGGGAGCGGAACTGCTGGAGTGTGACGCCTGTGGCGCCCGCTCCTCGGTCTAAAATCGGCTACGCGAGTTTCTTGAGGTTCTGTAGATCGCGTTCTGTCCGCATGAACTCGGCCGTCCGGCGGGTCGCATGACAGTTCGGACAGCTAAAGTTCGCTTCCGGAGCCGGGAGTTCACTCGGCGTCGCTTCCCAGGCCTTCTGGCACTCCGGACAGACCAACTGGACGTAGGCCTCGTGTGGCATGCACCCACACAGTGGAGGGCCGGGGAGAAAAGCTTGCTGCCTAGATCCGGCCGACTTCCTCGACGGCGACCGACTCGACGCCTTCGACGGTCCGGAAGGCCTCCTCGACGGCCTCGGTCCCGCCAGCGTCGTCGGGGACGATGACCGTGGGGTAGAGCGCGACGAGGCCGAAGGCGACCTCCTCCTGGTCCACGTCGTTGATCTTCGCGCCTTCCGGCAGCGAACTCTCCAGTCGCTCCGTGAGTACGTCCAGGTCCAGTTCCGGACTCTGGGGCATCACCTTGATGACGGCGGCGACTTTCCCCATGTTATGGCCCCCGGAAACCGCACTCGGGACACTCATAGAGGTTGCTCTGCTTGCGACAGGTGGCACACCGATAGATCTGGTGACCACACTCCGGACACTTGAAGGCCGCCGCGTTGGTCCCGGAGATGTTGATCCCACAGGAGACACATCGGCGGGCCCGGTCGGTCTCACTCATGATCGATACGTGTCTCTACCTGTCCCGTGCGGTTTAACCGTTGTCTTTCGACCGCCGCCCGACCGTCCCACTTAACCCGGCTGCCCGGGAAGCAGGCCCATGGAAGAGGCGTGGTTCGCGGAACTGGACGAGGACCCCGCGAGCGCCACCCGGGCCATTCGATCGGGACGCGCACAGAAACCCAGAGACTGGCCGGCGCTGGCAGTCGAATCGGGGTTCGCCCCCGACAAGTCGGGGTACTACGAATCGCTCCACGAGGCCACCGTCGCGGCCGCCCGCGAGGCAGTGAGTGAGCGGGAGCAGGCCGACGACCAGCAACTCGTCCACGCGGTCCGAGCGATGGACGACCTCACCGAAGTCAAAAACGAGCTCGCCGAACGGGCCGCGGAGTGGGCCGGCAGTCAGTTCAGCGAGTCGCGGGAAGGGCTTGACTACGTGCTCGAAGTCGCCGCGAGGGAGCCAGATGGGCCGGTCGAGGCGGAAGTCGTGGCGTTTGCCGAGTCAGTTCGGGATCTCGAACAGCGACGACAGGCCCTTCGGTCGTTCGTCGAGACACTGGCCCCCGCAGTGGCCCCGAACCTCTCGAATCTCGCCGAGCCGTTCCTCGCGGCCCGATTGATCGCCCTGGCCGGCGGCCTCGAAACACTCGCGAAGAAGCCAAGCGGCACCGTCCAGGTACTCGGGGCCGAGGACGCCCTGTTCGCCCACCTGGAGGGGCACGCCCCGTCACCCAAACACGGGATCATCTTCACGCACGAGTACGTGCGCGGGACCCGCCCCGAAAAGCGCGGCTCGGCGGCCCGCGCTCTGGCCGGAAAGCTGTCCATCGCCGCCCGCATCGATCACTATCGCGGTGAACTGCATCCGGAGCTCAAAGCGGACCTCGAGGAGCGAATCGCGACGATCCGCGCGGGAGGGGCTGAGCAATGAGTTTGCCAGACGGCGTCCAGCGCCGCGAATTCAACGGTGAGATGGCACTCGCGACCCGTGGCGAGCCGGTCTACGGCGAGCCGACGGCGGACGGGTGGCGACGCTGGGATCCCCACCGCTCGAAGCTCGGGGCGATGCTCGAGTTGGGGCTCGACACCGGGTTCGAGGCAGGGGATGGAGTCCTCTATCTCGGCGCGGCGAGTGGCACGACCGTGAGCCACGTCGCTGACGTGGCCGGGCCGACCTACGCCGTCGAGTTCGCACCCCGACCGGTCAGGGACCTCCTCACGGTCTGTGAGAGCCGGCCGAATCTCTTCCCGCTGCTTGCGGACGCGCGGCAGCCAGCGTCCTACGGCCACGTGGTGGAGGCGAACCTGGACGTGATCGTCCAGGACGTCGCGACGACCGGCCAGGCCACAGTCGCACTCGAGAACGCGCGCTTTCTCGCGCCGGACGGCCGCCTGCTGCTCTCGATCAAGGCCCGCAGCGAAGACGTCACCCGCGAGCCGAGTGCCGTATTCGAGGAGGCACTGGAGACGCTCGAATCGAGTTACGAAGTGCTTGGAACCCGCAAACTCGACCCGTTCCACGAGGACCATCTCGCGGTCGTCGCGACGCCACGAGCACCCCCGGCTGAATAACCGACTTCAGGAACTATTTACGTCGACCACCCTTCGATTCCCGCGATGGCGAACGGGTCCGGAACCGTCTTCGACGAGATGGGAACCCTCGGCGTCGAGGAGGAATACTTCGTCGTCGACAGCGACGGCGTTCCAGTCGCGGGGTCGGACGAGTTGGTCTACGAGAACGACGCGCCGCCACCGATCACGGGCGACGTCGATCACGAACTCTTCAAGTTCGTGCTGGAGACCCGCACCCGGAAACTCGATGGTCCCGAGGCCGCGCCAGGGGCGGTCCGGACCGTCCGTGAAACCCTCCAGGAGTACGCGGCCGAACATGGCTTCCAGATCGCGGCGGCGGGGGTCCATCCCGCGGCCGACTGGCAACTCCACGAGCACGCCGAAAAGCCGCGGTATCGGGCCCAACTCGATCGCATCCAGTATCCACAGCATCGCAACACGACCGCGGGGCTGCACGTTCACGTCGGCGTGGACGACCCCGAGAAGGCGGTCTGGATCACGAACGAGATCCGGCGCTATCTCCCGATTTTTCTGGCCCTCTCCGCGAACTCGCCGTTCTGGAACGGCTTTGACACCGGACTCTGCTCGGCCCGAGCCAAAATCTTCGAGAACCTGCCGAACACCGGGATGCCGACGGCCTTCGAGGACTTTGCGGCCTTCGAACGCTTCGAATCCCGGATGCTCGAGACGGACTCGATCCGGGACTCGGGGGAACTCTGGTACGATGTCCGGCCCCACACCGGCATCGGGACAGTCGAGATCCGGATCCCGGACGCCCAGGATCGCGTTGGCCACGTGGATGCCTTCGTAGAATACGCCCACGCACTCGTCCTGGATCTCGCAGCGCGATACGAGGACGGTGAGTCCTCACAGGCGTTGCGCTGGGAACTCCTCGACGAGAACAAGTGGCGAGCCCTGCGATACGGCCAGGAGACGGATCTCATCCAGCCGGACGGGTCGACGCTGTCCCTGGCGGAGATCGTCGACCGGGAGGCCGACCGCCTGGGAATCGACGGGATCAAACGCGTGTTCGAGGCCGAAAGTGGGGCGACCCGCCAGCGTCGGATCCTGGAGGAGTCAGGCCCCGAAGCGCTTCGCGAGGCGCTCCTCATCGAGCCGAGGGTTTAAACGGCCTCGTCACTTGTGTCCTCGTAGAGAGGACATGACAGACGAAGACACAGAAGACACCACGGAAGCGGAGGCCACGGACGTAGCGGGCGAGCCGGTCGAGGTGACGACCGGAGCGGACGCCGAGGAGACTGCAGACGAGGAAGCGACCGAAGCGGACGCGACCGGCCGGGGCGCACGGGAGCGCCTGGAGGAAAGCGCCGACCGGGCGGTCGACGAACTCGACACCAAGGTCATCGACATCCTCTCCTGGGTCCTCGACACCGAGACCCGGGGCCGGATCTACGTCTACCTGCGACAGCACCCCTGGAGCACCAGCGAGGAGGTCGCGGAGGGCACTGGCCTGTACCCGAGTACGGTGCGGGAAGCGCTGGCCGAACTCGCCGAGGAGGACATCGTGGAGCGACAGAAACGCGAGAGCGAGAGGGCCGGGAACAACCCCTACGAGTACAAGTCCATCGCGCCCAGCGACCTCGTGGGCTCGGTCGTCGGCCGCGTGCAGGAGGAGTTGAACACCATCTTCAACATGGATCAGGTGCTCGATTCGGCGGAAACTGAAACCACCGAGCCGGTGCAGATCGAGGTCCACGACGAGTCCGAGGAAGACGAGGACTGAGCCGAAACCCAACCTCTAAACGCGCGGGCACCCTCCGACGGAGTATGGACGTGGCGCTGGGGGGAACGTTCGATCCCATCCACGACGGGCACCGTCGCCTTTTTCGTCGCGGATTCGAACTCGGTGACCTGACTGTCGGCTTGACCAGCGACGACCTGGCCCCCGAGACGCGTCACGAACCCCGATACGTGCGACCTTTCGAGGAGCGGCAGGCGAAACTGCGTGGGGAACTGGCCGAGATGGCCGCCACCTACGATCGGGAGTTTGCAGTTCGAAAGCTCACCGAGCCCACGGGCATCGCCGTCGAGCCGCCGTTCGAGGCGCTGGTCGTCACGCCGGAGACCCAGGCCGGTGGCGAGCGCATCAATCGCATTCGACGGGAGCGCGGGCTCGACCCCCTGGAGATCGTCGTGGTCGAGCGGCTGCTGGCGGACGACGGGGAGATCATTTCGAGCACGCGAATCGTTCGCGGGGAGATCGACGAGCACGGCCACGTCACGGAGGGGCCGGAGAACGAGCGCTCGGCCGTCCGCTGATCACCAGGACGGCGGCTCGAAGCCCGCGTCCCGGAGCAACTCCCGCCACTGTTGCTGAATCGTGAGCCGAGCGACATCTCCGGCGTCAGCGACGGCGGTCTGGGACCGTTGATCGCCAGCGATGAGCGAGCCGGCATAGAGGCTCGCGGCGCGGAGCCCGGGTTTGGAGCGGTCCGGGGCCGGGAGTTGGGAGAGGTAGAGTTCACGGGCCGCCGATCGGGCCTGGGAGTCGAGTTCGAGTCGGTCTGCGACCTGCTCCAGGGCCGCGAGATTGGCTTCTTCGGCCCGTTCGGTCCCGGCCCGGTACATAGAGAAACGCAGTCGGGGCAGGGAGTTAACGGTGTTGCCAGGTGACTCGTGAGTCTTATTGTGAGCGGGGTCGAAAGTCGGTTGCAGAGCGCGGGTAGCCAAGTGGTCAACGGCGCAGCGCTTAGGACGCTGTGGGGTAGCCCTCCGCAGGTTCGAATCCTGTCCCGCGCAGTGCGAGGTCGAACGAAGTGAGACCTCGGGTGGCGAACGGGGAGGAACGACCCGTGAGCAGTGAGCGAGCGTAGCGAGCGAACGAGCAGGACAGGTTCGAGCCCTGGAAACCGAGCGAAGCGAGGTTTCCTTTGGTTCGAATCCTGTCCCGCGCATTTTCAGCGACTCTCACTTCGCAGCGACCAGCTTGCTGTGTCGCTGCGATGAGATCACGGTCGGAAATGCGGTCGCCGGATTCGAGCCCTGGAAGACGAGCGAGGTACGAGCGAGTCTTCCTTTGGTTCGAATCCTTTCCCGCGCAGTGAGCGAAGGGCAGCGGAGCCGCCCGCAGTGAACGAGCAGGCACGGATTCGAAGCAGGGAGGAGCTTTGCTCCGACCGTGGTTCGAATCCTGTCCCAGGCCCACTTTTTCCGAGAGGCTGCTACGCAGCCTCTCGCAAAAACGTGGGGAAAAAGACCGCTAGCGGGTGTGTAGATTCGTGTTTTGGTCTGGATTCAAGCCCTGGAAACCGAACGTTCCGAAGTCGAACGCAGTGAGACGACGAGGAGACAGGACTAACTGCTGCCGTGACAAGATTAGAGGCAAATGAATCGCTTCGCGGAAGGGGACCATGTTGATATTCCAGTCGATGCGGAATGCGAATTATACGGACTGACTGACCAAGAAATCGAGATGGTCGAAGAAGCTGTTGGCGATGACTGATTCACAACTCAAGGAATTCGACCCGGTGGCAGAGCGTGTTCGCCAGCAACTTCGCACGTTCCCGCTCAAGTTCAGAGAGTTAGGAGAAGGTGGCAAACTGAGTCAAATTCTTACAGCGGGTGAAACACAAACGCTTCAAGGTCCCTATGTCGGTCAGCAGCCGGAAGTTTTCACGGAGCAATATCTGATCGAACCGGTGCTAGCTGGGCTGGGTTACAGAAATCCAGCGTCAGTTGAATATGATGGGACCGGGCCACACTTCGTACGAAGACCAACGACGTTCCGCAGCGTGGAGAGCAAACGCCCCGATTATCTTCTGAAGCAGGTCGACCCCGCACTGGTCTGTATTCTCGAATCCAAAGCAGCAAATAGAGAACAGAAGGCCACACGGGCGGCAACGAACGATATCCGCGAATATATCGAAGTGAACGCGTTCTGTAAGTATCTGCGACAGATGGAACACGAGTACATGGTCGCGATTGGGACAGATGGACTTCGCTGGACGTTATGGCGCTCTAACTTGCATACAGACACAGAAGAAGAGGTCTGTCGAGTCGATCTGACAGCCGAACTGCGGGCAATCGCGAAACGGCTTGACGTAATCGAAGGCCAAACGGACCGGACGGCCGACGATATTCGAAAAGGAATTGAAGAGTTCGTTAACCACTTTGCAGCCGATCGCCTTCCAAGTGTGGTCAAGTAGCGGCCCACATTACGAATTATGGACATAGAGAAGGGGTGCCGATTTCGGATTTTTCTGGTTCAAAAATGACGGAAACTGCATACCCGCAAGAGATTGTAGTGAAGATTTCAAATGCCCGTTAATCCCATCTACTCACCCACACCCAAAAACCGACGGTGCTGTTATCGTGACGGGAGTCCAACAGGCCAGGCGAACGCGAGCCTATGGCCTGGCACGACCGGCCCGTCGCGGCGGTGTTCGAGACCCTGGACAGCGACGCCAGCGGCCTGACTGACACGGAAGCCAGGGAGCGACTCGAAGCCGTCGGGCCGAACGAGATCGAGAGCGAGGGGGGCCGAACCCCGCTTGCGGTCTTCGTCTCGCAGTTCACGAGCGGGCTGATTCTCGTCCTGATCGGGGCCGCGATCCTCTCGGCGGCGATCGGCCACCTCGTCGATACCGTCCTCATCGCCGTGATCCTGCTGGCAAACGGCCTCTTCGGGTTCGTCCAGGAGTACCGCGCCGAACGAAGCCTCCAGGCGTTGGCCGAGATGGCGACCCCCGAGGCAACGGTGATCCGGAACGGCAAGCGAGTGGATATCAGCCAACGGGCGGTCGTCCCGGGGGACGTGATCGTCCTGGAGGGCGGGGACGCGATCCCGGCCGACGCTCGCGTGCTTGAGACCGCGAGCCTGGAAGTCGACGAGGCCCCGCTGACCGGCGAGAGTGTCCCCGTCGAGAAACAGGCCGGGAAACTGGCGGCAACAACCCCGGTCGCGGAGCGGGCGAACATGGTCTTCCGCGGGACGGTGGTTACTCGCGGACGGGGTCGAGCCCTCGTGGTCGAAACCGGGATGGAGACCGAGGTGGGGGCCATCGCGGACGAACTGGCCACCGCCCGGGAGCGCCAGACGCCGCTCCAGCGGGACCTCGACCGACTGGGGAAGCGGATCGGCCTGGGCGTACTCGCACTCTCCGCGCTCGTCGTCCCACTTTTGGTCTGGCGGGGAACGGCGCTCGTGGACGCCGCCCTGGCTGCGGTCTCCCTGGCCGTCGCCGCCATCCCGGAGGGACTGCCAGCCGTGGTCACGTTGACCCTCGCACTCGGCGTCCGGCGGATGGCCGATGCGAACGCACTGGTGCGAACCCTGCCGGCTGTGGAGTCCCTCGGTTCGGTCGACGTGGTCTGTACGGACAAGACAGGGACCCTCACTGAGGGGCGGATGCACGTCGATCGGTTCTGGGTCCACGACGAGAGCCACGAGCAGTTCGATGGAAGCGAGCAGGTGGAGACGCTGCTCACCATCGGCGCGCTCTGTAACGACGCCGATGAGGACCGGGGCGAACCCACGGAAAACGCCCTCTACGAGGCGGCCATCGAAGCGGGGATCGACGTGGCAACACTGCGCGAGCGGCGGCCGCGAACGGACGAGATCCCGTTCTCGGCGGATCGCAAGCGCATGACGACGATCCACGAGGATCGGGTCCGGATGAAGGGAGCCCCCACCGTCGTTCTGGAGCGCTCGAACCGGATCTTGACCGCCGACGGCGAGAAACCCCTGGACCAGGAGACACGGGACCGAATCGAAGCACAAGTCGCGGCCTTCGCCGACGACGCACTGCGGGTCCTGGGGTTCGCGTACAAAGAAGCCGGAGCCGGTGACCCCGAGTCGGACCTGGTGTTCGTCGGACTACAGGGGCTGATCGATCCGCCCCGCCCGGAGGTCGAAGCCGCCATCGCAGAGACTCGGCGTGCCGGCATCGCAGTCAAGATGATCACGGGGGACAACCGCCGCACGGCGAGGGCGATCGGGCGGGCGGTCGGGATCGAGTCTCCCGTCCTCACCGGCCCGGAGATCGACGCCATGGACGAGCAGGCTCTCGCCGGGCAAGTTGGGAACGTGGACATCTTCGCACGCACGACCCCAACCCACAAGGTCCGGATCCTGCAGGCCCTGCAGAACAGCGGCCGAACCGTCGCGATGACGGGCGATGGGGTGAACGATGCGCCCGCGCTGAAGAACGCCGACGTGGGCATCGCGATGGGCATCAGAGGCACCGACGTCGCCAAGCAAGCCAGTGACATCACGCTCCTGGATGACAACTACGCGACAATCGAGGGAGCCATCCAGCGTGGGCGGGCGATCTTCGACAACATCTGGAAGTTCGTGGGCTATCTCCTCTCGGCGAACCTCGCGGAGGTGCTCCTGGTCCTGATCGCCTCGCTCTGGGGCTATCTCGTCCTCCCGGCGGTGCAGTTGCTCTGGATCAACCTGCTCACCGACGGCCTCCCGGCGCTCGCGATCGGGGCGGATCCCGAAGCCTCGGACGTGATGAAACGCGGCCCGCGCACGGAGAGCGGCGTCATCGATCGACCGATGCTGACACTCATAGGGGGCTTCGGCGGGACGGCGACGGTCGTGCTGCTCGGTGTGCTGGTGCTCGCCCTCGATGGCGCTCCAGCGGTGACGCCGTACGCGATGACGATGGTGTTCACCGGCTTCGTCGGCTTCGAAATCGCGAAGCTGTACCTGGTGCGGTTCACGCGAGGAACGAGCCCGCTCTCGAACCCCTGGCTCTCGGCTGCGGTCCTCGGCTCCATCCTGCTCCAGCTAGCCGTCCTGTACACTCCGCTGAACCGGTACTTCGGCACGGTTCCATTGCGCCTGAGCGACTGGGGCCTGTTACTCGGTGCGCTCGGCGTGGCGATGCCGGCCTTCCTCACCGTGGCATGGATGGTGCGACGCTCCGTCACGGCACAGTGGGAGCGAGATCGCACCGGTGAATCGTAATGCTCGTCGAACTCGCGCTGTTCGTCTTCGGGCTGGCACTCCTGGTCTTCGGTGCCGACCGGGCCGTGACTGCCGCGGCCGGACTGGCTCTCTTCTACGGCGTCTCGCCCTTCTTCGTGGGCGTGACAGTCATCTCGATCGGGACCTCGGTCCCGGAGATGGTCACCTCGATTACCGGGGCGTCCTTCGGGGCGGGCGATCTGGTCGTGGGCAACATCGTCGGCTCCGAGACCGCCCAGATCACCATCGCGATCGCGATCGTCGCGTTCATCGCCCCGATCATAGCCAACCGGCGGAACGTGCTCACATACGGGAGTGCGATGCTCCTCGCGATGACGGTGATGCTACTGGCCCTCGAAGACGGGTCGATCGGTCGCTCGGAGGGGGTCCTGATGATGCTCGCCTACGTGCAGTTCGTCTACATCCTGTACACGAACGAGGGCGGGGCGGAGATCGGCGAAGAGATCGAGGGGCGACTCAGCCCTCGTGAAGCCCTGCCGTGGATCATCGGGGGACTGATGCTGGTCGTCGTCGGGAGCCAGATCATGGTGACAAACGGCATGGCAGTCGCCCGAATCGTGGGGGTCCCGGAGTACACGATCGGCCTGTTGACCGGTCTCGGCACGACGCTACCGGAGATCGCCATCGCCGGACTCGCCGCCACCAGGGGCCAGCAGGGGATCTCGGTGGGCTCACTGCTGGGGAGCAACGTCACGGACCCGGTCTTCTCGCTGGGGATCGGCGCCCTGTTCTTCGAGATCAGTGTGAGCAACCCCGAGCAAGTGCTGCTCTCGGCGAGTTACATGGTCCTGGTCTCGGTGGCCGTACTCGCGCTTATGGGATGAACAGGCGCAAAACCTCGCGCTTTAGCGCGGGGATACGCGCCGTCACTGAATGACGCAAACCACCGACAGTAGCAGTTCTGGATATTCCACACCAACCGACACTATTAACAAAACAGCACGCATAACCAGTTATGGAGCCAGAAATGGGTCGAACCATCCGAACATTCGAGGCCACAATCACGAACCAACAACAGGTTCGTGACGACCTTGACCAACTCGGATGGGCCGCCTCAAAACTCTGGAACGTCGGTCGCTACTACGCACAAGAACAGTGGGATGAAACGAGCGAAATTCCTGATGACGGGGAGCTCAAAGCCGAACTCAAAACCCACGAACGCTACACGGACTTACATTCACAATCCAGTCAGCGCGTTCTCGAAGAACTCGCTGAAGCGTTCAACGGCTGGTTCAAAAAGCGTCGGAACGGCGACGACCGTGCCCGACCGCCCGGCTACCGCAAACACGGAGACTCCCACCCGCGTTCAACTGTGTCGTTCAAAGCGGCTGGCTTCAGGCACGACGCACAGTTCACCCGTGTCCGCCTCTCGAAAGGCCGTAACCTCAAAGAGCACCGTTCGGACTTCATCCTGTGCGAGTATCAGACTCGCCCGGATGTTGACTTGACCGAGTGGGACATTCAACAGGTTCGCGCCGTCTACAAACGCGACGAGTGGCGACTCCAATTCGTCTGTCGCACCACCATCGACCCGGAACCGCCGGGCGAGGAAGTGGCCGGTGTTGACCTTGGGATATGCAACTTCGCCACCGTCTCGTTCGGTGGTGAATCCGTGTTGTATCCCGGTGGCGCACTCAAAGAAGACGAATACTACTTCATGAAGCAGAAAGCCAAGTGCGACGATTCCTCATCCCGTGAAGCGACTCGTCTCGACCGTAAGCGGAGGGGTCGTCGGACGCACTTCCTGCACGCACTCTCGAAAGCCATTGTAGAAGAGTGTGCCGAACGAGGTGTCGGAACGCTTGTCGTTGGCGACCTTGGCGGCATCCGCGAGGACGACGAGAACGGCGACCCTCGGAATTGGGGCGACCACGGCAATCTCGACTTGCACGGGTGGGCGTTTGACCGCTTCACGACGCTCCTCGACTACAAGGCCGAAGTCGAAGGTATTGACGTGGAGTTGGTGTCGGAACACGATACGTCGAAGTCATGTTCGGCATGCGGCCACACTGACGACAATCAGCGTGTTGAACGGGGACTGTACGTGTGTGAGAACTGCGACACGGTTTCGAACGCGGATGTGAACGGTGCAGAGAACATTCGGCAAAAGGTACTCCCGAGTCTCGCCACAGATGGCGGTGATAGGGATAACGGCTGGTTGGCACAGCCAGCGGTTCACCTGTTCGACCGTAGTGAGGGTGTTTTTGCCCCACGAGAACAGGTCGAGAACCGCGAACCGTAATATCCCAACGCGGTCGGGAATCCTCGCGCTTCAGCGCGGGGAGGATGTCAAGTACTGGCGGCGAGGCATTTCCCGCCCACTCGCAGTGGTCTGTCTACTGCTCTATCTTCCCTCCCTGATTATCTGAGCCACCGTGTGGAGTGAAACCATGGCGGCCAAAGTTATCGTAGGTGAAAATTAGGCCATAGATCTTTATATCGCCCATCGGAGTTTGAAACGAACAGTTGCCACCATGCCCAGCCAGTACTCAAGTGGCCTGATGGGCCACTACGAACGGTTCCTCTGGGGCGTCATGGACGCCCTGGGCGTGACCGCCACCGTGGAGCGGAAGATGTTGATGGCGACGCTGCTCCAGTTCGGGGCCATCGTCACCATCTTCGTCCTCGGGGTCGCGCTGATCGGCGTCCAGGAGTTCCAGACCGTCTTCACGACGGCCGAGATCGCAGTCTTCGCGGCCGTGTTCGTCCTCGCCGTCGGAGCACTCTTGAACACCTGGCTCATTCTCAAACGTGATTTCGTCACGCCGATCGAGGAGGTGAAGACCGCGGCGTCGGCGATCTCCGAAGGCGAACTGGACGAAGGAGTCCCAACGACCGACCAACGGGACGAGATCGGCGAACTCGTCCGCTGTTTCGACCGGATGCACGGCTATCTCGGGACGGTCAGCGCCCAGGCCGAGGCACTCAGCCGCGAGGAGTTCGACGCCGAGGTTCTCGAGGCCGATGTCCCGGGAAGTTTCGGTGAGTCACTCGAGCAGATGGAGGACAACCTCCGGACCCGAATCGAGGACCTCGAAGCGAAACGCGAGGCCATCGAGCGCCGGAACGAGGAACTGACCGAGACCGCCACGGCCTACCAGCAGACGATGGGCTATGTAGCCGACGGCGATCTCACCCGACGCCTCGACGCGGATACGGACCACGAGGCCCTGGCGGGGATCGCCGACTCGTTCAACCGCATGGTCGAGGAGTGGGAGGAGATGCTCGGTGAACTCCGGCAGTTCGCCGACCAGGTCGCCGACGAGAGCCAGGCCCTGGAGACCAACGCGGCCGAAGTCAGAAACGCGAGTGAGGACATCAGCGAGTCCGTCCAGGAGATCTCGGCGGGTGTCGATCAGGAGAGTCGACGGCTCGACGAGGCCTCGAACGAGTCCGAGAACCTCTCGGCGACGATCCAGGAGATTACCGCGTCTTCGGACAACGTCGCGACGCTCACCGAACAGACGGCGGAAGTCGGCGAGACCGGCCAGGAAGCAGCCCAGGACGCCGAAGCCGAGATGGCCGCGCTCCGGGAGCGAAGCGAGTCGGTCACCGACGCAGTCAGAACGCTCAATGGGACCCTAGAGGAGATCGGCGAGATTACCGACGTGATCCTGGACATCGCCGACCAGACGAACATTCTGGCCCTGAACGCGGGCATCGAGGCGGCCCGAGCCGACGCCGGGGGCGACGGCTTCGCCGTCGTGGCCGAGGAAGTCAAGTCCCTGGCCCAGGACACCAAAGAGTCCGCCGAGGAGATCGAGGGCCTCATCGGCGAGGTCCAGGCCCAGTCCGAAGAGACCGTCGCGGAGATCGACGAGATGGCCGATCGGGTCGAGAGTGGGACCGAGACCGTCGAGACCGCGACGGCCGCCTTCGGGGAGATGGCAGAGAACGTCTCGGAGATCAACACCTCGATCAAGGAAGTCAACGACGCGACCGCCGAACAGGCCGAATCGATGCAGGACGTGGTGGCGATGATCCAGGAGATCGCGGCCATCAGCGACCAGACGGCGACCGAATCCCAGTCCGTGGCCGCGGCGGCCGAAGAACAGGCCGCGACCCTGTCGAGTGTCGCCGAAAACGCCACAGACCTGGCGGACAACGCCGAGGGGCTGGAGTCCCGGCTCTCTCAGTTCGAGGTCCGGAGAACCAGGTCGAGTGCTGGCGGGTCGAACGCGGAGTTCGAGGGTGATACGGGCCCGTCCGCGAGCGGGGAGACGGGTGCCGGCGCGGACTCGATGGAGTGGCAATCGGTGGCGACGGACGGCAGCGGCGACGACTAGGGCCGAGTCAAACGGATTATTCAAATGCCCGGACCCAATACGGGGGAGTATGGCGAAGTATTCCACCGGCGGCACCGACGGCGGTGGCGACGGCGGGACCTGTGAGCTCTGCGGGACCGCCACCGACGACCTGCATACGGTGACCGTCGAGGGCGCGACACTGTCTGTCTGTTCGGACTGTGCCTCACTCGGCGAAACAACGGGCGGTCCGGCAGCGGACACTCCAGACGAGTCAGGGTCGGAGACAGAGCGGCGCAAGCGGGCCGCCCAGCACACCGCCAAGGCCTTCGACGCGGCCACGGGCGATTCGACCCACTGGGAAGAGGAGGGCACGAACTACGAGGGCGATCGGCTCCCGTATCTCGTTGCCGACTACGGCGAGCGGGTCCTCAGGGCCCGCCAGGAGGCCGGCTATCAGCGCGAGGAACTCGCCGAGTCCATGGACATCGACGAGAACGACCTGCTCGCCGTCGAACAGGGCCGGGCGACCTCGGCGTCGGTCGGTGGCTCGCTGATCCGGGCCCTCGAAGCGGAACTCGACGTCGAGTTGGTCGAGGAGTAGCCCGCGACCGACCCGCTTTTTACGAGTCGACGAATTCGGCCCAGTAATGGCAGCCTCACGCGGGCCAACGGAGCCCGAAGTCAGAGCGTTCGAATCGACCGTGGAGTCGATCGACGGCACGGACGTCGTCCTCGAGGAGACCTGGTTCTACCCCGAAGGTGGCGGACAGCCCGCCGATCGGGGCGCCATCGAAGGCGTGCCGGTCGTCGACGTCCAGTCCGTCGACGGGCAGGTCGTCCACACCCTCGAACGGGCCCCGGACTTCGAGGTCGGGGACACGATCGGTGCGGTTATCGACGACGAGTTCCGGACCTACGCGATGCGGGCCCACACCGCCAGTCACGTCCTCTACGGCGCGGGCCGGCAGGTCTTCGCCGACATCGGGTACGGCGGCTTTGGAATCACCGACGAGAAGGTCCGGGTCGACTTCGAGACGTCGACGGAGATCGACGATGACACCCTCGTCGAACTGGAGCGACTGACCAACCGCGCGATCTGGGACTCCCGGGAAGTCACCTGGGAGGAACTCCCGCGCGAGGAGGCCCTGAAACTGGACGACATCGCCTTCAACACCGCGACTGAGGAGGGCGTGATGGCCGACGCGGACACCGTCCGAGTTGTGACCGTCGAAGACTGGGACGTTGGTGCCTGCGGGGGAACCCACGTCTCGAACACGCGAGAGATCGGCCCGGTTTCGGTGCTGGATCGCTCGAATCCGGGCGAGGGACTCACCCGGGTAGAGTTCGCCGTCGGCCCGAGCGCCGTCGAAGAGCGGGCCGCGGAGCACCAGGCCGCGCTGCAAGCCGCAAACGAGATCGGGACGAACATCACCTCGCTGCCCCAGGCCGTCACGCGACTCCAGTCCGAGGTCGAGTCCCTGGAGGCGGAGGTCGAGGACCTCACCGACACGGTCCTCACCGCGGAGTTGCGCGACCTCGACGGGGTCGGCGACTGGCAGGTGGGCGTGATCGACGGCCACGAGGCGAATGCCGTCGGGGACCGTGTTCAGGAACTCGCCGGCGAGGTGGCCCCCGTATTGGCCGCGACGGGCGGGAACGGCCGGCCCTTCGTCGTGGTCGGGACCGACGGAACGGCAGACGCCGCCGAAATCGTCGACGCCGTGACCGAGGAGTTCGGTGGCGGAGGCGGCGGCGGCCCGACCTTCGCGCAGGGCGGTGGCCTCGACGCCGACCCAGCGGACGTGAAGGCGTTCCTCGTCGAACGAGCCGAAACGGGCAAGTAGCCGATTCCCGTAGACTGGCGTATGCACGAACAGGATCGGACAATCGAGCGCGCTCCGAGGTGGGACTGATGCCCTGGGGCGTTCACAGCGAGTACAACGACGACGGCGGGCCGGAGGTCGAAATCGACGAGGAGCAGGAGGACGTCGAGCGGAGCGAGGAGGGCGAGGAGCGAACCGAGGCCTTCGACGTCGGCGAGGCGCTCTCCAAACTCGACTGAGACGTATTTTCAAGGTGGTGGCGTGTGAGATACTCCCATGAGCGGCATCGCGACGATCAGGACGGACACGAGGGACGCGCCGATCACGATGCTCACGGCCGCGGACGCCCCGACGGCCAAGATCATCGAGGAGAGCGGCATCGACGTCATTCTGGTCGGTGACAGCCTCGGCAACACCCTCCTGGGCTATGACTCGACGATCCCGGTGACACAGGACGAGATGGAGAGTCATACCGCCGCCGTCGTCCGGGGAACTGAAACGGTGCCCGTCGTCGCCGACGTTCCTTTCCTCTCGTATGGGGCTGATCGGGCCGAGAGCGTCCGGAACTGCGGCCGGTTCATCAAGGAAGCGGGCGCCGATGCCGTCAAACTGGAGAGTGGTCCCCACACCGTCTCGCTCACGGACCGGCTGACGGACATGGGCATCCCGGTGATGGCCCACGTCGGAACCCGACCACAACATGCGAGACAGGCGGGTGGGCTCGGCCAGACAGGGGGAAGCGAGTCCGAAGCGGACGCCATCGTCTCGCTCGCCGAAGCCCACGAGGCGGCGGGCGCGTTCGCCGTGGTCGTCGAACACGTTCCGGACGATGTCGGGCGGGCCGTCACCGAAGCGCTCTCGGTCCCCACGATCGGTATCGGGGCCGGCCCGGCCACTGACGGCCAGGTGCTGGTGCTCGCCGACGTGCTGGGACTCTCCGAGTCGGTGCCACCCTTCGCCGAGCAGTTCGGGGAGGTCAGGCGCGAGATGCGGGCCGCGATCGAGGGCTACCAGGACGCAGTGACACGCGGAGACTTTCCCCGCGAGTGACTTCTGTCGGGCAGACTGAATCAGCACCAATCCAGCGCACGTTCCGGACCGCAATACGACCGCCGTTTCATCGCCCCGACGCTTTCGGCGGGTTAATGAGCGATGCCTTTTTATAGAAGAACAAATTACATCGAGTTAGCAACATGGAGAGAAATGCGCAGGTTCGGTCGGACGTACCGGTGCGGCGATACCAGACCGAGAGCGGGGCACGGATCGTCGCCGACCTCGGGGCGTCGGTGGCCGACGCGAGCGTCGAGGTCCTCGGGGACGTGGCGCTCGTGGTCGTCGAACGGGCCGATGGGGAGGATCGGCAGTTCGAGATCGACCTGCCGACGGGTAGCCTCGCGGATACGTTTATCAGGAACGGCATCCTCACTATCGAGGTGAACGAGGCATGAGCGACACGCTCAAACTGGTTGTCAAGCCCCTCAAGCAGAAGGACGCGGGGCGGGGACTGGCAGCCATCGACCGACGAGCGATGGAGGAATTGGACCTGGAGAACGGCGATTACATCCTCATCGAGGGGCCGAACCAGGGGCGGGCCGTCGCTCGGGTCTGGCCCGGCTATCCCGAGGACGAGGGCAAGAACATCGTCCGGATCGACGGGCGCCTCCGGCAGGAGGCAAACGTCGGCATCGACGACCGCGTGGAGATCGAGAAGGCCGACATCAAGCCGGCCACATCCGTGACGATCGCCCTGCCACAGAACCTCCGGATTCGGGGCAACGTCGAGCCGATGCTCCGGGAGAAACTCTCCGGCCGGCCCGTCACCACCGGACAGACGGTGCCGGTCTCGCTTGGCTTCGGTGGGATCGCCTCCGTCTCGGGCCAGCAGATCCCCCTCAAGATCGCGGACACCGACCCCGAAGGGACTGTCGTCGTCACCGACTCGACGGAGATCCACGTGAGCGAGCGCCCCGCAGAGGAGATCACCACCGAGACCGAGACGGTCGATACCCAGACCCCCAGTATCACCTACGAGGACATCGGCGGCCTGGACGACGAACTCGAACAGGTCCGGGAGATGATCGAGTTGCCGATGCGCCACCCCGAGCTCTTCCAGCAGCTCGGCATCGAACCGCCCAAAGGGGTGCTCCTCCACGGGCCGCCCGGCACGGGCAAGACCCTGATCGCGAAGGCCGTCGCCAGCGAGATCGACGCGCACTTCCAGACGATCTCCGGCCCGGAGATCATGTCCAAATACTACGGGGAGTCAGAAGAACAGCTCCGGGAGGTCTTCGAGGAGGCCGAGGAGAAGGCCCCCGCAGTCATCTTCATCGACGAACTGGACTCCATCGCGCCGAAACGCGACGAGACAGCCGGCGACGTCGAGCGACGGGTCGTTGCGCAACTGCTCTCCCTGATGGACGGGCTCGAAGAGCGTGGCGACGTGGTCGTGATCGCCGCCTCGAACCGTGTCGACGCGATCGATCCCGCGCTCCGGCGTGGCGGTCGGTTCGACCGTGAGATCGAGATCGGCGTCCCGGACCGGGACGGTCGGACCGAGATCCTCCAGGTCCACACCCGCGGAATGCCACTGGCCGACAGCGTGGACATCGACGAGTACGCGGAGAACACCCACGGCTACGTGGGCGCGGACATCGAGCAACTGGCCAAAGAGGCCGCGATGAACGCCCTGCGGCGGATCCGTCCCCAGATCGACCTGGAGGCCGACGAGATCGACGCCGAGATCCTGGAGGAACTCACGGTAACGGACCGTGACTTCTCGGAGGCGATGAAGGGCATCACGCCCTCCGGGCTTCGGGAGGTCTTCATCGAGGTCCCCGACGTGACCTGGGAACAGGTCGGTGGTCTCGAAGAGACCAAAGAGCGGCTGCGCGAGACCGTTCAGTGGCCCCTCGACTTCCCCGAGGTCTTCGAGCAGATGGACCTCGATACCCCCCGCGGGATTCTCCTGTATGGGCCGCCCGGAACGGGGAAGACCCTCCTCGCGAAAGCCGTCGCCAGCGAGGCCAAGAACAACTTCATCTCGGTGAAAGGCCCCGAACTCCTGAACAAGTACGTGGGCGAATCCGAGAAGGGGATCCGGGAGATCTTCCAGAAGGCCAGACAGAACGCCCCGACGGTGATCTTCTTCGACGAGATCGACGCCATCGCGGGCCAGCGCGGCCGGCAGATGGGCGATTCGGGCGTGGGCGAACGCGTGGTCTCCCAGCTGCTGAGCGAACTCGACGGCATCGAATCCCTCGAGGACGTGGTCGTGATCGCGACGACGAACCGTCCGGACCTGATCGACGACGCCCTGCTCCGTCCGGGCCGGCTGGACCGGCACATCCACGTGCCGATTCCGGACGAGGCAGCCCGACGGGCCATCTTCGAGGTGCACACGGAGAACAAGCCCCTGGCCGACAGCGTCGATCTGGACGAGTTGGCCCGTCGCACCGAGAACTACGTCGGTGCGGACATCGAGGCGGTCTGCCGCGAGGCGACCATGCAGGCCACCCGGGAGTTCCTCAACAGCGTCGATCCTGCTGAGGCCACCCAGGGCGCGGCCAACGTCCGTGTGACCGCCGAGCACTTCGAGCACGCACTCGAAGAGGTCTCGCCCTCGATCGACGACGAGATCAAGCGCCGCTACGAGGAGCTCGAAGAACGGTTCACGAAGGCCCGGGCCGAATCAGAAGCGGGCGTCGACGACCAGTTCGGCCGGAGCTTCCAGTAACTCACTCCACTCGTTCTGCAGCGTCCCGCTCTACGAGCGGATCGGCGTTTTCGCGTGGCAGGTCGACCACGTCCGAGGGATGCAGTTCGTAATCCTCGGCGTCGACACCGAAGATCTCACCCACCTCACTCGTGACCCGAACTGTCCGGCGCTCCACGCCATCTCCGTCGCTCGTCGTCTCCGCCTCGCCCCCAGCCGCGTCTTCAGCCCCCTCGTCCTCGGGCCCGTCCGATTCTGAGTTCGAATCCGGCCCCATGACTGCGGCGGGACTCGTCTCGATATCCCCCGACGGGGGGTCCGGCGGGACCCGCTCGGAATCCGAGCCAGTCTCCGTGTCGGGTTCGGTTTCCGACGTGTCGGTGTCGGTCGAGTCCGTCGGCGTTGCCGCCGGCGAGCGATCACCGGCGACCGTTTCGAGGACGGTTTGCTGGTTTTCCTGGATGCGATCGACCAGGTCCTCGTAGAGGTCCCGCTCTTCTGCGGTTAACCCGTCGGCGCCACCCCCGTTGCCCGTTGCCGTCAGCGTGGCCTCGTCGACCAGCTTGCCGATTCGGCGCTGATAGATCGCCTCGACGACGTGCTCGGCGGTCTCGATTTCACGGGTCAGCTCGCTCACGCGATCCGAGCGGAAGGGATCGACAGCCTCCGCGGCGGCATCCGCCCGCTTCTCGCGCAGGGATTCGAGATAGGCAGCGACGTCGGCATAAAAGGATTCGCGGAGCTCCTGGAGGCTGTCCGTCGCTCGCTCCTGCCGTTGGACGCGGTGTAGCTCCGATAGATCCATGTTATTCTGTGGGCTTCTCGGCCTGGCCGCGGGTCATGAGGAAGATGCCCGCGTACTCGGGTACTGTCTCGTTGCCCGGGCTCACACTAAGGCTTTCCCCGTCGAAGGTGACCGTCGTCGCCTCGGTGACCTCCACTGTTATCTCGTGCCCGCGGAAGGGTTCTGGCACGGCGTCGCTAAGTGGGTCGAAATCGGGGACGGCCGCCCGCTCGATGGGAACGACCTTGAGCCCAGTCCCACCGTGGAGGGATCCGGGGAGTCGAATCAGTCGATGTGTGTCGGTCGTGACCGGTTCGTCGATCGGCGAGGATTCCGCCCGGACAGTCTCTTCGACCATCGCCCGGGCGACCGGCAGGAACGCCGGATGCACGTCGACGTTGCCCGCCTCCACGGCCGCCGTGTTCTCCTGGAGGACCGAGAGGACCGCCGTGGCGTTCTTCTCGCCGATCCCGTCGAACTCGGTTAGCCGATCGATCGCGTCTGGTTCCTCGAGTGCCAGCAGTTGGTCTGTGAGTTCCTGGATGTGCTCGACCACACGTCGACCCCACCCACCCGCCGTGGGGATCGACCGCCTGTTCGCCGGGGTCTTTCGCCCCCGGCCACTGACCGGCTCCTCGGTCAGCAGTGATTCCAGGGAGAGCCCGCTGCCCCGGACGTACTCCACGACCTCCCGGCGCTGCTCGCGATCCAGGTTCCGAACCGACTGGTCCCGAACGTGGACGTGATAGCCGCGCCCGCCGGAGAACGTGATCGTCAGGTCCTCGAAGCCGAAATCGGTCTCCAGGAGATCTAAGAGCCGCAGCAGTGCCCCTTTACAGGCCGCAAGCATCTCCGCGTAGGTGTCCGTGCCGGGATCGACACTCGGCAGGTGATCGGCGTCCAAATCGAAGACCAGATCCGAGCCCTGCCAGCCCTTCTCGTCCATCGTTCGCGCGCTCGGGTCCGCGTAGTGGCCGGCCGAGAAGTAGACGTGTCGGGGACGCTCGCGGACCAGAAAGGAGTCCAGCGAGCCCAGGTCGTGCACCGAACGGTGTCGGATCATGGTCGTCCCGGGCCCGGACTCGAAGGGGATGTAGCCCCACTCGCGGGCGGTCACGTCCGGTGGGTCAGCCGGGGGCTCCCGGCGGTAGAAGTCCCGGAACCGACCCCGGAGATAGGACCGCGTGCGCTCCTCCATGGGTCCTCCCGTACTCGACGGCACGGTAAAGAGGTTTCTTCACCGGCTCACCGACCGAACAGTTCGGTCAGCCGTTCGAGGAGTCGATCGCTGTCCCCAAGTCGGAGGTAATACGCGTCGACCCCGTCCTCGTAGTAGTCCTGAATCCGCCGCACCCGCTCGAAGCCCAGATGCTCGTAGAACTCCAGGGCGTTGCGATTCGACACGCGGGCGTGACAGGACACGCCCGTCGCGTCCTCGGCGATGGCCGCGATGAGCCGTTCGCCCAGCCCCCGGCCGCGGTAGTCCGGGTCGATACCCAGAAAGAGGATGTACCCGTCCCCACGAGCGGCGGCGAAACCGGCCAGAGTCTCACCGTCGAAGAAGGCGTGGACGGTCGCCTTCCGGTAGGCATCCGCGAAGAAGCCCCATCGCTGTTTGAGGAGCCCCTCCTCCTCGCGGATGGCCTCCTTGAGCTCCCAGGCCGCCTGGAGGTAGTCATCCTCCCCTGGCGGGACGACCCGCCGGTCCAGCGTCACGCTCACTAGTTGCTGGTATCCCGTCCCGAAACATAATACCTCCGCCCACCGGCAGGTATCGTATGGGGATGAACAGTCACACAGGGGACGGTCAGCCGGCGTCGGGCGAGTTCGAACTCAGGTCTCACACCGCCGACGTGGCCGTGGAAGCGACCGGGGACAGCATCTCCGCGGTTTTCGGGGCCACCGCAGAGGGACTGGCAGCGGCCCACGTCGATACGCTGCCCGAAGACGGCGGCTCGACACACGAGTTTTCGGTCACCGCCGAGAGCACGAGTGCACTGCTCTTTGACTACCTCGACCGGCTGATCTACCTGCGGGACGTCGAGAGCGTGTTGCCGGTCGACAACGAGGCCAGGGTGACGGAGGAAAACGGCGAGTGGCAGGTCGAGGCGCGATTCCGGGGGGTCCCACTTCAGTCGATCGCTGCCAGGGAGGTGAAAGCGGCCACGTACTCCGAGATGGACCTCAGTCAACAGGACGGCCGGTGGCACGCCTACGTCGTCCTGGACGTTTGAAATCGATCCGACCGGCCAAAGCTTTGTACGCCCGGGCCTAGCTGTCATCTATGAAGACATTCGAGACCGACGGGCTCACCCTGGAGCAGGTCGCCCCCTTCACCTGGGAAATCGAGCAGACCGGCGGGATGAACGTCCCGGCCCGGGTGTTGGCGAGCGAATCCCTGCTGGAAGAGATCGCCGATGACAAATCCCTCGAACAGCTCCAGAACGTGGCCCATCTACCGGGTATCGAGTCCCCCGCGCTGGCCATGCCCGACGCCCACCAGGGTTATGGATTTCCGGTGGGGGGCGTCGCTGCCATAAGTGCTGAAGATGGGGTAATCAGTCCTGGCGGTGTGGGCTATGACATCAACTGCCTAGCCGGAGACAGCGAGGTGGTCCTCTCGTTCGGCCGCCGTCGACAAATCGAGGACCTGGCACCGGATTTTGCCACCGAAAACGCACGGGTCATCGGCGATCGACCCATCGATTCCTCGATTCAGCTGTTCACCACGGACGAAAAACCCGTCGTCGAAGTAGCGACCGAGACTGGCGATCGGATCGAGGCCAGCCCCGATCACCCCTTCCGAACTCCGGACGGGATGGTCACTGTCGAGGAGCTGCAGGAAGGTGACACCGTTTCGGTACATCCGTTCGAGGGATTGCCGGACGAAACCCCACCCGCAAAGACCGTGCTGACCGCCGAGGACTTCGCGGACGAGGATCCACAACTCGTCCGAGCTCTCGAGAAACGGGATCTGTTACCGCTCAAAACTGACGACGACGCCTTCAATCACCTCCTGAAGCTGCTCGGGTTCCACACCGGGGACGGTTCATTCAGCGGCTCACAGACCTGGTTCTACGGGGACCCGGCTGACCTCGAATCGATCCAGGACGACATCGAGGCACTCGGGTTCACCCCCTCGAAGATCTACGAGCGCGAGCGGACCCACACGATCGACGGCGAATCCTTCGAGCGAACCGAGTACAGCGTCCGGGCAACGGCGAGTTCCGTTGCCGCGCTGCTCAAACGGCTCGGCGCTCCGGAGGGACGAAAGGTCGAGTCGACCTTCGGGGTTCCAGCCTTCCTCGATCAGCTTGCAGGCTGGCAGCAGGCACTCTACCTCTCGGCATTCTTCGGGGCCGAGATGAGTCGTCCCGATACCGCCTCGGCCACGAACTTCTACGCGCCGACCGTCTCTCACAATCGACTGGAGCGTGTCGAGTCGGCAGGGAAGGACTTCCTCACAGCCCTCAAGTCCCTGCTCGGCGATCTGGGGATCGAGACGAACGAGATCGAGACCGTCGAGCGCACCGAACGAGCGGGTGGAACGAGTGTCCGGTTCCGATTCGGCGTTTCGAGTACGCCGGACAACTTGATCCGGTTTTTCACGCGGGTGGGGTACCGGTACAACGAAGCAAAACAAAAGCGAGCGCTCCAGGCGGCCCAGTACCTGAAGGCAAAGGAACGACACATCCAATTACGCGCGTCGATCGCAAACGAGGCGGCCACACTGGCCGACGGCGGCGAACCGATCGGATCGATCGAGGACCGTTTCGACGCGGTGAACAGACGATTCCTGGAGCGGAGTATCTACGACCAGCGGGAGGGCCGACCGCGGCCGGCCGCCGATTTCCCCGACTTCGAGACGTTTGCCGACCGCCATCCGGTCGCCGAGGACATGACCATCCCGGTCGAAATTGCGTCGATCACATCCGCCGGAACCAAGCCAGTCTACGACATCGGCGTCGAGCACGACGCTCACAACTTCGTCGCGAACGGGTTCGTGGTCTCAAACTGCGGCGTCAGAATGATCCGGACGAACCTGACCCGCGAGGACCTCGCCGGGAAGGAAGAACAACTCGTCGACGCCCTCTTCGAGGCGGTCCCGTCGGGCCTCGGCGCGGGGGGAGTGATCCAGGGGACGACGAGCACGATCGAGTCGATTCTCGACCGGGGCATGCAGTGGGCCCTCGAAGAGGGGTATGCCGTCGAGTCGGATCTGGAACACTGCGAGGACAACGGCTTCCGCGAGGAAGCCGACCCGAGCATGGTCTCCGAAGAAGCCAAAAATCGGGGGCGCAAGCAGATCGGCAGCCTCGGGAGCGGGAACCACTTCCTCGAAGTCCAGGAGGTGACCGACGTCTACGAGGAGGAGGTCGCAGATGCGTTCGGACTCGAACCGAACCAGCTAGTCGTGCTCATCCACTGTGGGTCACGCGGACTGGGCCATCAGGTGTGTACGGACTACCTCCGGAAGATCGAAAAGCGCCACGGCGACCTGCTCGAATCCCTTCCGGACCGCGAGTTGGCCGCCGCACCGGCCGGGAGCGAACTCGCCGCGGAGTACTACGGGGCGATGAACGCGGCGATCAACTTCGCGTGGGTGAATCGCCAGCTCATCACCTACCAGACCAGACAGACCTTCGCCGAGGTCTTCGACCGGGACTGGCAGGACATGGAGATGGACCTGCTCTACGACGTGGCCCACAACATCGCCAAGAAGGAGACCCACGAGATCGACGGCGAGGAAAAAGAGCTGTACGTCCACCGGAAGGGGGCCACGCGGGCCTTCCCCGCGGGCCACCCCGACGTTCCCGAGCAGTACCGCGACGTGGGCCAGCCCGTCATTATTCCGGGCTCGATGGGCGCCGGCAGCTACGTGCTCCGGGGCGGCGAGCACTCCATGGAGCGATCGTTCGGTTCGACGGCCCACGGTGCCGGCCGACTGATGAGCCGAACCCAGGCCAAACAGGAGTTCTGGGGCGAGGACGTCCAGGAAGAACTCGAGAGCCGAGATCACATCTACGTCCGCGCTCAGAGCGGGGCCACGATCGCCGAGGAGGCTCCGGGTGTCTACAAGGACATCGACGAGGTGATTCGAGTCTCCAAAGAACTGGGTATCGGCGACCCGGTCGCCCGGACCTTCCCGGTGTTGAACATCAAGGGGTGAGCCTGTCGGGAGCTTTTTGCCGAGTCGGAGCCGAGAGTTCGTATGATCGATGAGACCGCCGAGGAGATCCGTTCGATGCGGACCCACAGCTCCTCGGTCGTCGCGGCGAATGCCGCCCACGCCCTCGAAGAACTGCTCGACCGCGAGTACCCGAGCGTCGAGGAGTACCTCCGCGAACTGGAACACAACAGTTCCGCGCTGCGCCGAGCCAACCCCTCACACGCCTCGCTGGTGACGACCCAGCGGGAGATCATCGAGACGGTCCGGGAGGCCGATCCGGACACCGTGCCCGCAGCCAAGGCCCGCACCGAAGGGGCCATCGAGGCCGTCGTCTCCACGATCGAGACGGCCAAACACCGGGCCGCCGAGGCCACGGCCGACCGGATCGAGGACGGGGCGACCATCCTCACCCACGACTACTCCTCGACCGTGCTGGAGGCACTCGAAGCCGCGGCCCGGGACGGGAAACACCTCCAGGTGTTTGTCACCGAGGCCAGGCCCCGGCACCTCGGGCGCAAGACCGCCCGCGTGCTGGGCGAGATCGACCGGATCGAGACGACACTGATCGTCGACAGCGCCGCGGGCTATTACCTCTCGGAGATCGACGAGGTCATCATCGGGATGGACTGCATCGTCGAGGACGAACTCTACAACCGCGTCGGGACCTACCCCATCGCCGCCACGGCGGCCGACCGAAACGTCCCCGTTACCGTCACCGGTTCGAGCGCGAAGGTCGTCGAGGAGGGCTTTCGCTTCGAGAACGACTTCCGACCGCCAAGCGAGGTCATCCGCGAGCCACCGGAGGGCTTCGACGTGGCGAATCCGGCCTACGACGCGACGCCGATCCGGCTAATCGACACCCTGGTCACCGAAACTGGCGTCTCCAGCCTGTGAGTGTCTCACACCGAGAAACGACTTTAAGCGGTCGGCGACCATAGCGGATACCATGTTCGTCGGCCACGCCGCGCTCGCCCTCGCCCTGGTCGGCCTCGGGGCCTACGGATTCGGCTTCTCCCGCGAGCGAGCGCTGGCACTTGGGACCGTCGCGGCTGTCGCGGCGACCCTCCCGGACGTCGATGTGCTCTACGCGCTTCCCACACTTTTGGGGGGCGTGAGTCTGGGCGGTGTGCCTGTGGAAGCCTTCTGGGACGGGGCCGCAGCCCACCGATCGATCACCCACTCGCTGGTCGTGGCCGCACCAATCGCGGCGACGGTGGGGCTCGTCGCCGCCCGTGGTCGGCACCGACTTGCTGGTCTCGGGCTCGCGCTGGGTCTCACCGGGGCGCTTTTGACACTCCCAGCGGGCCAACCAACGATCGTCGTCCCCTTCGTCCTCGGAGCGGTCCTGCTGGGGATCGCAGCTGGCAGGCTATCGGTTCCCTGGCCCGCCGTGACTCTGGCGGCGGGCATCGCCCTGTTCAGCCACCCGTTCGGTGACCTCGTAACTGGGGATCCGCCCTGGCTCCTCTATCCCGCCGGGTTCGAGGTCCTGACCGGCCGGGTCACGCTCGCCCCCGATCCCACTGTGCACCTGCTTGCGGCCTTCTTCCTGGAACTCGGGGCGATCTGGCTCGGACTCGCCGCCGTGACGTGGCTGCGGGGGGATTCGATCGTCGAGCGAGTGCGGCCCCGTGCCGCCCTCGGGGCAGTCTTCGCGCTGTTCGCGTTCGTGATCCCAGCCCCCACACTCGCGGAGTCCTACCAGTTCGTCTTCGGGGTCACGGCCGTCGGCCTGATCGGACTCGTTCCCCGAAACCGTCGGGCCCCGCTGTCCTGGGCGATCACCGGCCTCACGGCGATCACGCTAGCTGGCGTGGCTTACACCGGCGCGTACCTCCTCATCGGTCTCTGAGACGAAGCTTTCCTAACCGTCCCACGCGAAGGATACCCAATGGCACGAACCGGTGAGCTCGCTGCGGTGATGAGCGAGACGCGCCTCAACGCCGCGCTGGGCTGGCTCCTGCTCCTGGCGATCGCGCTCGTGGGAACCAAGAGTGCGATCGACGCGGACTGGGTCTGGGTGGCAATCGCCGTGATCGTCCTCGGGCTCGCGATCTTTCCGCCACTCACGTTCCGAAACCCGCTGGTTATGTTGCCCTGGGAGGTGCTGGGGCTCGTGATCCTCCCGCTTTTCGTCCGTGGATTCTTCGGCGGCCTCCTCGGGACCATCGCGGCCTACCTGGGGGTCGCGGCAGTGGCCCTGGTAGTTGCGGTGGACCTGGACGTGTTCACGCCGGTCCGCATGACTACCTGGTTCGCCGTGATCTTCGTGGGCGTCACCACGATGGCGACCGCGGGCATCTGGGCCGTACTCAGGTGGCTCTCCGATATCTTCCTGGGGACGACGATGGTGTACCCGACACCGCCACCGGTCACCCCGGCCGTCGAGCAGATCGCGCTGGAGGCGCTGATGTGGGACTTCGTGGGCGCAACGCTGGCCGGCCTGTTTGCCGGGTTCATCTTCGCGTGGTACTTCAGACGACTCGCCGCCGGCCGGAGCCGCCTCCCCCCGGAAATCGCGGAGGCGATCGAATGAAAATCCGCGAGCGCCTGGGCATCGACCGAAAACGGCAGGCCCAGATCAGTCGACTCATGCAGCTCTCTCTCGTGGGCTTTCTCTTCGTCGGACTCTACGAGATCGACGTGGGTATCATCGTAAACTCGACGCTGGGGCTGGTGATAACGACCCTTCCCGCGATCATCAGCCGTGACTACCAACTCCCGATGGACCCAGCATTGACCCTCTGGATCACCGCAGCGGTGTTCTTACACACGCTCGGTGCGGTCGGCTTGCCGGGTATGGAGCAGAACGTCTATCAGTCGGTGTGGTGGTGGGACCACCTCACACACATGGTCTCGGCCTCGCTCGTGGCCGGGGCGGGCTACGCAACCGTTCGGGCCCTCCAGGGACACGTCGAGAACGTCGAGTTCCCGCGACGATTCGAGTTCGCGCTCATCGTCGTCCTGGTGATCGCCTTCGGCGTGCTCTGGGAGGTCGCGGAGTTCGTGATCGCCGAACTCTCCCTGTGGCTCGGCGCGGAACCCGTGCTCACCCAGTACGGGGTCGGCGACACTATGCTTGATTTGATCTTTGACGTGGTGGGAGCGGTGCTCGTCGGCATCCTCGGGAGCACACGTGTCGACGCCATGACCGCGATGCTGGCGGGACATCTCTCGCGAAGCTGACAGTCCCGAACCCCCTCACCGGCGCGTAGTTTTATCGGTGATCAAACCATACACTCACTCGATGGTCTTCAAGAAGATCACCCTGACCGGGACGAGCGAGGAGAGTTTCGAAGCCGCCGCCGACAACGCCGTCGACCGGGCGGAGATGACACTCGACAACGTCATGTGGGCCGAAGTAACCGAGATGGGCGTCGAGGTCGCCTCCGTCGAGGGCCGACAGTACCAGGTCGAACTGGAGGTCGCCTTCGAACTCGAAGAGCCCGAGGCCTGATCAGTCCTCGAGCCGGACCGAGACACTCGCCTCGTGGGCGTCGAGTCCCTCGGTCGTCGCGAGGGTCCGAATCGTGTCGGCGAGTCCCGAGAGTGAATCCTCGTCCAGTCGCTGGACGGTCGTCGCCCGAAGGAAGGTATCGACGGAGAGCCCACCGACGATTTTCGCCTGGCCACCGGTCGGCAGGACGTGGTTCGTCCCAGTCGCGTAGTCCCCAGCAGCCACCGGCGTCTGATGGCCCAGGAACACCGAGCCAGCGCTATCGATGGCATCGAGTACCGCCTCGTCGTCGGCCGTCTGGATCGAGAGGTGCTCGGCCGCATAGGCCTCGGCGAAGGTCGCGGCCGCCGACAGCGAATCGGCGACGAGGATCGCGGATTGAGCGCCATCCAGGGCCGCCTCGATGGTTTCTGCCCGATTACGCTCCGGGATCTGGGCGTCGATCGCGGCCCGGATGGAATCAGCGACCGCCGCGTCGTCCGTGATGGCGACCACCGAGGAGTCGGGATCGTGCTCGGCCTGGGCGAGCATGTCCGCCGCCACGGCGGCCGGATCGGCGGTGTCGTCGGCGATCGCGAGCAGTTCACTGGGGCCCGCCAGGAAGTCGATCGCCGCGTCGCCCTGGACTTCGGCCTTCGCCGCGGTCACGAACCGATTGCCGGGCCCGGCGATCTTCTGAACTGGTTCCACCGACTCGGTTCCGTAAGCCAGCGCCGCGATGGCCTGTGCCCCACCGATCTGGTAGACCGCATCGGCCTCAGCGACGTCGGCCGCGTAGAGGGTCGCCGGGTGGATCTCCTCGGCCGGCGGCGTCGCGACCACGACCTCCTCGACCCCGGCGACCTTCGCGGGAATCACACCCATGAGCACGCTCGACGGGTACGCGGCGGTCCCACCCGGGGCGTAGATCCCGACTCGATCGAGGGGCCGGAACCGACGACCCAGTTCCCGGCCGTCAAAATCCGCACGCCAGTCCTCCGGCACCTCCGCGGCGTGGAACTCGCGGATGTTCGCGGCGGCGGTTTCGATCGCTGCTTTGATGTCGGAATCCAGTGCCGAACCCGCCTCGTCGATTCGCGCTGTGACCTCGATCGACTCGACCTCGACGCCGTCGAAGCGACTGCTCAATTCCTTGAGTGCGGCGTCGCCGTCGGCTCTGACCTGTTCGATGATCTCCCGGACGGTCTCCCGTTCGGCCTCGACCCCGGAATCCCGATCGACGAGCGCGGCCCGACGATCGGCATCCAGATCCGAAAGCTGCATCGGCGACAGTTGCATACCTGTCTTCTCGAAGGGCGGCAGGAAAACGGTTGGCATCGGCCCCGAGTTGGGCCTACTCGGAAATGTAGGGGTTCTCTCGCCAGTCGACGCCGCCGTCCTCGCCGTCCCCGCCCGGTTCGACCGGTTCCTCGACGACCTCGACAGTGGCGGCGGTCGGCTCGCCGTCGACGATCTTCAGCGGTTCGAGGGTGCCATCGATCGCGGTGATCGCGGTGAGCGTGCCCTCGGTGTCGAGCAACGCGATGTCACGCAGAACGGTGAACATCTCGTACTGCAGCGCCGTGTTCTGGAGGACCGCCTCGCGGTCCCCGCTGAAAGAGGCCATCGTGACGAGTTCGCTCGGGATCTCCTCGTCCTCGTCGAGGGCGTTCCAGCGGCGGCCCCGTGGGGGCTCCTCCTCGTAGACGCGTTTCTCCTCGATGCTCGCTTTGAGCTGGGCCGTCGGCGTGTACTTGCCCACGCCGTCCCCCGCGGCCACGGCCTTGATGAGCAAGATGTTGTTTCGTCTCGTCCGCTCGAGGGATTCGATTTCCGGGGGAAGGTCTGGATCCTCGAGATAGGCCTCGAGATCCTCGAGCGGGAGTTCGAACGACGCGGAAAGTCGGAATACCTGACCAGTCATGTGTACCCGTTACCCCGAGGTCGGCGCTGGGCCTCAGAGCAATCACTGCTACCTACGGGCCCATTGCTTAAATGGGTCCGGTTCCGGTATCGCCGGGATAAGGAGATACCTAACAATTCAGTTAGTCGCTGATTATCGCCGACGATCGGTGCGTTCAACTGCCCGCCCCCCACACTCCGGGCGTATGGCACGCGGGGAGCGATGGGGAGAGCCGGAGTTGCGGGAAGCAAAGCGAGCGATCGGCCGTCGGTTGCTCGAGGCGGCCCGCCAGCGAGTGACCAGCACCGACATCCTCCTGCACCTGATGGTCCTGTTCGTCGTCCCGCTCCTCCTGGCCGGGCTTACGTTCCTCTCGAATTCCATCTCCTTGCTTCCGTTCGTCATCTACCCACCGCTGGCCTCGGGCACCTACACCCTCTTTGCCAACCCGGAGAGCATCTATGCCGAACCCCGACGCTTTGTCGGTGGGATGACCCTGGGTGCGTTCTCCGGCTGGGTCGCGCTCAAGATCGCCACGGCGCTCTGGTATACGGTGCCGCCGGGAGAGATGGAGGTCCACGCCGGCGCGACAGCCCTCGCCGTGGCGCTCACCACGCTCACAACGTGGGCGCTGAAGCTCGAAGTGCCGGTGGCCTTCTCCGCGGCGCTTCTGGCACTGGTGGCCGGCACCAATTTGACCTACGTCATCGCGATCGGCCTGTCCAGTTCCCTTGTCGCCGGGGTCTACCTGGTCTGGCACGACCGGATCTACGAGCAGCGGGGCCAGTTTCTCTACCGCACGGTCACGAGCGACGATCGAGTACTCATCCCAGTTCGTGACCGTCTCGCGGACGCGGAGACTGGGCAGTTCGGAGCGCTCCTCGCCGCGGCACACGAGGCTGGAACGGTCGTCCTCTACCGCGCCTCTCCAAGACAGGAGCTTCCAGCCCCACAATTCGAACTTGAACCGACCATGGTGCCAGTACCCGGTGCCGAGGGCGAAGACCCACGGACACCCACCCCGGATATCGCCGCGGTCAACCAGGTTCGCACCGCCATCGAGGACACCGTCGATGTCCCCTGTGAGGTGGCCATCGAGCCGGGAGAACCGGACGACCCGGAGGGCATCCGCGCCGCGGCCGCGGCCCTGAACTGTGATCTGATCGTCACCAGCCACGAGGGCGCGCTGGCCGATCCGACCGATTACCTCGTGGGGATCTTCAGCGGCGACATCGACGCGATCGCCTTTCACGCCGCCGAGGAGGCGACGAGCTGGAGTCGGATCCTCGTCCTCGTCAGAGGTCCCGGGAAGACCTCCCGCGCGATGATCGACTTTGCCACCCGGATCGCCACTGCCCCCGAACGGGTGAGTGTCGCCCACACCATCGAGGAACGCGAACGACGCCGGGAGGCCGAAACCATGCTCGCTGAACTGGTCGACTCCTTCGATTCGAGCATCGAGACCCGGGTCGCCCGGGGGCCAGTCGGACGATTTCTGGAGCACAACGCCAGGTACTACGACGTGGTCTTCGTGGGATCGAGTACGGACCGGTCGGTCGCCTCCCGGATCCTCTCGCCGCCGACCTTCCAGCACCTCACCGAAGTCGAGGCCGACATCGCGCTGGTTCATCGTGGGTGATCGGCACGCAGATGGGGCTCCCGGCACAATCTCGGGCCATGACAGCAGAGCGGACGATGATCGGCGTGCACGAAATCGATGCCGACGGGACCATCGAACTCGACGAGGCGGTCTTCGAGGCCTGTCAACTCGAACGGGACAGCCGTGTCCTGGTGGTCGCTTCACCCGAGGGCGGCATCACCGTTCGGCCAGTGACGACGGAGTTTTCGCCCAGGAAAAGCGGTCAGTAGCTCAGTGGCGATCATCCCGATCCGCCTCGTCCAGCCGGCCTTCAGCGGCCAGTTCGGCGTCGATCTCCGCCTGGGTGAAATCGAAGAAGTGCTCCTCGGGGAGTTCGATGTCGAGGACCTCAAGGGTGGTCTGCCGGCCGTCGTTGTCGAAGACCTTCCAGTCCCCCCAGCCGTAGGGCGCGCCGACGATGATGTGGACCTGGCCCTGCCCGAACGTGGCCAGGTCGGCGTCGCTCGGCTGGAGGACGCCGTTTGGGTGTGAATGGACCGATCCGACCGATCGCATGTCGTTTGGCTTCATGTGAGAGCGGACCGAGGCGCTCACCGGACTGGACTCCGTACCGGGAATCACAAGCACGTCCGTGATGACCTGGCCGGTCCGGTCGAGGCCCAGTTTGCTGGCGTCTTCAGCCCGGAGAAAGCCCATGTACTCGTTGGGATGGGTCGCCTCACAGGCCTCGAGGGTGAACTCCATCGTCTCTCTCGCGATGCCGAGGAGCTCACTCGACCGGAACAGGCGCATAGAGAGTTCTAATCGAGGGACGCCTAAAGACCTCCGGGTCGAGTGAACCGCCTCGGGGTCAAGCCCCGAGGCTTCCCGTGGATTAGTCGGACACGCCTCGGATACCATTGGGATGGTGCCCTCTCGCGGTATCCGAGGTCACGGTCGGGGCGTCCACGGCCCCCGATGCCTGCCGTCGCACCTTCCGCACTTGGGGAAGGCTGTTGAGAGCAGGCACATTCCAGTCTTGATGCTTCTCGATACCTTTCACAGCGATGTTGACGCTCGCACTTCGGTCGGCGTGGTCCTGATGCTGGCACGACCGGCACTTGAACCGCTTTCTGTGGCGGTTCGCCCGTTCTGTGTGTCCGCACATCGGACACTGCTGACTCGTGTATTCAGGGTCAATCCACGCCGTTGGCACGCCCTCGAAAGCGGCTTTGTACGACGTGTAGTATTGGAGCGCACGGAACGGCAGGTGGTGCAGGCGTCGGTTCATCCGAGTGCCGTAGTCGATACTGTCGCGCATCTCTTTGAGGTCTTCAAAGACGATGCACGGCTTCTCGAACTGGTGGCTCCATTCCACGATGTGACGGCTCACCTTGTGGAGTCGGTCACGGACGAACCGTTCTTCCCGACCTTCGAGCGTATCGTGCATACTCGGTTTCTCGGCGTTCTGCACCCGCTTTCGCATCGTGAAGTAGCGGTGACGCTCGAACTTGATTTCGGGGAAGTCAATGACAAGCGTATCCTCAACGCCTTCTGCTGACAGTGCCGACAGTGCCATGTTGTCTTCGTTCACGTCCACGCCAATGACTGTCCGAGAGTCCTGTTTCTCTCGGACGGTACGCTCGGTGTTCGTGACATTGACGTGCAACTCAGGTGTTCCGTCGTGGAACAGGGCTTCGGCTGTCCCGATGGACCACTCGTCACCAGCGAGTGCCGTCCGCAGAATGTCGAGATGGGTGTCGTCGCCCACCAGCACGCCATTGACGTGCTTGTACGGTTTGGCACTGATACGGAACTCGATAGTACCGTCGTCTCGGAGCGTGAGGTTGTAGCCTTCTTCGTAGTTGGCTCGAAGCGGGTACGCGCCGTCTTTGGTGTGGCTCGGCAGGCCGAAGTCGTCGTACTCGTGGTAGTTTTCCATCGCGCCGAGTGCTTTCGCAACGACGCGCTGTGTGGTATTTTTCACGAGGTCGGCGTCGTCGGCCACACGGTCGGGGATTTCATCCCAGTCAACGCCCTGCTTGGCAAGACGGATAGTTTCGTTGTACGCCCACCGGGATTCGAGCGTGGCGTCTTCCAGCAGACTCTCGTTGTCACTATGGATGTTCAGTTGGAAATCCAGCGTCTTCACGAGAGTCTGTACGTCGGTCATTCTTCGGATTCGTTGAGCCAGTCTTGGACGAGTCCACGCACGACTTCGGACTTAGTTTTCTCAGCGTCGATGCATTGCTTCGAGAACTCCTTGTATAGCTTGTCCTCGAAGTCCACGGTGAGTCGTTTAGTCATCTCACACGTATTGCTTATTCACTGAAATGCTTAAATCTTGTCCACGCACTGTCTGTATGGGCGAGAAACGGTCAAACCACACGGTATACAACGTCAACTACCACTTTGTGTGGTGTCCGAAGTATCGACACCCAATACTGGGTGTGATAGAAGATTCACTGGAATCGAGTTTTCGAGCGGTGTGCGACGAGTACAACTACGAGATTCTGTCGTTGCACATCTCACCCGACCACGTACACCTGTTTCTGTCGGCACATCCCAAACACGCCCCGAGCGAGATTGTACGGGCAGTCAAGAGCATTACAGCAGGAGAGATGTGGCAACAGCACAAACCTCTATTACAGGAATACCTGTGGGGCGGTGGGTTCTGGGAGGAATCGTACTACGTCGGGACGGCTGGTGATGTTTCGACCAGCACGATTGAACAGTACATCGAGCGAACGGAACACGTTTAGCCGAGCTTACGGCCTTCACCCTCAGGGTCAAGTGGTTCGAGAATCTCCGATTCTCGTCATCACGGAAATCGAAGATTTCCGTACGACCCCGAGGCACTCGGCCTGTTCCGCCTGTAGATCACGTCCTTTAACGTGCCGGCCGGCCACTACCCGAGCAACACAGTCGATTCGATGCACACTGCAGATCTCCGCCGTGGCGTCAGGGACGTCGCCCCGCTGTTGCTTGGTATCGCACCCTTCGGCCTGGTTGTCGGAGTCGCGGCCGCGAACGCCGGCCTGGATCTCGAACTGGCCATCGGGATGTCCGTCCTGGTCTTCGCGGGAGCCGCCCAGCTCGCCGCACTCGAACTGCTGCGGACGGATGCGCCCCTCGTGGTCGTCATCTCGACGGCGGCAATTATCAACCTCCGAATGCTCATGTACTCCGCCTCGATCGCCCCACACTTCCGGGACCTCGGGGCCCGCCTGAAGGGTGGGCTGGCCTACGTCCTCACCGACCAGGCCTACGCCCTCTCGATCGCCCGTTTCGAGAACGGGCCGGACGTCGACCGGGTGTCCTACTACGTCGGCGTCGCGATGCCGATCTGGCTCGTCTGGCAGGTGATGACCGTCGCGGGGGCCCTCCTCGGGGCCGGGGTCCCCGACTCCTGGGGGCTCGATTTCACCGTCCCGCTGGTCTTTCTCGCACTGCTTGTTCCCGCCGTGGAGGATTCGGCGACAATGGCCGCAGCATTCGTCGGTGGGAGCGTCGCGGTGATTGGCGCGGGCTTGCCGCTCAACCTGGGGCTCCCGGTCGGGGCCACGATCGGCGTGCTGGCCGGAGCGACGTTCGAAACGGTGAAACAATGACCACGGGCTATCCCGACCCCATCGTCTGGCTTGCCATCCTCGCCATCGGCGTGCTGACCTTCGCGATCAGGGTCTCCTTCATCGCGCTGTTCGGTCGGCTGGACGAGATCCCAGCCCGGGCGAAGCTCTTCCTTCGATACGTCCCCGCGGCCGTCCTCGCTGGCCTGGTCTTCCCCGCATTTCTCACCTTCGACGGGGCTGGCGGGCCCGCGATGGACAAGCTTCTGGCGGGCGGAATCGCGGCGGCGATCGCCTGGCGGACCGAGAACGTCCTCGCGACGCTGCTCGCGGGAATGGGCTCGCTTTGGGTACTCCGATTCGTGGTCCTCTGAGTCAGTCCTTGTTGACCATCACTTCGCTGGCCTTGATGACTGCCGAGACCGCATCACCCGGGGCCAAATCCAGCCGTTCACAGGAGTTCAGGGTGATCGTCGAGGTAACCTCTTGACCGTCGCCGAGTTCGATGACGACTTCGGCCATGACCTCCCCCGTCGTGACTTCTTTGACAGTTCCGTCGAGTCGGTTGCGGGCACTAAGTGCCATACCATCCCATAGGGGACGGGTACCAAAGTCAGTTGGTATGGCGGAATAGGACAACGAAAACGGAACGAAGTCCGGACCAGGCCGGAGTTACCAGCCGCCCCAGCCGGAGCCACCCATGCCGTACCCACCGGAACCGTGGCCGCCCATGCCGTGACCACCCATTCCGGGACCGCCCATGCCGTAGCCGCCATGATGGGGTGCCTGCGGACCGTATCCACCGGGCCCGTAGTTATCGGCCGGCCCGAACCAGCTCGGGCCACTCCCGAACGGACCGTACTGGCTCCGTTCTGATGCGGTTCCGCCCCACGGAACCATGTGCTCGGCCATCCCCTGGGCCACGGCTTCGACCGTCGTGCCGGTCTGCTCCTCGAAGGCGGCAACGCCATCAGGGCCCATGCGCTCTTCCATCCAGTACGCGATGGACTGGGCGCGAGCGTCGGTGGTGTTCTCGGCGTCCGCGTACGGCGAGGCGTCACCGTACGGGTTCGATGTCTGCGTGTCGGTTCCAGAGTGGGCAAGCGCGGTCGGGGCAAATGCCCCCACGGCGAGTGCCGTAATAATCGCCCCAGTGATCAGGACGAGTGTGGTTCGTCGCATTGCAAATGAACCTATAGATCGGGGAGGGGTTGTCTCCGTGGCCGTGAACGAAGTCAGGAAAACAGCGCAAACCGTTTCTCGACGAAGCTAAGCGTTTTTGAGAACAGAGACCGTTCGTCGAGCCCGGTCACTCGGTCACGCCGGGCAATTGCTCGGCCGGGTAGACACGATAGGTCCGCCCCTGTTTTTCGCGGTACACGAGCCCCCGCTTTTCCAAATCGGAGACCGTCTGGCTCACCTTGCTCTTCGAGAAGTCCGAACGGTCCCTGACTTCGATCTGGGTGAGGCCGGGCGATTCCAGAACGGGTTCGAGAATCCGCCGCTCGTCTTCGGGCAGCAGATCGAGCAGTGCGCGCTGTGATTCGAGCCCAGCCACCGATTCGACACTCGACGTGGCGTCCGCGGACACGTCCGCGGACTCCTCCCCCGCCTCGTGGGCAGCGGATTCGATGTCGGACGTGCCCATTTGCGGGGCCGCCTGGGTGTCGGGCTCGGTCCACTCGTCTCGCAGGACGAGATAGCCGCCGCCCAGCACTCCCGCCACCACCAGCGTGCCGACGGCGATGACCAGGGGGTCTGTACCCTGTGTCGTACCCATCCCGTCCATCATCGACCCCATCATGCCGTCCATCTGACTCTCGAAAGCCTGCTGGGCCTGGTACCGATCCCAGGTCCACAACCCGCCCAGCAGCAGAACCGCACCCACGACGATCGCCGCCAGGCGGTCCGCGCGTCGCTTGTTCATCTCATCGAGACGAAGGCTTTCGAGGATATGAAAACCCTCCCCTCCCGGCTGAATTCGGACGGGGATCGCTTTGGGGCAAACTCGTCACGGATAAACGGTCTTTCTGACGAAAAACGATTAACAGGCAGTATAAAAGTTCTAAGCGATTTTGTGGACTACATTTTCGGGCAGGAAGATAACCCCAGAGGAGATCTACGGGGTGATAGACGATGACCGACCAACCGACCGAACCGATACGTGTTCCAGTCCGACCGAATCCGACCCATACTACCGCCGATCTCGGGGGTGATCGATAATGAACAGCCTGGGCAAGCGGGTCGGGTTGGGCGTGTTGGCTCTCGCAGGACTCATCCTCCTCGTTCCAACGTTCCGCTCAGGGGCCACCGGCGGCTATGGAACGATGGGCGGTGGGTACGGCGGCATGATGGGTGGCGGATACGGCGGTTTCGGTGGCGGAATGGGGCTGCTGGGACCGTTCGCACAGCTGCTCTTCCTCGCACTTCTCGTCGCTGGGGCGTACGTTCTCTTCCAGGCGGTCGCCGGAGACGGCGATCACCGACTCGGCCGTTCCGGGGACGGTGCAATCGAGGAACTGCGGACCGCATACGCACGCGGAGACATCTCGGAGGAGGAGTTCGAGCGACGACGGGCGACGCTTCGTCTCGACGACGAGCGATGAGACGGCTCTGGCCACTACTCGCGAGCGGGATCTTCGTTGCCGTGCTGGCACAGACGGGCCTGGGACTGGGTCAGTGGCCGATACTGGCCCTCCTCGCGAGTGCCGTAGTCGTGGCGGTTGTAGCGAGCGGGTCGCTCTCATTCGGCGAGGACAGCACCAGTCAGCCCTCCGAAAAGGCAACGAGTCTCGAAGCGCTCAAACAACGGTACGTCGCCGGCGAGATAGACGACGTCGAGTTCGAACGAAAGCTGGAGACGCTGTTCGAGAACGAGACGGTCTCGGACGTGGAGCGCTCGCTCCGGAGAGAAACCGATGCGACAGACGACCGGGAATCGAGCCCGGAGACGGTCGAGACAGAACCACGGGCCGAGGATACACACCCGGAACGGCGGAAATCCCGACCGTCCGGCCGCTGCGGTTCCCGACGACGGTCGTGTCGGTAGTAGGCTCCCGACAGCCCACAAACCTATGACCGAGCCGCTCCGAGTTTCGGGTATGCCGGATGACAAACGAGGCCGGGAGAAGCAGGCCAGGAACGCGGACCGACGGCAGCGAAAGCGAGCGATCGCGTCGGAGCTCGAACGGATGGACGAGCCGGAACCCGAGATCGACGAGGGGGAACTTGCCCTCTTCGAGACGGCCCTCGAAGAACTCGAGTTCCCCGTCACGGCGACGGAGGTGGTCTCCGAGATGGGGCATCAGGAACTCGAAGGACTCGAGCAGGCCTACAGCGTCGCCGAACTCCTGCCCGCGACCGAGGCGATCTCGTTCAACCGCCCGGCGGAGGTTCGCATGCGAATTCAGCGGCCGTCGATCGCTACGGCGCTAAAGCGGATCGTCGAGGAGACAGACACCATCCAGGGCGCCTCCTTGACGGGGTCACAGCTGGAAACCTACGAGAAGACCTTCCTCGAACTGAAGGCGATCGACGCGGTCGACGATGACGAAGGGATTCCCGTCCTCCGGGACTGGATCCTCGAAAGCCTCCGGGAGAACGGGGAACTTCCCGGCTCGCGGGGCGTGCGTCGCCGAGCCGCGGACTACTGCCGCGAGAACGGCTACGAGGTCCGCAACGACGAGTGGCTCGGCATCTGATAATCCACACTTCTTAAGTTCGGGCCGACCCGGAACCCACTCGTGGTGGCGATAGAGACGCTGCAAGTCGTTCTCGCAGTCCTCCTCTGGGCCGCCCTGGCGGTGTATGGGTTCTCGTCACTCTGGTGGGTGATCGAGACGTTTGGCCTCTCCAGGGGCTGGCGACCGGACTCGACGGACGCCTGGGGCCTCGAAGAGATCCAGGTGCGAATCCTGACCATCGGAGCCGAATCGGTGGTACAGACCACCGTCGACGCAATTCCAAACGGTATCGCCAACATCCGAGTGATCGCGGAGCGGGAGATCGAAATCGACGGCGCAACCGTCCATGTCGTGCCCGAGGACTTCGAGTGTGCGGCGACGAACAAGGGCCGTGCGGTGGAGTGGGCCCGACGCCACGTCGAGTGTGACACCGAGTACGTCCTCTACCTCGATGAGGATACGATCGTCACGGACCTCACCGGCCTCCCGGACGCGGATTTCGTCCAGTTCACCGAGAAGCCGATCTACACGGGGTCGCGGTTTTCCTACCTCGCGGAGATCTTCCGGACGGGCTATCAGTTCGAACAGCTCGGATTCCACCGCCTGAACTACCCGCTCTATGCCTGGGGCGGTGGCTTTGCCATCCGCCGGGAGATCGAAGAAGAACTTGGCTGGAACGTCGCGACGATCACGGAGGACACGAACCTCATCTGGCGGGCCGCCGAGGCCTACGATCTGGAGTACCAGCTTGTCGACGCCCGGTTTCGCAACCAGGCCCCGCCGTCGATCAGGGCCATGTTCAAACAGCGGCGGCGCTGGATGTCCGGCACCATCGGGGACGACCACCTGTTGCCTGCTCACTACCGGCCGCTCTATCTGACCCGGGTGATCGCCTGGGCGTTCTCCCCGTTCGTGCCGCTGCTCGTCCTCGCATCGTTCTTGCTGCCCGGGACTGCCCCGGGGATCGAATTCTACGGCCTGATTTCGACCGGCCTGTTGGGAATCCTCTTTGTCTACATGCTCTTTGGTGCACTCGCGTATCGCAAACACCCGCTTCTCTGGCCGGTGTTGCTCCTGCTGACGCCCGTGGCCGTCGTGCTCCACGCTGTCGGTGCGATGTGGGGCGTGGTGAGTCCGGTCGAAGAGTTCGAAGTCACGGAGAAGGTCACCGCGGCGACGATCGAGCGAGTCAACGCCGGCCTCGATGCGGGTCAGTTACGCGAGCACGAGGGGAACGAGCGGCTGGTTCGTGATTCGGATCAGGCCTTCGAGACGCGCATCTTCGAAGACTGAGCCAGGGTCGTCCGGCTACGGCCGCCCGATTGGGGGCTCGGCGGTCTGGATCGTGTTCGTCACCAGATTCCCGATGGCCCGCCGAAGTCGCTCGGTCATGGCCTGATCCGAGACGCCGAACTCGGCGGCGAGGGCCTTCGTGGTGATCTGTCGCGGGATCTCGTAATAGCCGGCCTCGACGGCCCGGTCGAGGGCCGTCCGCTGGGGTCCCGTCAGCCCGTACCAGGGCCCTGCGTCGGGTCGAGTGGGATTGAACAGCCGCGTGATCTCGATCGGGAGGCCCGTCTCCTGACAGGCGGCCCGAAAGTCCGTCAGGTTCTCGTGGGACTCGAACTGGATCTCGAAGTCCCAGACGGACCCCCGCCGTTCCGAATCCAGGACCTCCCCGTCGAACTGGTTGACCGTATCGAGAAACCGGTCACCGGAGCGGGCCCAGTTCAGGGCGTAGAGTGCCATCGCCGCGTGCTCGGAGACGACCCAGATGTCGGCGACTGGTCCCTGGTCCCGGAGGGACGCCTCGAACTGGTCCCGTCCGGCAGCGACTTTGATGAGGGGCACCCGGCGCTCCCCGAACGGGACGATCCCCTCCAGTTCGACCCGTACCCCAGGACCCACGTCGAGGAGCTGCCCCAGCTCGAATGCCGTCGCCGGCAGTTCGAGCTCCACGATTGCACTCATTACGCTACATTCACACTAACGACGGTTAAAGGCACGGAGACGGCCGAATACTGGCTTTCACCCTGGTATACCAGGGCCATCGGTACTACTATGGCTGTCGGGCCACCAGGTAGGCTCACAATTAGAGCGTTGGCTCATCAGGGTTCCACCTATTTATGTCAGACCTCCCTCACTCCGACGACGACACCATCGCCTCGGCTACCGACTTCGAGCGGACGCTCCAGGCCGTGCTCCGATCGGCGTATGAAAACGACGTCCCGCCGGCAGGGTCCTGGGTGCTCCGTAACGGGGAGCAACTCCCCGACTGGGAAGTGCAAGTCACCGAACTGGAGAAGTCCCGTTGAGTTCGTCCGGCATACCGTGAGATTTGTGACCGTTTCGAATTGCCACAAAGCATAACCGGGTGCATGGCATACCATGCAGTAGAGTCTCTTTGGAGACTCTGGGAAGTGCGGGACGACGTCGGTTCTCTCCCCCTGATTCCCGGGCTTCCCCTGATACTACTTCCGTCGAGTCCAAACAGTGCAAATATCGGGGGCACAATCCGCTTGTGCCGGCAATTTCAGGTACCGTGGTTTGGAGTTGGTGAGCGCGAGATTCAGGAGTGGCGAGGTATCAGAAACAACCAGCCCGCTATCCGGCATAGTCGAGATCTTCTTCGAGTTCTCGTTCGCCGTAGTGACGGACGATTTCACGTTCGCCGAGGAGTTCCTGAAACTCCCGTTTCGACATCTCTGCCAACGTACGGGCTTTTCCGAACGAAAGGATATCGCGGGCGTACAGCGAGACCGCTAACTCCCGCTTCATCGCGGGTGAGCGCTCCCTCTCCGGGAGCTGTAACGCCTCGTAAACGTCGTCATCGATTTCTATGGTCGCCATACCTAAAATACGTGTACGCAATTCTTGAGTGTTTGGCCAGAAATTCCCAAGCGGACGGCGTGCGAAGCAAGCGCTCGATACGGTCGAATGTCGCCCGGAACACTAACTCCCGACGTCATCCCTGGCGGCGTGCCGCGTCGGCCGGGTAACCCTCGTGCCGGGCGTGTCTGTCGCGTGCCGGGGTTCTCCACCGGTCATCGCGCCCTGGGAGGCTTGCTCGGGCGGGGACTACGGCACGCAGGTCAGTATGCGCGGGGACCGCGGAAAAACCTGTCCGCCGACCGGGGCCGAAACTTTTCATAGGGCTCCCCCTACCGGAGGGTGTGACAGTCGACATCGTCGTGCTCAGACAGCAGTTGCAGGGACTGGACGGCGAGTCCTACGCCGCGGCCCTCGAAGAACGGCTCCCCGAAGCCGAAATCAGCGTCGCCAGAACACCGAGCGAGGAGCGAGCGTTGCTCCGGACCGCCCAGATCGCGGCCGGGACGAACATCGACCCGGAAGCCGTCGAACGGGCCGAGAACCTCGAACTCTTCGCCGGGACCTACGCCGGGACCGAACACCTCCCACTCGACGTCCTCGAGGACCACGGCATCGCCGTGACCAACGGCTCGGGCGTCCACGGGCCGAACATCGCCGAGTACGTCCTCGGGAGCATCCTGTCGTTCGCTCGGGGGTTCCCGACCGCCTGGCGACAGAAGGAACGCCGGGAGTGGCAGGCCTTCCAGACCCACGAACTCCAGGGGAGTACCGTGACCGTCATCGGTCTCGGTGCGATCGGGCAAGCCGTCCTCCAGCGACTCGAACCCTTCGGCGTGCACACGATCGGCCTGCGATACACCCCGGAGAAGGGCGGCCCGGCCGACGAGATCGCCGGCCTCGAAGGCGAGGCCCTCCACGACGCGCTCGCACGCAGTGACTACGTCGTCGTCGCGAGCCCACTCACCGAAACTACTCGCGGATTGATCGACGAGACGGCCCTCGAAACGATGTCGCCTGATAGTGTGCTCGTCAACATCGCACGCGGCCCGATCGTCGAGACCGAAGCGCTAGTGAGCGAACTCCAACGAAACGGGATTCGTGGGGCGGCCCTCGATGTCACCGACCCCGAGCCGCTGCCGGCAGACCACGAACTCTGGGGACTCGACAACGTCTTTCTGACGCCCCATCACGCCGGCTTCACGCCGAACTACTGGGAGCGGCGGGCAGACATCCTGGCGGAAAACGTCGAAATCGCTGCAGAAACAGGCTCCTTCGACGGGTTGGTCAATCAGGTCCGGTAGCTACAGCCAGCCGTCCTCGGCCAGCAGTTCGCCGTTCAGCACGCTCGCGCCGGCCGCACCCCGGATCGTGTTGTGTGCGAGGACGTTGAATTTGATCCCCGTCTCGGTCTCCTGAATGCCGCCGACCGCGATGCCCATGCCGTCCCCGACCATGCGATCCAGCCGCGGCTGTGGCCGCTCCGGATCCTCGAAGACGGTGATGAGCGGGTCCGGGGCCGTCGGCAGGTCGATCGTCTCGGCGTCCTCGAAGGCAGCCGCGACGGCCTCGGTATCGGGGTCCTCCGCAAACTCCACGAAGACGTTCTCCAGGTGGCCGTCGATCGTGGGGATCCGGTTGCAGGAAGCGGTGACCGCAGCATCGTGGTACTGAACCTCGCCGTCACCCAACTCGCCCAGCAATTTCCGGGACTCCGCTTCCATCTTCTCCTCCTCCCCACCGATGTGCGGGATCGCATTGTCGATGATGTCCATCGAGGAGACCCCGGAGTAGCCGGCCCCCGAGACCGCCTGGAGGGTCGCGACGTGGACCCGTTCGATCCCGAACTGCTCCAGGGCTGCGAGGGCGGGAACCATCGTGATCGTCGAGCAGTTCGGGTTCTTGATGAGCGCGCCGTCCCAGCCCCGATTCGCCCGCTGGGCCTCGATCAGGTCCAGGTGTTCGGGATTGACCTCCGGAATGACCAGAGGCACGTCCGTCGCCCGGCGCTCGTTCGAGGAGTTCGAGGAGACCACATAGCCCGCCTCCACGAAGTCGTGTTCGACCTCGCTTGCCACATCGGAGGGGAGCGAGGAGAAGAGCAAGTCGACGTCGTCAGGAATCGCATCTGGCTCCGTTCGCCGGACCGTCTGGTCCGCAACGCGCTCGGGGATGGGCGAGTCGACCCGCCACTTGGCGGCCGCTCGGTAGGACTCACCGGCACTGGCCTCACTGGCAGTCAAAACGCGTAGTTCGAACTCCGGATGATCGGTGAGAAGCTGAATGAATCGCTGTCCGACGGCCCCGGTCGCACCGAGGATGCCAACCTGAATCATACCCGGCGTTTGGCAGCCCGGCCCTAAGCCCTTCTGATTGGGAGCGATTTGCCGCTCAGTTGAGTTTGCGCGTGACGTAGCCGGCGATCCGATTGCGGACCCCCTTGGACTCGATGTTGGTCAGGGCGGTCACGCTCTCCTTGTTGTGCTCGAAGTCGTCAGCCTGGAAGGCCTGGGGATATCGTTCGAGCAGGATCGTTCCGGTCTTTTTGACGTAGTCGGGCTTGATTGCCATATCGTGGCTTACCGGCCGGCCTGGTTAAAACCATTCGTTCCTAGCTCTCCTGGACGCCCCGAAGGACCCGATCCAGTACCCGTGGATCGTCGCTGGGCCGGGCCACGCTGACGGCATCTGCACCCCGTTGCAGGTAGTTTCGAGCCGTCTCCCGGTCACGAACCCCGTTGTTCGCGATGAGGAAGGCGTCGACCCGGTCGGCGATCGCACCCACCACCGGCTCCGAGTCCATCGCGTCGACGTGAAGGATATCGGCCCCGGCCGCGACGAGTGACTCGCCGAGCGCGGGGAGATCGACTCCGTCCACTTCCGCCCGAACTTTCACGCTCACCGTCGCCCCGGTCGCACTCGCGACCGCGACCTGTTCTCGTAGTCGTTCGGGCTCGTGGAGCAACGCCTGCCCGCCACCCCGATCGGTCATCTCGGGCTGCCGGCAGTGGGCGTTGATTTCGAGAACCGCGTCGTGCTCCTCACAGATGGCGGCGGCCCGGCGTAGCGCAGTTGGCTCGACGGCCCGGACGTTGAATCCCGGCTCGATATTCAGATCCGCCAATTGGCCGAGCTGAGCGTCCATGAACCCAAAGGGATCGGCCGGGAGGAACTCTTTGCGGTCACGCTCGGCGACCAGTTCGCGAGCGGCCGCCCGTGTCGGGTCGTCGAGGGCCAGCCCACCGAGAAACGCCAGCCCGGCCCACGGCGAGGCCGCGGTCGCCCACTGGGCGTCCGACTCGCCACTCAAACTCGCGAGCGCGAGGCGGGGCTCGAACATCAGACGACCTCCAGAGCCGCTTTGGTCGCCCTGGCGACCCGCGTCGCGTCCGCTTTCGTCTCGATTTTCGTGTCGGTGCGGATCGTGGGCCGGTCCAGGTTCGTCCCGTCCGCGGTATCGAGCACGAAGGCATCGACGAAGGGCAGCGCCGCAGCGACACCCGCTGTCGAGGCCTCGTAGCCCTCGGCGCGCATGAGTTTCGCGGCCGGGCCCGAGAAGACCTGGTCCTCGATGAACGGCGAGACGGCGACGACGGTCGTCTCGGAGAGCGCCGCGGGAACCCCCGCAAGAGCGAGCATCGGACCGAGACTCGTAATGGGGTTGGCCGGCCCGATGACGACTGGCTCCGCGAGGGCGTCGAGCACGGCCTGGGTGGGTTCGGCCGCTTTAGCGCCGCGAAACTCGACGTCCGAGACGGTCGGCTCGCCGCCGCGAGCGACCCAGAACTCCTGGAAGTGCATCTCGCCGGCCGGAGTATGAACGATGGTCGCGACCGGATCGTCGCTCATCGGAAGCACCGACACCGAGAGCCCAAAGGCCGTTGCAAGCTGTCGGGTGGCTGCCGTAAGCGAGTGACCTTCATCAAGCAGCGAAGTCCGGAGGAGGTGGACGGCCCGGTCCCGATCGCCGATGTGGAGAAACTCCGGGGCCGCAGAGAAGCGACGAAAGCGGGCCAGGTCCCGGCCGGCCGTCTGTGCTGTGTCGGGAAGGTATCGAGGGTCGTCCCCCCGGTCGAGCGCTTCCGTGAGTGCAGCGAGTTCCGTGTTGGTGGTCGCCGTATCGTTTGCCTGGCCCCACCAGCGCTCGCGGTCGAGTCGATCGCTCCGGCCATAGAGGACCGAATCGATGTCGGGACAGACCAGCAACCCGCCGAGTTCCACGTCGTCACCGGTGTTGGCGATAACGGTGACCGTCTCCGGATCGAAAACCGGATCGGTCCCCCAGAGGAGCTTTGGGGTTCCGGTTCCGCCAGCGAGAACGGTCGGCATGCGCGGGTGAAGGCGGTCGGGGCGGTAAACCCTTGTGACCCATCCAGACGTTTTTGTGCGAACCCGACGAATCCGTCACATGATCACGATCAAGGACAGCGTCCACGACCACATCGAGGTCGAGGGCGTGGCGGCGGCCCTGTTGGACACGCCGCCGGTCCAGCGGCTCAGACGGGTGAGCCAACTGGGGACGGCCTCGCTCGTCTACCCCTCCGCGAATCACACCCGCTTCGAACACAGCCTCGGGGTCTATGCCCTGGCCACTCGGGTCCTCGATCACCTGGACATCCGGGGCGAGGACGCCAAGACGGTCAGAGCCGCCGCGCTCTTGCACGACATCGGCCATGCCCCCTATAGTCACACGCTCGAAGACCTCCTCTATCACCGGACCGGGCGGCAGCACGACGACGTCGAGGACCTGCTTACGGGAGACGTGGCCGACATCCTCCTGGCTCACGACATCGAACCCGACCGGGTCGTGGGGCTGATCGCCGGGGACGGGCGACTCGGCCAGCTAATCGCCGGGGAACTCGACGTGGATCGAATGGACTACCTGGTCCGGGACGCCCACCACACCGGCGTGCCCTACGGCACGATCGACATCGAGCGGCTCCTCCGGGCCCTTCGCTTCGTCGACGGGAATTTAGTCCTCGCGGAGGGCAACGTCCAGACCGCAGAGAGTCTGCTGGTGGCCCGGGCGCTGATGAACCCCACCGTGTACAACCACCACGTCACCAGAATCACCAAGCGAATGCTCCAGCGGGCGACCGAGCGCCTCCTCGAGTCGGGAGCGGTTTCGGCCGAGACCGTCGCCCGAATGGACGACCCGGCCCTGCAGGTCGCGCTTCGGGAGGCCGAGGGTGCAGCCCCCCTCGCCAGGCGACTGGCCGACCGCCGACTCTACAAGCGGGCCATCTGGGCCGAATACGGGGACGTCGGCCAGGACCGGGCCGGCGAACTCATCGAGGCCACCCCCGAAACTATCAGGGACACCGAAGCGACCATCGCCGAGCGCGCGGGGGTCGAGGTCGACCAGGTGCTCGTCGACGTCCAGGACCCACCATCGATGCAGGAGTCCACCACCCGGGTTATCGTGAACGGCGAGATCCGACGCCTGCCGGCCCAGTCGACGGTCGTCCGGGCACTCGAACAGGCCCAGCGAGAGCAGTGGCGACTGGGCGTTTACGCCCCGGAAGCCCGTACCGAGGCCGTCGGCCGGGCCGCAGAAGCCGTTCTCGGACTAAAGATCACGGGCTCGCGCATTACCGAGACCGACTCGCCGGGGCGCTATGCATCCTTGACCGACTTCGGGGGTGATTCGGCGTGAGACTCGAGGGGCAGATCGTCGTCGGTTCGGACTTCCACGTACTCGAGGGGCGGGTCGTCGTGGAGGCCGGAACGATCACGGCCATCGAGGAGACCCCCGTCGAGAGCGATGACATCATCCTCCCCGCGTTCGTGAACGCCCACACGCACGTCGGGGACTCGATCGCGAAAGAGGCCGGCCGCGGGCGCAGCCTGGAAGCGCTGGTCGCCCCACCGGACGGGCTGAAACATCAACTGTTGGCCGAGGCGAGTGTCGAAGAACAGGTACAGGCCATGCGCCGGACCCTCTCTTTCATGCAGCAAAGCGGCACCGGGACGTTCGTCGACTTTCGGGAGGAGGGCATCGAGGGCGTGAAGGCCCTGGACCGGGCCGCCGAGGGCCTGGATATCGAGGCCCTCTCCTTCGGTCGCGGTGACCCAGAGGTCCTCTCGGTCGCAACCGGTTACGGTGCCAGCGGGACAAACGACGGCGACTTCCAGGCGGCCCGTGAAGCGGCCCGCGAGGCGGGCAAGCCCTTCGGAATCCACGCCGGCGAGCGGGACACCTCCGACATCGAGGCGGCCCTGGACCTGGAGCCGGACCACCTCGTCCACATGGTCCACGCCGAGGACGAGCACCTCGAACGGGTCGCTGACCTGGAGATCCCGATCGTCGTCTCCCCACGATCGAACCTGGTGACCGGCGTGGGACTCCCGCCGGTCTCGAAGCTTCGTGAGTACACCACTGTCGCGCTGGGCACGGACAACGTCATGCTCAACGGGCCGTCGATGTTCCGCGAGATGGAGTTTCTCGCGAAGTGCTGTGACCTCGCGGCGACGGAAGTCCTGGAGATGGCGACCCTGGCGGGGACGGCGATCGCCGACCGGCCCGGCGGCATCCTCGCCCCGGGCCGCCCGGCCAAGTTACTCGTGCTCGACGGGGACACGGACAACCTCGCCGGCTATCAGGACCCCATCAGAGCAATCGTCCGTCGGGCAGGGGTCGCGGATCTGAAACGGGTGCACCTCCCGGCGAACAGTTAAGAGGCGAGCGCCAACAATCAGCACGCATGGGCCTCTATGATCGGATCGTCGTCCCCACGGACGGCTCGGCGGCGAGTCGCCCCGCGATCGAACACGCCGTCGAACTCGCGGCGGTCCACGACGCGGAGATTCACGCCCTCTACGTGATCAACCTGGCGAGCCTCTCGGGTGTCCCGACGGAGGGCTCCATGGAGGGAATCTCCGAGGCGCTCGAACAGGAGGGCGAGACGGCCCTCGAAATGGTCACGGAGGCCGCCGCTATCCGGGACGTTCCCGTCGAGCAGGTTCGCCTGGAGGGACGGCCCAGCCAGCAGATCGTGGCGTACGCCACCGATCACGACGGCGACCTGATCGTCATGGGCACCCACGGCCGGGGTGGCCTCGACCGCCTGCTTCTGGGCAGTGTGGCCGAGCGGGTGGTCCGCTCCGCGACGGTTCCGGTGCTGACCGTCCAGGATGCGGGAGCGGAGTTCTCCGATTAGGCCTCGCCGAAGACGGGGACGGCCGCGCCGCTCGTGGCGACTGTCGCGTCACTGCAGAGTGCGAGCATCGTCCGGGCGATATCCTCGGGCGCGACCCAGGCGTCGAAGTCGCCGTTTGGAATCATCTCCCGGTTCGCCGGCGTGTCGATGACACTCGGCATGATGGCGTTGGCCCGAACGACCCCGGACTGCTCCTCGGCGATGGTCTCGGTGAGCAACCGCACGCCGGCTTTCGAGGCCCGGTACGGCCCGTCGCCCTCGCCCCCGGAGAGTGAGGCTTTCGCGCTCACGTTGACGATCGCCCCCTCGGTCGCCTGCAGGTGCGGGAGCGCGTGTTTCGAGGCGAGAAACATGGTCTTGAGGTTCACGTCGAAGACCATCTCGAAGGTCGAGAGGTCGGTCGCCTCGATGGGATCGCCGCCGGCCCAGGTGCCGGCGACGTTCAGCAGATAATCGAGGCGGCCGTGGTCCTCGATGACCTCGGCGATTAACGACTCGACGGCCGGTTCGTCCGTGAGGTCGGCCTCGTAGAAGTCGATTTGCTCGGTCCCGAGATCGCTCTCGGTCTCGCTCGGCGGGCGGCGGTCCGTTCCGGCCACGGTCGCCCCGGCCGCCAGGAAGGCCTCGGCGACGGCACTGCCGAGACTCCCGGAGACACCCGTAACCAGTGGGACCTGATCGGTGAAGTCGAAGGTAACGTCCATACGGTATGGTAGACTGTCACGAGGAAATAGCTACGGTTCGACGACGAGCTTGCCGAGGAACTGATCGGAAAGCACGGCTCGCTGGGCCGTCGCTGCGTCCGAGAGGTCGTAGGTTCGGGCGATCCGTGGTCGGATCTCGCCGGCCTGCATGAGAGTACCGAGCCGATCGAGCACGGGGCCGAAACGTGGCGTGTTGAACATGCTCATCAACACGAGTTCGAGGTCCGTCGCTCGTGCCGCGGCAACGTTCCCAAATCCCGCTTCGGGCTCAGTGTTCCCAATTCCGACAACGCGAGTCCCCACACGGGCGACCTCGGCGTCGAACTGGAGGTACTCGTCGAGGCGATGATCGAGGATCACCGCCGGGCGACCCGCCTCGATGACGGCGTCAGCCAGGTCGTCCCGGGCGTAGTCCAGGGTGTGATCGGCCCCCAGCGCGGAGAGTTCGTCGTGGATCGCTGGCCGCCCGGTCGCGATGACCTCGGCCCCAGTCGCGGCCGCCAGCTGGACGGCCACATGGCCCACACCGCCACCGCCACCGTGTATCAGGCAGGTCTCGGCAGGTTCGAGCCCCGCGTGGTGGACCAGTGCGCGCCAGGCCGTGACGCCGACGAGAGCGATCGCGGCCCCCGAATCGAAGTCGATGCCGGCCGGCAGTGCGGCGAAATGTGTCTCCGGACCCACCGCGAACTCGGCGTAGGTTCCCTGTCGGTCCCGACCGAGCCCGGTGCCGAAGACCCGATCGCCCGGTTCGAACTTGCTGACATCCGGGCCAACCGCCGCGACGGTTCCGGCGACGTCGGCCCCGGGGATCATCGGGAGGCCGGCCGGGGTGTACGTGCCGGTTCGGAAGTAGGTGTCGACGGGGTTGACGGCGGCCGCCGCCACCTCGATCAGTAGTTCGTCCCCACGAGGTTCCGGCCGATCGACCGTCTCGACGGCCAGTACCGAAGGGTCGCCGTATTCGTGATAGCGAACAGCTCGCATACCCCAGTCCACGCCCGCGACCCGGTTAAGTCCCCGCCCGGGAAGGTTTATGTCCGATCCAGTCCCCTCATTTGGCATGCGCTTACACGAGTACCGGGCGAAGGAGGTCTTCGCCGCGGCCGGCATCGAGACGCCAGTTTCGAAGCCAGCCACGGATCAGTCGGCGGCACTCACGGTCGCCCGGGAACTCGGCTACCCGGTCGCGATCAAGGCTCAGGTCCCCGTCGGGGGCCGTGGCAAGCAGGGCGGCATCAAGATCGTCGCCACGGACGCCGAACTCCGGGCGGCCGCCGAGTCGATCTTCGGCATGGAGATCGGTGGCTACCAGGTCGAGACCGTCCTGATCGAGGACGCCGTCGAGGCCGCCCAGGAGCTCTATCTCGGGGTCACGATGGATCGGGGCGAGAAACAGCCGGTCGTGATGGCCTCGGGCAGCGGCGGGGTCGACATCGAGACCGTCGCCCAGGAGACCCCCGAAGCCATCGGCCGGGAACACGTCGATCCGGCCTTCGGGTTACATCCCTACCAGGCCAGAAACGCCGTGTACCGGGCCGGAATCGACCGCTCGGTCGCCGGCGACGTGGCGAGCGTCCTCGAAACCCTCTATGCGATCTGGGAGCGCCGGGACGCCACCGACGCCGAGATCAACCCGCTGATGGTCACCGCCGACGGGGACGTCATCGCGGCCGACGCCGTCCTCAATCTGGACGACGACGCTCTGTTCAGACAGCCGGAACTCGCCGATTTCGACGCCGAACGTCGGGAGGGAACTCTCGAAACACGGGCCGCCGACGCCGGCCTGGAGTACGTGCGACTCGACGGCTCGGTCGGGGTCGTCGGGAACGGGGCCGGCCTGGTCATGACCACGCTGGATCTCATCGATCACTTCGGCGGGTCGCCCGCGAACTTCCTCGACATCGGCGGCGGGGCCGACGCCGATCGGGTCGCTGCGGCCCTCGATGTGGTCTTCGACGATCCGAACGTCTCGGTCGTCCTGCTCAACATCTTCGGCGGCATCACGCGGGGCGACGAAGTGGCTTCGGGGATCAACCAGGCCCTAGAGCAGTACGAGACCCTCCCCGATCCAGTGGTGGTGCGACTCGCGGGGACCAAAGCGGAGGCGGGACGAAACGCCCTGACCGACGCAGTCGAGACCGTCGAAACCCTCGAAGGGGCCGTGAAACGGGCCGTCGAACTCTCCCAGGGAGGTGCCCAATGAGTATTCTCGTCGACGCGGACACGCGGGTCGTGGTACAGGGCCTCACCGGTTCACAGGGGCAATTCCACGCCGAGGCGATGCTGGAGTACGGGACGAACGTCGTCGCGGGGGCCGTCCCAGGGAAAGGCGGCCAGACCGTCGCCGGCGTCCCCGTGTACGACCGGGTCGAAACCGCCGTCGTGGAGACCGACGCCGACGCGTCAGTCGTCTTCGTCCCACCGGCCTTCGCGGGTGACGCATTGTTCGAGGCCCTGGCCGCCGATCTCGATCTGGTCGTGGCCATCACCGAGGGCGTTCCGGTCCAGGACATGGCCCGGGTCTACCGACGCAGCCAGGAGGTCGACACGACGCTCCTGGGGCCGAACTGCCCAGGTGTCATCTCCCCAGGGGCCGCCAAACTGGGCATTCTCCCGGGAAGTGTCTTCGAGCCCGGGTCCGTGGGCGTGGTCTCCCGATCCGGCACGCTGACCTACCAGATCGTCGAGAACCTCACGAGTGCCGGACTCGGGCAGTCCACCGCGGTCGGAATCGGTGGCGATCCCATCGTCGGGATGGACTTCCAGGACGCTTTGGGAGCCTTCGAGCGGGACCCGAAGACCGAGGCCGTGGTGATGATCGGCGAGATCGGTGGCGAGGACGAGGAGGCGGCCGCAGCGTTTATCGAGCGGGAGATGGACACGCCGGTCGTGGGGTTCATCGCCGGGCGGACCGCCCCTGAGGGCACCCGGATGGGCCACGCCGGCGCGATCGCCTCGGGGTCGGGCACTGGCACGGCCCAGCACAAGATCGAGGCCCTCGAAGCGGCCGGAGTCCCAGTCGGGGCCACACCAACCGAGGTTGCTGAATTGGTCGCCAGTCACTCCCCAGAGTAATAGACGATCTCGATCGGCCGGTCGAGTACCGGGTCGTGCTGTGGGGTTTCAGGCAACTGAGTCAGGGCCTCGGGGCCCGCTGCAGCCGCGGCCGCGAGGGCCAGCGCGTCCAGAATATCATCCGTCTTCGAGGCCCCGATCGTCGGGGCGTAGGACGGTTTCGTGAGGGTTTCGACACCGCGCTCGTAGGCCTCCACGAGTGTGGGATCGTGTGATTCGAGTGCGGCCAGTCGCGCCTCGCGACCGGCATCAGTTCCTTTCGAGGCCGAAATCGGTGTCCCGCCGTTCAGCCCGGCAAAACTGAGTTCCGGGTGGGCCTCCCGAAACGTCTCGGCCGGGATCTCCGGGAAGGCCTGGAGGAATCCATCGAGTTCCCGAATCCGGGGGACGATCGCCCAGGCCTGGTTCTGGACGCTGAACTCGGCCGGCCGCTGGCGCTCCTTCGCGGTCTCGATGTTCGGGGCGTAGACCGCCTCCCGCGTGGGGGTGAGAAAGACGCTCCCCTGCCGCCCGGCGAGTTCGCGTTTCGCGGCGAGGTCACACGCCCGCTTGCCGGTCTCGGTAAGCCCGATCGGGATGTCGATGAGAATCCGGTCGGCCTCGCGGTGGGCTCGCCAGAGGTTGAGGACGGTCGGGTAGAACGCTACCGCCGGCGATCCGGTCTCGGGGATCACCGCGGTGACCCAGCCGTTTCCGGCCCAGTCGACGCCGACTGCGCGTGCCATAGCTGAACACGGCGGCGAAGGTACTTAGTCGAACGGATGCCAGAAATCGTTTGGCTGTGAAAGGGGCTCAGTCGGCCATCGGGGCCGACGTCCCGGTGCTGACAGATTCAGTACTCGAGGATTGAGTGGAATCAACGGGGGCGTTGACGAACAGTGCGTGGCCGATCAGTCCCATCGCGAGGAGGCCGCCGACTGCGACGGCGATCTCGAATCGCAGACCAGCCAGTCGAAGCCCGCCGCCGAAGCCGAACAAGACCAGCGGAATGAGACCGAGGACGAAGTCGTAGTAGGTAGTCATGATAGTAACTCGTTTGAAAATAATGGAAAGAGGGTATATAATCCCTTTGGAGGGGTTAGCTAGTGCATCCACATAACTTACACAGCTAGTCGTCCCCTCGTTCCGGCCACCCCCGGTGAAGCTCCACCGAGAGCGCCACGCCCAAAACGGCCAGCGCTCCAGCGGAAGCCACACCAGCGACTGGCTCGGGAAGGAGCACACCTACTCCGATCGTCGCCGGACCGACCGCCACGAGGACGCCACCGAGCCTGGAGCGACCGCGCCGAAGGTACACCGCGCCGAGAAGAACAAGCCCCACCACGAGGAGCAGGCCTCCGAGTAGCCCAGGCAGCAGCCAGGCAATCGATGAATACGGGTCGGGCGCAGCGGTGTCGCCTCTGGCCACGGTCAGCCCGAAGAGCGAAATCGTAAACAGACTGGCCCCCAGGACGGCAGCGACCCCCGTACCCCAGAGCCATCCACTTCGCTCGCGATCCCGCCAGACCAGTGCCGCCAGCCCGACGAGGAGACCGAGCGCGGCCAGTACCGCCAGTACCGGCATCAACTCTCGCTCGATCCAGAGTGGACTGAAAGCCGGTGGATCGAACAGGTAGGACTGCCGGGGCCGGCTTCCGTACCAGGCGGGCGGAATCGCGGCCAGCAACGCGAGCAACCCACCAAAGAGCGCAGCGAGCGCCGGCCCATCTCGACGAAGGCTGGTCATGTCTCCGCGCCCGACACGGCGACGATTCGACCGCCTCGGGTACTCACGACCAGCGCCCCATCGAGTATGGCCGGCGGGTTGGTCCAGGTGTCCGATCGCCCGCCGCCCACCACGGCCCAGGGCACGGCCCCCGAATCTGCCGTGAAGGCGACGATACCGTGTCCAGCGTCAGGGCCGGTACCAACCGAGGTACTCGTCAGGGCGTGCTCGGCCGTCGCCGCTGCCATGGCACCATCACCGATCGCGGAACACCACCGGGGCGTGAGTCCGTCAGCAGCCCGCGAAAGCGCAAACGCGGCTGCGCCAGCCTCGGGTGGCTGCTCCACGGCATAGATCGTCTCGGGCGTGACGACCGGGGACTGAAGTGCCAGGTAGTCCCCACGGGTGTAGCGAAACTCCTCGGTTCCCGAACGGGCATCCAGACCGACCAGCCCATCTGTCGTGCCCAAAACGCAGATCCCGGCATCCAGAACTGGGGCGGACTCGGGACGGATCGAGCGGTGCCACAGACGCTCGCCGGTCTCCGGGTCGCGAGCTTCGATGCCATCCGCCAGCGGGAATACGACGGCCCGCGAGGTTGCTGCCGGCTGGTACTGCTCCCCATCGGCCTCGACAGCACGGTTCCAGCGTGGGGTGCCGTCCAGCTCCAGCGCTTGGACCGACTGGGCCCCCTGGACGTAGACTCCCGCCGCGGTGACCGCCGGTGGGGCGACAGCCTGCATCGCATCGACTCGCCAGCGCACGGTGCCGTCCGCGGCGTCGAGCACGACGAGTCCGTCCTCGGTGCCGACGAACACGTGCCCATCCGGACCAATTCGCGGGGCGATCGTCTTGGCCCGGTGTGAGTAACTGGGAATTTCGGTCACCGGGAGCGGCCCGAACTTCCATCGGGGCTCGCCGGTTCGGACCGACCGGGCGTGAACTCGCGTGGAGTCCGCGACGTAGACCTGCTCGTCGCCCACGACCGGGGCGCTCGCGACGACCCCAACACCGTCCTCGGTCGGGATGTCGAGATCGGCCCGCCACCGGAGTTCGAGATCCGCCGGGGGAAGCTGTCCGGTCGAGAACCCAGTGTTGGCACCCCCGCCTCGCACCGCCGGCCAGCGACCCTCGGGAGGGGCGCTGAATGGCCCGACTGGCTCGGCATCGATCGAAACCTGTTCGGCCGGGTCCGGCGGGTCACTGTCCGGACAGGACGAGGCACAGCCGGCCAGGGCCGTGAGCCCACCCGCCCCCGTCACGCCGGCAGCCGCTTTGAGAAACCCTCGACGCCCGAGTGCCATACCCACCCTCCACCCGCAGCGTGGAAGTAGATTTGGGAGCCTTCGACGGTCACTTGAGCGATTTCGACACCGGCGGGAAAATTTATTGGCATGCCGATAGATCTCGAAACATGAATCAACGACGACTCGCGATCGGCGTGCTCACGGGAGCGTTTCTTGGGCTCTTCTGCATTGTCGGGGTGGGGACCCGGATCGGTTTTGCGGGCAACGAACTGTTCCTCTTCGCGATGTGGTACAACCGGGTCGTGATGGGGCTCGTGATCGGGCTCGCCGGCGGACTCGTCCTCGTCGAATCGCGGTACAACGTCCTCCTCAGAGGCCTGCTACTGGGACTCGTGGTGACGGCGGCCATCGCGTTCACGAGCGAGTTCCGGGACTGGCCGAGTTTCTTCGCCGGCCTCGTCTACGGGCCGATCATCGACTGGGTCGCGACCCGCTACGGCGACTCGGCGGCCGCCGACTCGACGGCCCCCTGGTAATCGGAAACGCCCGCCCGCAGAAAGCCGATGTCCGTCCCGGCGACGAGGAAATCCATCTCCCAGTCATCGAACCGCCGACGGACCGACTCGGGACTGGTCGCGAGGGTGCCAACTGGCAGATCGGCCGCGTTCGCTTCCGAGACGATGCGATCGAGGGCCGCTCGGAAGCGCTCGGACTCGAAGTCCCCGAACACACCAAGTTGCGCGGAGAGATCCGCCGGCCCGACGAACATGGCGTCGAGGCCGTCGAGGGCGACGATTTCTCCCAGGCCCGACAGGGCCCCCGTCGTCTCGATCTGGAGAATGGTCGCGACAGTTCGATTGGCGTTCTCGACGGAGGCTGCCAGGTCGCTCCCGTACCCTGCAGCCCGACCGCCGGCGACGCCCCGATTGCCCGCAGGGGGGTACTGGGTCGCTCGAACGGCCGCCCTGGCCTCCGAGACAGATTCGATCTGCGGGATCACGATCCCGGCCGGACCCAGATCGAGCAAGCGACGGATCGCCGCCCGGTCGGAACTGGGAGCTCGAATCACCGGGACCGTCTCGGACTCGACGGCGTCGACCGCCCGGGTCAGATCGGCGAGATCACCGACCGTGTTCTCGGAGTGCTCCCCGTCTAGCACGAGAAAGTCGAGGCCCTCGTCAGCGAGCACTTCCGCGGCGACCGGCTCGCTCAACATCGACCAGGCCCCCACGAGTTTCTCGCCGGCACGCAGTCGGTCCGCAAAGTCGGCACTGTCCATACCACCTACACCCTCGCGAGCCCGAAAAAGGTAGCCGAACGGTCACTCGACGGCGAGGACCTCGATCTCGAACTCCAGGGTTTCGCCCGCCAGCCGATGGTTGAAGTCGACACGGACCACGTCCTCCTCGACCGAGCGGATCTCCGCGACCGACCCGTCCGGGGTCTGGATGTAGGCCCCGGCCTCGGGGAGCTGATCGCCGAGCTGGGCGCTGAGTTCGTCGATCTCGTACTCGCGGACCCGGCTCTCCTCCCACTCGCCGTAGGCTTCCGCAGGCGGGACCGTGACAGTGGCGGATTCGCCTGCCTCCATCCCCAGCAGGGCCTCGTCCAACCCCTCGATGAACTGGCCCGTCCCGACCGCGGCCTCCAGCGGGTCGTACTCCCGGTCCTCCTCGACCAGGTCGTGTTCCTCGGCCACGGCCCGCCGGGACGTGTCGAAGACCGTTCCGTCCTCGAGACGGCCGGTGTACTCGATTCTGACGGTGTCGCCGGATTCGATCGCCATACGTCAACCCGGCGGAGCAGGCCCAAAAGCCGTTTGCATCGAGTCCGAATCGAGCCGGACCGTTTTTCTCCCCAGGCGATGATGAACTCGGCGTAGCCGTGTCCACGACAACCGCGTCCCCCGAGCGGGAAAACGACCGCTCCATCGCGGCCCTCACCATGCTCGGCCACGGCCTGTTTCACTACTTCGAGATGGCGATCCCGATTTTGCTGGTCGTCTGGATCGATTCCTTTCCCACGGGCGTCGAGGTGGCCGGGCTGATCGTCGCAATCGGGTTTGCGCCGATCGGCATCGCGGCCTTGCCCGGTGGCATGCTTTCGGACCGCTACGGGCCGGGCGTCGTCCTTCTGGGAAGTATCGCGGGCATGTCCCTCGGGTTTGGCGCGCTCGCTCTCGCACCGTCGATCTACGGGGTGGGACTCGCGCTAGCCGTCTGGGGTCTGTTCGCCGGCGTTTATCATCCGGCAGGGATGTCCCTGATCAGCACCGGGGCCGCCAGCCGCGGTACTATCTTCGCCTATCACGGGATGGCCGGAAACCTCGGCACCGCTCTCGGGCCCTTCGTCGCCGCGACGCTCCTGCTCGTCTTCGAGTGGCGAGTGGTCGCCGGGCTGCTCGCACTACCAGGGGTCGCCGCATTCATGTACGGCCTCTCGATCGATTTCGACCCGACTGCCGCGGTGGACGAGCCGGCAGAAGCTGCGGCTGACGAACGGGACGAAACACCACTCATCATGCGGGGCCGCGAACTGCTGCACTCGCTTTTCCCCATCGTGCTGGCGATCGTCGTCTTCGATGGCCTCTTCTACCGTGGTGTCACCGCCTATTTGCCACGGATCCTCCGGGAGCTGTCGGCCATGCCAGCACTCACGATTACCGACGCCCTCGTCGGAGTCAACGTCGGGGACTACATCTTCGTGGGGTTGCTCGTCGTCGGCATCGCCGGCCAGTGGGTCGGCGGAACGCTCTCCGATCGGATCGCCGTCGAGACTGGATTGACCGGGGGGTTTGCCCTCCTCGGACTGTTCAGTCTCCTCTTCGTCCCGGTCGCAGGCGTCGGGTTCGCCCCACTGTTGCTCGTGAGTGCGTTGCTCGGATTTTTTCTCTTTTTCGTCCAGCCGATGTACCAGGTGGCGGTGGCCGTCCACACGCCCGCGGCGACCCGTGGGCTCTCGTATGGGGTTACGTACCTCGGTGAGTTCGGTATCGGCGCGCTCGGGATCGCGCTCGGCGGGGTGTTGCTCGGGTCGTATTCCACGAGGTCGTTTTTCGTCGTCATTGCTGGATTCGCATTTCTCGCCACATTCCTCGCCGTGCTGCTGGGCGTGAAATCGAGGCGATCCTGAGCGAGGCACGCGTTTTCGCCCGGAAAATTGTGTGATCTGGGAGCGACGGAACAAGCACCCGGGTGTCCCCCCGATGACAACGGCGTGTCGGTGTGGGATTGTCACGTGGGTTATCGGCACAAATGACGGTTCGACCAGTGTTCAAAAATGTCCCCCAGGTGCATCCACAAGTGTGACAGTCCATCGAATTTTCCCCTACTAACTCAAACTCTGGAACCTGTCAATCGCCACCAGATAGCTACCAATCAGATTCTAAATATTATAACCCATCAGTATAACCCGCTGACTGGGAGCGGTTATGGAGTTATTAAGCGATACTGATAACAATGGAGTGACTTTTCGTTGTCAAGCCCCTCGTTTGAAGTACCGACCGTCGAGCCAGCAGCCAAGCGAAAATACTCATGCCAGAGACAGCCGGCGACACCGATCAACCCGTGGACTGTGACCCGCCGACCGCTCAGACACGGGATCGACGACAGCTCTTCGTCGAGTTAGAGGTATCGATGGCCGAGTCCTGTCCGGCTCGGGACCTTCCAGAATCGGTCACGGCAGTCAACGTGATTCGTGACCACCTGGGCCAGTGTCACTGCGACATCCGCGGGGAGGCAAACGAGGACCCGGTTCACGTGACAGAACAGGTCTCCCGCACGTGTGCGTGTTCGATCTTTGCGGCCCACGGCTGTGTGCCAAAGATCGAACCGACGGCAGGCGACCGCTCGCGGATCACCACCTATCTCCCGAATCGGACGGTCCTGGGCGAGTTGATCGAGGACCTGCGCGAGAACGCCCGAAGCGTGAGTCTGCTTCGCATCGTGGACTGCTCGCAAGCGGATAGCGAAGACGGACTCACCTTCGACCTCACCGATCTGAGTGAAACCCAGCGGGACACCCTCGAACTCGCGGTCACCGAAGGCTACTACGACGATCCACGGGGTATCTCGCTGGCCGAACTGGCCGAGAAACTCGGCGTGAGTAAATCCGGCGTGTCCCGACGTCTCTCCCGCATCGAGGCGACCATCCTGACGAACATCGTCTCGAAGACCTTGGGATAAGTTCTCAATCCGAGAAGCTGACCTGTAGTTGTAGCAATCTTTTATTTATTGCCCCGTATATAAACTCGCAACTATTGAGGAGAATCTGGTTGGACCCTTCCCGAATAGAGTAACCTGGGTCATGAACTGTGAGCGGTCCACCAAATCTCGAGGACGCCCCGCTCCTCCCGGATGGAACGGACTGGGAGGACCGCATCAAAGCGATTCTGGACGGGGACGACCAGGAACCGGAAGTCGTGGCACTCGGCCAGGAGATGGCCCGGGATGCACTCCGGGTCTCGAAGGGCGAGCTCAGCGATGACGCGTTCAACGCGAAGTATCGGACGAAAGTCAGGCAGGTCTTCGGCAGCGACGCGGCGGAGTTCGGACCGAACGAGACAGACGAGACGTGACGACCTATCGACCAAATATCAAATACTATGAATACACAAACCGATCCACCGGGAACCGATCCCGCAGACGACACCGCATTCGAGTTGAACCAGGACGAAGCGACGAAGATCCTCGAGGGGAGTGATTTCGACACGGAACTCGGCCGCGAACTGGCCCGGGACGCGATCGCAGTCGCGAACGGTGACCTGGACGAAGCGACCTTCCACGACCGCCATCACGAGGCCGTCATCGACGAGTTCGGCGTCGACGAGCGACCGACAGGTGATGGGCAATGAGCGAGAATCCCGCCGAGACGAACGTCTCGCGGCGGACCGTCCTCCGTTCGACGGGGGCGGCTGCCGCGGCGCTCGGTATCGGTGGTGGCGGACTCGTCTCCCTGAGCGAGGCGGCCGATGATGAATCTGGTGTCTTCACCGATTACGTCGGCGAGGACGAGGTCATCCCGAACTCCTGTGCCCCGAACTGCCGGGGTCGCTGCCCGATCGAGGTCCACGTCAGGGACGGTCGCGTGCAGAAGACGGAGCCGGGGATCCCGGAGAACCGGGAGTACAAACGCGGGTGCACGCTCGGGCTCTCACATGCCCAGCGCATCTACAACCCGACCCGGCTCAAGTATCCGATGAAGCGCACCGGCTGGTCCGCGGACGACCCGAACGTCGACGGGCGGGGTGAGGACGCCGAGTTCGAGCGCATCTCCTGGGACGAGGCACTCACCATTATGGCAGACCAGATGGAGGCTGCCAAAGCGGAGTACGGCTCCGAAAGTGTCTATTTCGAGTCCGGCTCCGGTGATTACGGGACCGCCAGTGACCACCAGGCCCGACTCGCCTCGCTTTTCGGTGGGACACGGATGGACTGGTCCATCGACATCAACGTCGGCCAGGGCTTCCGGCGGGTCGGCGGCGCTGGGTGGTTCAACGTGCCGACCAACCAGGCCTCCGATCTGAAGAACGCCAATACGATCATCGCCTGGGGCGGGGACATCTTCGCGAGTCGGCTCCAGCAGGACTCCTCGAAGATGCTGGACGCCATCGAGAACGGCGGCAAACTGGTCGTCGTCGACCCCGTCTACACCGGGACGGCCGCAAAAGCCGACCTGTGGCTCCCGGTCAAGCCGGGCAAAGACGTTCACCTGGCCCTCGGGATGATTCATCACATCTTCGAGAACGAACTCTACGACGCGGCCTTTCTCCGCAAGCGCACGCTCGGACCCGCACTCGTCGGCCCCGACGGCACCCTGCTGAAAGCCGCCGATGTCCTCCCGGGCAGTGACGAGGACAAGCCAGTCGCCTACAATACGGAAACCGAGCGTGTCGAGATTCTGGAGCCCGAGACCGAGGGCGCCTATGCACTCACCGGCGAGTTCTCGGTCGGCGAAACGACCGGCCGAGTCGCGCTCGACGCACTCGAAGAAGAGGCGGCGAACTACGTCCCGGAAGACATCGAAGAGACGGTCGGCGTCGAAGCGGGGAACATCCGCAAAGCTGCCGATTGGCTCGCGACCCGCGGGCCTGGCGGGGTCGTTCCTGGCCTCGGCGTGGACCGGTACAAGTACGGCCACATCTTCGGCCAGGCATACGCGGTCCTCGTCGCGCTGACCGGAGACTACGGTCGCAGCGGCTCGTTCCAGGGCGGGTATTTCAACGGTGCCGCCGCGGACTTCGGCGATTACAGCGCCCCGGAGGGCAGCCCCGGCTACGAGTTCATCCGCCAGACGAAGATCCTCACCGGGATGGAATCGGGCGATCCGTTCCAGATCAAGGTCCTGTTCGCCCAGGAGTCGAACTTCATCGCGAACCAGCTCCCGGACAGACAGCGGTGGCTCGAGGCCGTCAAGAATCTCGACCTCATCGCGGTCTCGGACATGCACCACACGCCGACGACCCAGCACGCGGACCTCATCCTGCCCGCGGCCCACTGGTTCGAGAAGGTGGGCGCGACGTCACCGAGCACGCATCCCCACGTCATGTACCGGGAGAAGGCCCACGACCCACTCTGGGAAGCGCGCTCTGACTTCTGGATCAACAGCCGGCTGGCGAGGAAACTCGGGTTCGGCGAGTACTTCCACGACACGAAGCCCGAGGAGCTCGAATCGATGCTCGAGGCCGACGAACACGTCGATTACGAGACACTCAAGTCCCAGGGCACGGTCGAAAAGCCGGTCCCCGTGGTGAAGTACACCGGCGAGTTCAACACGGACTCCGGTCGCCTCGAGATCTACGACGAGGACGCCCCCAGTGAGGAAGGGATCTCCCTGGAGGTCCCCCGACCCGTGGAGAGTCGAACGGCAGAAGACTGGGAGGGGGCGGACGAGTACCCGCTCACCTTCATGCAGAAACACTCGAAGTGGCGCATTCACTCCCAGTTCGAGTACCAGCCCTGGCTCCGGGAGCTCAACCCGGAACCCCAGCTGGACATCAACCCGAAAGACGCCGCCGAGCGCGGCATCGAACACGGGCAGTACGTCCGTGTTCACAACGAACGCGGCGAAATGGTCGTCCGGGCGAAGGTCAACGATGCGATCCAGCCAGGTCTGGTGAACACCGATCAGGGCTGGTACACCGACGACTTCGTGCGGGGCCACCACAACGACCTGACGCACACGGACGTGAGTCCCGTGACCGGGAACTTCGCGTTCTACGACGTCCGCGTCGAGGTCGAGCCCGCACCGGATGACATCGAGACGAACATGTACACCGAGAATCCGACGGGGGTCCCCGAACGCACGGGTGATCGCCAATGACACGATACGGACTGGTCATCGACCAGGAGCGCTGCATCGGCTGTCAGGCCTGTGCAGTGACCTGCAAGCAAGAGAACAACGTCGGCCTCGGCCAGTTCTGGAACCGGGTTCTCACCGAAGGTGGGGACCACCTGGACACGCCGGAGGGAGGCTACCCGGAGCACGGCCAGGATGGCACCCTCAGCATGAATTATCAGCCGACGGCGTGCCAGCACTGTGAGAACGCTCCCTGTGTCAAGGTCTGTCCGGTCAACGCGACGTACATCCGCGAGGACGGAATCGTCGAGATCGACTACGACAAGTGTATCGGCTGTCGCTACTGCATGGCGGCCTGCCCGTACAACGCGCGGGTCTTCAACTGGGACGAACCGGAACACGTCCCCAAAGAGGGGACTGGCGATGTCGAAGCCCGCCCACAGGGAGTCGTCGAGAAGTGTACGTTCTGTTCCCACCGCGTCGAGGAGGGCCTCGATCCGGCCTGTGTCGTCAACTGTCCCTCCGACGCACGGATCTTCGGGGACCTGGAGGACCCCAACAGCACCGTCTCGAAGTACATCAAGAAGTACGACACTCACCAGCTCCTGGAGGATCGGGAGACCGACCCGAGCACGTACTACATCAAAGGCGAGATGAGTCCGGGTCGCCCCCAGATCTCGGACAAGATGGAGTCGGAACTGAGCCCGGCCGAACGCGAAGAAGCGGGTCTCAGACCCACCCCGCACGTGCCGGAATCGGCCGCTGGAGGTGACGACTGATGGCCGCTGACACCAGCGCCGACCGGGGCGGCATCCTCGCCGTCGACAGCTTCGGCACGCTTGGCAAGGTCTGGCTTGGATTCCTCGGGCTCCTGATCCTCGGTGGCGCAGTGGCCTGGTTCCAGCAGATCCAGCTGGGTCTGGCAGCCACCGGCATGCGAAACGTGTTCTCCTGGGGTCTGTACATTATGCTGTTCGTGCTCTTCGTTGGTCTCTCTGCGGGCGGATTGATCATCTCCAGCGCGCCGAAGTTCTTCCACTCCGATAAGTACGAGAGTCTGGCGCGGTTCGGCGTGCTGTTGAGCCTGGGCTGTATCGCGGTGGCCGGTCTGATGATCCTCCCCGACCTCGGTCGGCCGGGCCGGATCTACCAGTTCATCACGTCGCCGGACGTCCGGTCGCCGATGGTCTGGGACTTCACGATCGTCCTCCTGTACGGCCTGTTCAACGTCGGGTACCTGTGGCTGTTGACCCGCCGTGACCTCGCAGCCCGCGGCTCCTCGCTGGCACTGGGCGTCAAAGACACCATCGCCGGGCGCAAGCGCGATCGAAAGCTGGCGTTCTGGAGCGCGGCGTTCGCGTTGCCCCTGGCGGTGATGCTGCACTCGGTCACGGGCTGGATCTTCGCGACCCAGATGGGTCGTGGTGACTGGTTCAGTCCGCTCGTCGCGCCGACCTTCATCGCGAAGGCTCTCGTTTCCGGGCTCGGCCTGCTCCTCGTGGCTGCAATCGCTGCGGATCGGCTCACGAACTTCGAGTTCGACGCGGAGCTCCGAACCCGGCTGGGCAAGTTCCTCGGCGTGTTTCTCGCGATCCACGTCGTCTACCTGCTGGCGGCCGAGCGGCTCCCCCACGCGTGGGCCTCGAACTTCGAGTTCTGGGCCATCACGAGCGGGTTCCTGATCGGCGACACGTCCTACTTCTGGCTCTGGACGGTCGTCGGCGGCGCGATCCCGATCGCCCTGCTGGCGATCCCGTCGCTGCGAAAGCAGGCCTGGGCCGTGCTCGTGGCTGGGGGCCTCGCCGTGTTTGGCGTGGTCTTCGAAGGTGTCCGCTTGATCTTCGTGGGCTATGAGAGCGTGAACATCTCGCTCGCACCCGGTGTGTCCGTCGGTGATTACGGTGGCCTGGGCTCGACCGTCTGGGCAGTCACTGGCGTGTACACCCCCACACTGATCGAAATCGTCGTCGCTGCGGGGTTGATGGCCTTCGGTGCGCTCATCGTGACGCTTGGGCTCAGGATCGTTCCGGTCCAGTCACAATCCGTGCGTGAGCCGACCATGACAGATGGAGGGACCGAGAAGTGATGGCCGCCACGTCACCACCGACTGACCCAACATCGACGCCGGTCGACGAACAGTACGCCGTGCTCGCGGCCTGCTGGCGACATCCCGACGAGGGTGTCATGGATGCGATCGACGCGGGCCTGTTCGCGGACGAACTCCCCGAGCGGCCGGCAGGACAGGCCCTCTCGGTCGAGTACTCCCGACTGTTCGATGGGCCGGGGGACCACCCATGTCCCCCCTACGAGAGTGTCTACCGTGACGCCGAACCGGATCAGGAGTTCGGACTCGTGATGGGGACCTCGACGGGGTCGGTCGAGGAGTACTACGCGGCGCACGGCCTCACCGCGGACGCCTACGCCGAGTTGCCGGATCACGTCGCAGTCGAGCTGGAGTTCGCCGGACTCCTGAGCGCCCAGGACGAGGCAGCTTTCGACGACTTCGCCGAGGAACACCTCCGGACCTGGCTGCCGTCGTTCACGGAACGAGTCGAGGAAGCGACCCGAGAGCCGTTTTACGCCGCAGTGGCGTCGGCGACTCGGGAGTTGATCAGGGCCGACTCGGACTGAAACCCGGTCAATCCCCCGTCTGTAAACACCGATGAATCACGAGACAGCTACAGAAACAACGCCGATGTTCACCCCCTTTCGAGTCGTCTGCCCCGGGTGTGGGCTGACGGTACTCGTGGATGCGAAGGTCCGAGGGGAGTTACTCGCGGGCGGCTGTATTCGCTGTCAGCGGGACCTGATCGCGGACGACTTTCGCGCGAAGCCACGGCCCGTGCCCGAGCGATCATCGGTGTAGCGACCGAGTCAGGGTAAACACCAACAACGCGATCAGGAACGCACCGATGAACCCCTCGATGTCGGCCAGCAGCCGGATTGCCACGGGATTTACTTCTGCGCCGCCGAGGACCAGTGACGTGAACGATTCCAGGCTGAGCAACAGCGACCCGACGAACCCGCCATAGATCTCCGAGTAGCCGGGGCGCTGGGAACCCAACCACCAGTAGAGCCCGGTAAATCCCAGCACCGATCCGACAGCCGTGCCCAGAACTCGTCGCGGCCGTTCGCCATACCCCGAGATCAGATCGAAGGACGCGTTCCAGAACCAGTCCCCCAGAGCTTTGAGCCGACTCACCGGTGTTTCGGCGTCGAGCAAGTGCTGTCGATGGCGTTTTCGCCGTGCTCGCAATTCGTTGATGAAGAAGTTGGCCGCCGCAATGCTGTCGCCGACGTCGTCGGCCCCCTTCCGGGCCATGATATAGGTCGTTTCGATCTGGGGAATTTCGGGCGTGATATCAGTTCCTGAGCCGAGTTCGCGAGCGAACGCAGCAGCCAGGGCGTCGGTCGAGTCAGAAATCGTCGATGGCTCTCCAGTCCCCGTCGCGCTCGCGACCTGCTGCAGCTCCGTGTGGGCCGACGGCAGAAGCGATTCTAGTACGGTCTCTCGCCCTTCGAGTTCACGTGCCAGGAGCGTGAGAACCCCGACACGGTATCGCTCACGAGCGTACAGTGCTGGTCCAAGGAGGTCTGCCGACTCCGGCCCGTTCCTGGCGAGCCGTCGTATCTGGCCCTCGGACAGCTCCGAAAGGACCTGCTCGGCGAGCGACTCTATCTCTGGACCCTCCGATTCTTCAGCCAGCCACCTCCGGGTCTCGGCTTGGACTCGACAAATGGTTCCAATATCGATCGCCAGTTCGAGCGCCGTGGGATATTCACGGGCCACCGCGATCTGGGATTTCACGTGCTCGGGCACCCGATGCAGGGACCAGTCCTTCTGGGCGAAGTCCTCACGACTCTCGCTGAACTGAAAGCGGTCGAAGGTCGTTCGATCGAACCAGAAGTAGTTCGCGACCGACTCGCCGTCCCCCGAGAGTGTCACCTCCCCAAGTGTTGCCTCCGCGAGGTCGTAATAGACAGGTCCCTCCGCCTGGGGTTGGTCGAGTCGGCCGCGCTTGACCTCGCTTTGCCCCAAATTGACGACTGGCGGTCCGAGACCGCCGATCCGGGGGGCGATGTCGAGGCGGCCGAAGGTCCCACCGGAGAAGTCGAGGAACTGCCCGACGACGGGATCGGTACCGAACCGCTCTCGGCCCACGAATTTGAACGACCCACCGACAAAGGCATTCGAAAAGTCGAGGCCGCCGTGGAACTGGGCTTCCTGAAGTTCGGTTCCGTCTTCGACGCCGAAGTAGACCCCTTCCTCGATGGTCGCGTCGGTGGCGTCGAACCGGCCGCCGATATCCATGTCGTACCCGATCAGATGGCCATCACAGAAGGCACTCTGAATGCTCACCCCGCCAGTCGTCGTCAGCCCACGAAACTGGAGTCCTGGATACTCGCTGTCGGGGTCAGAACCAGTCACGTCGAGTTTGTCAGCCCGGACCTCGGACACGGTGGCTTCTTTGAGGGAAAATCGGCCGACAAAGCTGGTGTTTTCGGCCCGAATCGCTCCCTCGGAGCCCCCAAAGGCGAAGTCGAATCGGCCGTCGATGGTAGCCTGGTCGAGATTTACTGCGCCCTGAATCTGAGATTGGCGGAAATTGAGGTGACCCCCGATGTCGCTCTTCGAGAGGTCAACGGCTCCTTGCACGGTGCAGTTCGAACCTTGGATGCCACCAACAATCTGCAGCCTCGTCGCCGAAAGTTGCCCCACCGTAGCCGAATCGAGTCTGATCGGGACTGGCAACTCGGATTCGTCCAGGTACAAGCCGTCGATGTTCGAGCCCCGAAGATCAAGCGGGTATGTTCCATCAGCCGAGAGTCGGCGGCGGCGAAGATCGATTTGCCCCACATCGAGACCGAGACAGCGTGTAACCGCTTTTCGTGGTTCTTCGGGGTAGGCAGCACTGATTCGCTCGGTCGGATCGACAGTCCCTTCGATGGCGCCGACGATTTCACGCGTAACGGCTTCGTCTGCGGCCGCCGGATCGTGAATCACACACCGTTCGGATTCCCGGTCAGCCCGGACAATCCGTGGACAGCGCCAGACACCGTCCTCGTCGGTTGGGAGCGTTGAGGCCCCCGAATTGCCATCGGCGGCCCGGGAGAGCCGGTCCGAAAGAACAAGCGAGAAGGAACATCGATTGGGCATGGGCCACCGATTCTGGGGCCTGGTACTTCTATATTGTCGCCGAACGGTACCCCACACCAGAGAATGCAGTTTTCAGTCGTCCAGGGCGACATCGCGGCCCAGGAAGCAGACGCATTGGTGAATGCAGCCGGGACGAGTCTCCGGATGGGCAGCGGTGTCGCTGGCGCACTCAGACGGGAAGCAAACGGCCCGATCAACGAGGAAGCCATCTCGAAGGGGCCGGTCGAGCTGGGTGCAGTGGCCGTGACAGACGCCTACGACCTCGATGCCGGGTACGTAATCCACGCCGCGGCGATGCCCCACTACGGAGACGGTCGTGCGACTCCCCAGAGCATTCGTGAGGCGACGCGAAACGCCCTCGAAGCCGCCGACGAACTGGGGTGTGAAACACTCGTGCTCCCCGTTCTTGGTACCGGGGCGGCTGGCTTCGACTTCGAACGCGGCGCGGAACTCGTCTGTGGAGAAGTCTGGTCCTACGAGCCCACGTCGCTGAGAGAGGTTCGTGTGATCGCCTACTCGGAGCGGGACTATCGAAGGGTCGAGGAGATCGCGGATCGTCTTCGATCACCGTAACACGTCGAAACGGGCCATGCGGGCAGGCGGACCTGATTTTTCCCGGAGCGCGAAGCGCTCGGGCAAAAACCCCCGAAGGGGGTGACGAAGGCTTTTGGTCTGCTCACGAAGCGAAGCTTCGTGGCAGTGCCAGACCGCTCTGCGGTCTGGCTTGCAGTCAGAAGCAGCGCTTCTGACGACATCCAGCAGGAGCTTTGCTCCTGCGCGACAGATTCAGCAAGCCGAGCGGAGCGAGGCGCAGCAAACGGTGGATGGGTCGGGGCGGATTCGAACCGAAATCACTTCGCTCGCAAGCTCGCTCGTGATAGGGCTCGAATCCGCTGATCCCTTTACGAGCAATCACACGTCTCGGGACACAAGCGTCCCTCGCCGGTGTGAGTTGCGAAGAATGGGTCGGGGCGGATTCGAACCGCCGGCCTGCTCCGTGTGAAGGAGCCGTCATAGCCTGACTAGACCACCGACCCGCTGACTTGCTCTAGTGACAGGACGCTCTTAAGCGTTGTCGATTCGGGTTCAATAGGTGGGGTGGACCTCGTCCACACCGTCCCGCTTGTTCGCCAGCCGCGCCGTCACGAAGAGCAGATCCGAAAGTCGGTTGAGGTACACGAGCGGTGCCTGTTCGACGTCCTCGGCCTCGGTCAAAGCCATAACCTGCCGTTCAGCCCGTCGACAGACTGTCCTGGCGTGATGTAACCGCGATCCGGCCGCTCCGCCCCCGGGAAGAATGAACTCCTGCTGGGGCTCGAGTTCCGCTTCGATGTCGTCGATCCACGACTCCAATGTCTGGACGTGCGAATCGTCGATCGCCGGTTCGCCTCCTGTTTCGGGGTTCGCGAGCACGGCCTGCAGAATGTGTAGCTGGTTCTGTACCCTTTCCAGGCGCTCGTCGATATCAGCGTAACCGGTTGGGCGTACCATCCCGACCAGGGCGTTGAGTTCGTCGACCGTCCCGTAGGCTTGCACCCGCAAATTGGTCTTTGCCACTCGTGACCCGTCGAAGAGATCGGTTTGTCCCTCGTCACCCCGCCCGGTGTAGACCGTCATGCAAGCGTCGTCTCGACGTACTCGATGATCCGGTCCGTGTTGGCCATGACGACCGAACGGTCGTCGTCCTCGAGTACGGGAACCCCACGCTGCTCACTCACCGCCTTGACCTCGTCCCGCTCGGAGAACAGGGCATCAACCCAGTGGACCTCGTACTCGATCTCGTTTGCGTCGAGGGTCTCCATGACCCGTTCACAGGCGGGACAGCCGTCGAGTGCGTATAGCGTAATCGTCATACTCTCCAGAAGGCCCTACCCGGGTAAATGTGTTCGGCACCCGGTCCGGGTCGCGGGTTCGACCCGCAGGAAATCAGTATTTTCAATGTGGCGGGGCACACAGAGTCGGTACGATGGAGATCGAACACTACTGTCCGGAGTGTGGCGAAGAGCGGTCGTTCTCGCTCATGGCGAGCAACCAGATGCACCTCGGCAAGAAGACGAAGTGGTGGTGTGAGGAGTGTGGCTACGAGATGGTCCTGATCGGCGAAGACGTCGACACCGCGAGCGCCCAGGCCTGAAACTCCCCTCTCTTAAGTACGGGCCGGTCGTTGCTGTGGTATGAGCGAGCGCGGGATTGCCGTCGCGTGTGAGGGCGAGGACTGGTGTCCGATCCAGGCGACTGCCATTCTCTTCTGCAAGAAGTGGCACCCGGTCGTCGTGCATCGACTACTGGTCCACGGCCCGCTGGGATTCAACGCGCTCCAGGCCGAGGCCGGCGGGATCTCGAGCAAGGTACTCTCCGATACCCTCGATGAACTAGAGACCTACGGGATCGTCGAGCGAAACGTCGTCTCGGAGAAACCCGTCCGGGTCGAGTACGCACCGACCGACCGCGGAGCGGCACTCGAACCGATGTTGCAAGCGATGCGTGAGTGGGGCGAAGAACACCTTCTAGAGCCCGCCGATGCGGACGACCCGGTGGAGCCCTAGTTCTCGTCGAGGGCCTGCCAGGAGAGCCGCGGGTTGCGTGCGGCGTCCGCCTGGTCGATCCGGCGGGCCGTCGTCCGATGGGGTGCACTCGAGAGTGCCTCCTCGTCGGAACGCTTCGCCGCCTTGAACGCCTCCGCGAGGAGGTCGAGTGTCTCTTTACTCTCGCCCTCGGTCGGTTCGGTCATCAGGGCCTGCGAGACGATCTCCGGCCACTTTGTCGTCGGTGGGTGGACGCCGAAGTCAAGCATCCGCTTTGCCATGTCCGAGGCGTCCAGGTCGCCGGCACTGGCCACGAACTCGTGGTGGAACGGCTCGAAGGGAATGTCCAGGTCGATCTGAGTCGCCAGGTAGTTGGCGTTGAGCACGGCGTTCGCGCTCGTCGCGCACAGCCCCTCGTCGCCCAGGCGGGCGATGTAGGCCATGGCCTTGATCAGGACCAGCCAGTTCCCCTGGTAGTTGTGAACTTTGCCGATAGTCTGTGCCGGCTCGAACAGTTCGTAGCCCTCGCCGCCGTCCTGCTCGCGAACCTGTGGGGTCGGGAGGAACTCGGTGAGTTCGTCGACGACACCCACGGGGCCGGCCCCCGGACCGCCGCCACCGTGTGGCGTGGCGAAGGTCTTGTGCACGTTGTAGTGCATGATGTCATAGCCCATGTCGCCCGGTCGGGCCCGGCCGAGGAGCGCGTTGAGGTTCGCCCCGTCGTAGTAGACCAGGCCGCCGGCCTCGTGGACGATTTCGGCGATGTCCTCGATGTCACGCTCGAACAGCCCCAGGGTGTTGGGGTTCGTGAGCATGAACAGCGCGGTGTCGTCCCCGACTGCAGCCTCCAGCGCGTCGAGGTCGACCCGGCCATCCTCGCCGCTCGGAATCTCGACCACGTCGTAGCCGGCCATCGCGGCGCTCGCGGGGTTCGTTCCGTGAGCCGTGTCCGGAACGACGACCTCGCTTCGGTGACCCTCGCCGTTTGCCTCGTGGTAGGCGGCGGCGATGCGGTTGCCGGTGAACTCCCCAGCGGCCCCGGCGGGCGGCTGGAGGGTCACGGCATCCATGCCGCCGATCTCCGCGAGGTACTCCTGGAGGGTGTAGAGCAGTTCCAGGTTCCCCTGGATGGTCTCCCCGGGTCTGTCGGGGTGGACCATCCCGTTGGGGTCCGCCGCCACGTCCTCGGTGAACGGCGGGTTGAACTTCATCGTACAGGAGCCAAGCGGGTAGGGTCCCGTCTCGATGGCGTAGTTCTGCTGGGAGAGCCGGACGTAGTGCCGGGAGAGTTCCGGCTCGGCTGGGGCCGGAAGTTCCAGTGAGTCCCGTGTCAGCTCGTCGGGCAACGGAGTGTCCTCGACGGCCTGCTCGGTTCCGAACTTCTCGGAGAGCAGCGGTTCGTACTCCGGGCCCTCGTCGTCGTGGAAGCGGGCCTGATCGTAGTGTCGCATCAGGCGACCACCTCCTCGACGGCGGCGATTAGATCATCGACTGCGTGTTCGTTGGTTTCGGTCACGGTAAACTGGAGTTCGTGATCGTCGACTGCCTGCACCGCGAAGCCTTCGTCCTCGAGGGCCGCAACGATCTCCGAGGCGGGAGCCTCGGTTCGGGCGACGAACTCGCGGAAGTGATGGCGGTCGTGAATCGGGGCCTCGATTCCCGGCAGGGCATCGAGCTGGGCGGCCAGGTCGCGGGGCAACTCGACCATCTGTTCGGCCAGGTCCACGAGCCCGTCGGGCCCGAGGGAGGCCGCGTGGATGGCAGTTCGGAGCGCGACCCAGGCCTGGTTCGTACAGATGTTACTCGTTGCCCGCTCGCGGCGAATGTGCTGTTCGCGGGTCTGGAGGGTGAGCGTGAACGCCCGCTTGCCGTCCTGGTCCTCGCCGATCCCGATCAGGCGACCGGGAACGTGTCGCAGGTAGTCGTCCCGGGTGGCAAAGATGCCCAGGCCCATGCCGTAGGCGTTTGGCATCCCCAGCACGGCATCACCCACGACCACGTCAGCGCCGAGATCGCCCGGCGCCTCCAGGATGGACATGGCGACTGGGTCGCTCGCCACGGTGAACATGGCGTCGTTCTCGTGGGCGATCTCGCCGATCTCGGCGAGGTGTTCCTCGATAGTTCCGCGGGTGGTCGGGGACTCCGCGTAGACCATCAGGGTGTCCTCGTCGACGGCCGCAGTAAGCGCATCGATGTCCAGGGTGCCGTCTGCGGTCCCGACTCGCTTCACGTGGATGTCGTGACCGGCGACGTAGTTCTCCAGGACCGAAACCCGCTCTTCGCGGACGTACTCGGGGACCAGCACGTCGGTCCCGTCGGCGTCCCGGATGCGGGAGGCCAGCAGGGCAGCCTCGGCCAATCCACTCGCGGCGTCGTACATCGAGGCGTTCGCGACCGGGAGCCCCGTGAGTTCCACGAGGATCGACTGGTACTCGAAGAGTGCCTGCAGGAAGCCCTGGGTGACCTCCGGCTGGTACTGCGTGTAGGAGGTCAGAAACTCCGAGCGCAGGCTGAGGCGGTCGACGACCGAGGGGACGTAGTGATCGTAGTACCCACGACCGAGGAACTCGGTCATGTCGTCGTTGTTCCCGAGCATGTCCGAGACCATATTGAGGACCGCCGGCTCGGACCGGGACTCGATGTCGAACTCACCGTCGAACCGGACCGGCTCCGGAATGTCGAACAGCTCCTCGACGTCTGATACCCCGACCGCGTCCAGCATCTCCGACGTGTCCGTCTCGGTATTTGGCGCGTACGGACTTCCTGACATTACAGCTGGGACTCGTATTCTTCGGGTGTCAGAAGCGATTCGACCTCGTCTGTGGAGTCGAGATCGAGCTCGACGAGCCAGCCCTCACCGTACGGATCGTCGTTGAGGAGTTCTGGCTCCCCTTCGAGGGCCTCGTTGACGGCGGTTACCTCGCCGCTGACCGGCGCGTAAATGTCGGAGACGGCCTTGATACTCTCTACGACGCCGAGTTCGTCGTCGGTCTCGAGGTGATCACCGACGCCGGGGAACTCGACGAAGACGATGTCGCCAAGTTCGTCCTGGGCGTAATCGGTGATCCCGATCTTGCCGGTCTCGGGGTCGACCCACTCGTGCGATTCGGTGTAGTACAGGTTCTCGGGTATGTCAAAGCTCATTGGTTTTCTCCTATGAACGGGGGTGTTCGAACGACTGCTCGCTTTCCTTCGTCCCGAATTGATATAAATACTGTCTCGCCGTCCTCGGCCCGACCTTCGTCAACGTATCCCAGCCCGATCGGCTCCCGCAGCGTGGGACTCATCGTCCCACTGGTCACCGCACCGATCTCCGCACCGTCCTCGTCGGTGATCGAGTAGCCGTGTCGGGGGACGCCGCGTTCCTCCAAGACGAACCCGGTAAACACCTGCTCGACACCGGACTCCTGCTGGGCCGCGAGTGCGTCGCGACCAACGAAGTCGGTGTCGAGGTCGACGGCGAAGCCGATCCCGGCTTCGAGGGGCGTTCGCGGGTTCTCCTCGGGGTTGAAGTCCTGGCCCGAGAGCAAGAGTCCGTACTCGAGTCGGAGCGTGTCCCGGGCTCCGAGCCCACAGGGCTGACAGTCGAAGGCCGCCCAGACGGGCTCCATTTCGTCCATCGGGACGACGATCTCGTAGCCGTCCTCGCCGGTGTACCCGGTTCGGGCGACCCAGGCCGGCACCTCGGCGATTGTCATCGCTTCGGCGCTGAACCGGCCGAGGTCCCGGGCCGCCTCGCCGGCCGCTGCGGCAACCAGATCTTCGGCGTCCGGTCCCTGGACGGCGACGATGCCGTACTCGTCGGTCTGGTTCGTTACGTCGGCGTCGAGATCCCATTGCTCGCGATGGGCGGTCCATCGCTCGTGCATCTGGGCGTCGTGGCCGGCATTCGGGATGAAGAGGTAATCGGCACCGGCTCCAGGGGTCCCCTCGGGAAGGGAGTCCGGGAGTCGGTAGACTACCGTGTCATCGATGATGATGCCCTCCTCGTCGGTGATGGCCGCGTACTGGGCCTCGCCCGGTTCGAGGGCGGCAACGTCGTTGGTCGTCAATCGATTCATCAACTCGGTCGCGTCTGGCCCCGTGACCGTGATCTCTCCCATATGCGAGACGTCGAAGATCCCGGCAGCCGTCCTGACGGCCTCGTGTTCTTCGTTGATCGAGTCGAACTCGACCGGCATCTCCCAGCCGCCGAAATCGGTAAACGACGCGCCTCGCGTTTCGTGAACCGCGTGAAGCGGTGGCGTCCGCAGGGCCATGAGGTAAACTCACAGGCGCCGGCAATTAATGCCTTCCTATATACTGGAAGGTTGCTGGAAGATGGAGCCGGTGAGCGGGCGATCAGAGCCCATATATTCGTGTCCCGCCCACGAGCGGGTATGGGATGGCTCTCCAGCCGACTCGGGTCGACGGCCCGGGTCGGGCTGTTCGTCGACGGTCCGAACGTCCTCCGTGAGGAGTTCGACGTGGACCTCGACGAACTCCGCGAGACCGCCGGCGAACGCGGCGCACTGGGGATTACACGGCTCTACCTCGACCAGAAGGCCCCATCCGGCCTGATTCAGGCCGGCGAGGCTCACGGGTTCGACGTGCGCGTCACCAGCGGCGACGTGGACGTAAAACTGGCCGTCGATGCCACGGCAGCGATACACGACGCTGATCTAGACGTGCTCGCGATCGCCTCCCGGGACACCGACTTCAAACCCGTGATCGAGTTGGCCAACCGCGCCGGCATCGCCACGCTCGCGATCGCACCCGGCACTCACGGGCGATCCGATGCGCTCGTCTCGGCCGCGACCGAAGCCGTCGTCCTCGACTGACCAGCACGATTTTCCCGTCCCGTACCCAGGAGCCGATATGCGCGATCTGGGGACCCCAGTGCTCGACGACCACCTCCATCTCGACCGGGCGGGAAAGGGCATCGAAGCCGTGAAAGACTTCGTTCGGAGCGGCGGGACCCATCTCCTCGTCTGTAACAAGCCGTCCTGGCACCTCGATGTTGAACCGGAGACTGGTGCAGACTTCCGGCCCGTCTTCGAGACGACCCGTTCGCTGGTGGCCGAAGCAAGCGAGGTGCTGCCGGGGCGCGCCTGGCCCGTCCTCGGCGTCCACCCGGCACTCATCTCCCGGCTGATCGACGACCGCGGGCTGGCCGTCTCGGAGGCTCGTGACCTCATGATGGCCGGAATCGACGTGGCCGGTGAGCTGGCTGCCTCGGGGGATGCCGTCGCGATCAAGTCGGGCCGACCGCACTACGACGTCGAGCCGGCGGTCTGGGACGCCTCGAACGCGGTGCTCAAACACGCCCTGGAGGTCGCCGCCGACGCTGACGTGGCCGTCCAGCTCCACACCGAAGAGACCGAAGACCTCACGGCGGTCGCCGACTGGGCCACCGATCGGGGGCTCGAACCGAAACGGGTCGTCAAACACTACAGCAGCGGCCGGCTCACGGGCGTGACACCGAGCGTGATGAGCCAGCAATCCTACCTGGAAAAAGCCGTGGCGGCCGGCGAGCCGTTCCTCATGGAGACAGACTACGTTGATGACCCCGATCGACCGGGGATGGTCATGGGGCCGAAGACCGTCCCGCGCCGGGTGAACTGGTTGCTCGAACAGGGCCACGAGGAGGCTGTCGAACGCGCCCACGTCGAGACGCCGCGCTCAGTCTATGGAATCGACACGCGGGCGACCCTCGACCGGGATTAATCCGCCCGCTGGCCGATCGGGTAGATCGCGAGCGGCCGCTCGTCCTCGAAACCCATGACATCGGCGACCGCTGTGTCCTCGAAGCCGCCCACCGAGACCGTCGCGAGCCCGAGTGATTCGACTTGCAGGTGGATGTTCTCCCCGACGTGACCGGCTTCCATCGGGACGTAGAGTTCGCCCGCTCGGGCCCCGTATTCCCGGGCCGTCCGCTCTTCGACACCGGCGATAAGTAGTGCCACTGGGGCCTCCTCGACCCACGCCTGGTCGTAGGACGCGGCTCGAAGCTCGGTCTGAACCGGTTCGCTCCCGACCTGCACGAGGCTGTGTGACGCGGGCCGATACCGATAGATCCCTGCATCGAGTTCGGGAACGCCATCCCTCGCAACGAGACAGAATACTTCGAGGGGGTAGGTCGCACCCGCACTCGGAGCCGCGCGGTGGCCGTCCGCGTCGGTCTCGCCTTGCGCGGCCCAGAGCAGCTGAGAAACGTCGCCAAGCTCAATCGGCCCGGACTGGAACTCCCGCCGTGAGCGGCGCGCGGCGATTCGACCGACTGGGAGCCCGCAGTCTGGGGTGCGGGGAGCTCGATTACCGCCTCAGGACTGGGCGCTGTCTCGGTCATAGGGCCGCGTTCGGCGGCCACCACATAAGCCCCGGCGTTCGAGCACAGCTCGGTGGCGAAGGAAAGGCCTTAATCCGGGGCGCTCTCCAGTCCGGGTATGAGTGCCCCCGACGCGGAGTTCTACTCCGAAGAACGCTGGGAGAACTGGCTGGATCGCCTGCGCGAAGAAGACATCGACCCGGAGGACGAGGAGTCCGCCCGACTCCTCCTGAACCTCCAGGACGACGTGGCGATCGCGGTCGCGAAGATCCTGACCGCCTACACCGACGAGGAGATCGATGGCGAGCAGACGTTGAGCGAACTCGCGGAGATCCGCGATGTCGTCCTCTCGGACCCGGAGATCGAGAACGAGGACACCCTCATGCTCGTCGACGGCGTCCAGACCAGTCTGGTCGCGGTCTTCTACAGCGCCGAGCGCTTCGTCGCCGAGGGGCCAGTCGAGGACGGAACGGTCGAGGAGCACATCCGCCACGCCGCCGCGGCGGAGGGCGAGGAGGATCTGGACGCGGCCCTGGGCCATGCCTCCGCGGCCGGCACCCAGTTGATCGACGGCGACTCGCTGGACATCGGTGTCACCGAGGAGATCGAGTACGGCCTCGTGACCGAGTGGGTCAACGGGCTGGATTCGCTCCGCGAGGCCCTGGCCGATCCGGAAGTCATCGAACCGGACGAGGAGTAGGCCCGTCGCGGGGCACGGGCGAATCGGGTTGTGCTGACGTACATCTAAATACGCGGGGGCCCTTTGTTCGGCCAACCAATGCGCGATGGGCTCGATTTCGGCGACGACCGGGGCGTTTCAGCAGTCATCGGGTTCATCTTCATCTTCGCGATTTTGATGATTCTGCTGTCGGTCAATCAGGCCCAGGTCGTGCCGGCGGAGAACGAGCAGATCGAGTACCAGCACTTCGAGGACGTTCGAAACGACCTGGTGGACCTTCGGAGCGCGATCTCGACGGCGGGCCAGAACGACGTCTCACAGTTCCCGACGGTGAAACTCGGGACCGCGTATCCGCCACGCGTACTCGCGGTAAACCCACCACCGGCCTCGGGCACACTGCAGACCAGTGAGGCCTACAACATCACGATCACGGACGAGACGGGGACGACCGAGCGAATTCCGACTCGCTTCCTGGAGTACCAGCCGGGGTACCACGAGTTCCAGTCGGGACCGACCTGGTACGAGAACTCGGTGTTGTACCTCGATGAGAGCCAGCGGGGCGGAATCGTCATTATCGAAGAGCAGAACCTCGTCACCGACGACAACACCGTCCGGATCACGGCCCTCCAGAACGACTTCCGGCGGAGTGGCACAGGTCGTGTGACCGTCGAACTCTACCCTACCCAGGCGGGCGATCTCTCTGCGTTGACAGGCGAACTGGAGATCGCGATTCCCACACAACTCTCGGGGGACACGTACTGGAATGACGCCTTCGACGATGACGTGACGGTCGACCCAACGGTGACGCCCGATTGGTACGAATCAGGCGTTCACGCGCTGAATCTGACGGTCGAGAAGGATAATTTGAAGATCAACACCGTGGGGATTCAGGAGGAGCCTGAAGCAGGTGGTGTGAAGGAGAACGTGGGAACTGGTGCAACGACGCCACCTTCCCAAGGCGATCAAACAACCTATCTCACAAATACCGGGGATACAACGATTGGCGACGGTCAGAAGACGATCGAATTTAGCCTCAGAAACAACGGCGATTCTCCAGCCACTATCACCCAAATCTCTGTCGACAGCACTACTGCAAACGCCGATTCCATTGACAACGGTGACGGATATGAGTTTGAGGGAGCAGGTGGTAATTTGAATACGCCCATCTCAATCGGAGGGCCATCTTATTCATTAGATGAAAGTGCAACTATTACTGATGGGGCCACCGAGACGTTTACGCTTGGGGAGTTCGAGGCCAAGGGAAACATGAAAGGAGAAAGTGTGACTTTAACATTGTACTTCGCCGACGGCAGTGACCAACAATTTACTATTGACATTCCAAAATAAAATTGATGAGGAAATTAGCCGGCTATTTGTAGGCAATAACTTCTGCCAGAAGGTGGGCTACAAATTTTGGTGGGCGTTTTTCTCTAATACCGATATTCAACAATCGTCGAACTCCCTATCGACAGTACCATAAGCCATCCCGAAGTATCGCCGCCAACCCATGACTGCAGTCGGCATCGACGGCATCGAGATCTGGTCGGGGAAACTCAGTCTGGACCTCCCCGAGGAGTTTGCACCCGTGATGGACGACGACCCGGAGAAGTACACCAAGGGGCTGGGCCTCTTCCAGAGTTCCTTCCCGGATGCCTACGAGGACATCGTCACCATGGCCGCGAACGCGGCCTATCGACTGATCGAACGCAAGGACATCGATCCCGCCGACGTCGGCCGGATCGACGTCGCCACCGAGAGCGCCTTCGACAAGTCAAAGCCGGTCTCGACCTACGTCGCCGGCGCGCTGGAGCGGGTCCTCGACGGGGAGTTCCGCCACGCGAACAAGGGCGAGCGGAAGTTCGCCTGCATCTCCGGCACACAGGCGCTCAACGACGCGATGAACTGGATCGCCGCCGGGCGGAATCGGGGCCGCGGAGCCATCGTCATCGCCACTGACACCGCACTCTACGAACGGGGCGACCCCGGCGAGGCCACCCAGGGGGCCGGCGCGGTCGCGATGTACGTCACCGAAGACCCGTCGATCGTCGAACTCTCGATGGAGCAGGGCTTTGGCTCGGTCGACGAGACTGACTTCCTCAAGCCCAACCAGCAGTTCCCCAGTGTGGACGGCAAGCGCTCCATGCAGGTCTATCTCGCCCGGATGCGGGAGGCGCTGGAGGACTTCGAGTCCGTGACGGGGAAGAGCCACCCCGAGGACTACCGATTCATTCCCTTCCACACGCCGTTCCCGAACATGGTCCGAAAGGCCGCGGTGCTCGGCTACCGGCACATGATCCGGGATACCGACATCGAAGACGAGCTGGCCGCCGAGATCGGACGCCAGCCACGGCCCGAGGAGTACGAGGACGATGAAGCTTTCTCCGAGGACATCCAGGCCTACATGGACGCCCTCTCGGAGACCGAGGCCTACCGCGAGTGGTACGAGCGAACCATCGAACCCACGCTGGACATCTCCAGCCGAGTCGGGAACTGGTATACGAGTTCGGTGCACCTCGCCCGTCTGAGCGCGTTGATCTACGCGAAGCGGGAGGGCATCGACCTCGCGGGGGAGACCCTGCTCGTCGGGTCCTACGGCAGCGGGGCTCAGGCCGAGATCCACGAGGAGCGAGTCGTCGAGGGCTGGGAATCCGAGATCGACGGCGACAGCGTCGACGAGCTGCTCGCCGCCCGCCACCCGATCACCTTCGAGGAGTACGAGCGGGTCCACGACCAGCACAACCACGCGAAGGAGAAGACCCTCGAACCCTTCACGGCCCCCGAGGGCGAGTTCGTCTTCGACGGCTGGGGCCCGATGAACGAGCGCCAGTACACGTTCATCGAGTGATCAGGGAAACTCGCGAAGGCGGGCCCGGAGTGTCTCGGGTTCGAGTGGCGTGACAGCGAGCGAGACGCCGTCCCGTCGCGCCAGATCGGGGGCGTGTTCCCAGAGGTCCGATTCTTCGATCCCACACAGGAGCACCGCGTTCGGTTTCGGATTGACAACGCGCAGTGCCACCAGCGGCGATTCCCCCCGGGTGACGTTCGTAAATCCCAGGACGCGGTTCGTCGACTGGCCATAGAGCCGGTAGAACTCCTCGGAAGGGAGCTCGGCGATCGCCCGGATGCTGTCGATGACGGTGTGCCCGCTGATCGCGGAGCGATCGCCCGCGGCGACTTCCGTGGCCCCAATGTGGTCGTAAAACTGGGCGAGCGGGACCGAGCGCGAGTACTCGCGCAGGTCCAGTACCACATCGCTGTCGAAGCCGGCAGAGAGGACCCGGGCGAACTGGCGGGCGTGTTCGCCCCCGCGGCGCTCGTCGATAGCCAAAAGCGCCCGAACGAACCGGGCCACCAGATCTGCGCCGGGGCTGGCCCGGCGCCCGCTCTCGTAATCGGAGACGACGGAGGGAGAGACCTCGAGCTCGCGAGCCAGATCGGTCTGGGAGACCTCGAAGTCGGTTCGCCACTTGCGAAGGGTTTCGCCCGGTTCGTCGCTGAGTGTCACCTCGCCCGCGATTCGCTCTGCGAGGCCCGTCCGCGGGTCGTCCATGAACTCCGGTTGCGAGCCGTTGCCGAAAAGGGTATCGACAGGTGCCGAACTCCGAGCGAAGCGGTACCCTCACCTGGGTGGCCGGTCGAGTGTGGCTATGGCGAGAGCGTACCGACCGGACGACGCCGACGCCCTCTGGGAACTCAAGCGCGGCTTCGAACTCGGGCTCGGCTCGGGAACGGGAGACGGGTCGAAAGCCGAGCGGTATCAGGCGAAACTCGATGCCGAGTACCGGCGGAGCTACCTCGACTGGGTTGATCGGTGTATGGAGGAGGAATCCCGGGCCGTCCAGGTGACCGAGCGCGAGGGGGACGTGGTGGGCTATGTCTTCGTCCTCCCCGAGACGATGGCACACATCTGGGACGGGGCAGTGCTGAACGAGATTTACGTCGAACCAGCCCATCGCGGGACCGACGTCGCCGACGAGTTGATGGCCGCGGCCATCGCGGTCGCCCAGTCACAAGCCCTCCCGCTCGATCGATTCCTGCTCGACGTCGACCAGTCGAACGAGCGGGCCCACTCACTCTACGAAAACTACGGCTTCGAGCACTGGGGCGAAATGATGGCACGGGAGTTGTCTCCGAAAAGCCGTGAGGCCGCGGGAGAGGGCCGGCACCCACCTGGTGGGGAATCGACCCGGAACCGATAAACGCGGGACCCAGCAATAAGAAATAATGGCGGATTGGACCGAACGGTATCGGCCGACGACCCTCGGCGAGGTCCGCGGGAACGACTCGGCCCGCGACGAGTTCGAGGAGTGGGCCGACACCTGGCCGGACCACCGCGAGGCGGTCATCCTGCATGGCTCACCGGGCATCGGCAAGACCTCCGCAGCCCACGCGCTGGCCGCGGACAAGGGCTGGGACGCCGTCGAGCTCAACGCGAGCGACCAGCGAACTGGGGACATCATCGACCACGTGGCCGGGGAAGCCGCCCGCACCGGCACGCTCGGGGGCGGCACGGGTGGTCGCAAACTCATCATCCTCGACGAGGCCGACAACCTCCATGGGACCGTCGACCGGGGCGGAACGGGAGCGATCACACGACTGGTCAAAGACGCCACCCAGCCGGTCGTGCTCATCGCAAACGAGTTCTACGACATGTCCCGGGGCCTACGAAACGCCTGCCGGGACATCGAGTTTCGGGACGTCTCGAAGCGCTCGATCCTGCCCGTGCTGCGTGACATCTGCCGTCGTGAGGACGTGACCTACGAGGACACAGCCCTGGAGGCCATCGCGGAGAAGAACGATGGGGACCTGCGCTCGGCCATCAACGACCTGCAGGCTTTAGCCGAGGAGAATCAGCTCCTCACGGCCGAAGACGTGGTCACGGGCGATCGGGACTCGACGGCGGATATCTTCCCGTTCCTCGATGTCGTCCTCAAGGAAGGCGATGCCGAAACGGCGCTCAAGACCGGCTACGACGTGGACGAGACCCCCGACGACCTGATCCACTGGATCGAGGACAACATGCCCAAGGATTACGAGGGGGCAGAACTGGCCCGGGCCTACGACGCGCTCGCGACCGGCGACCGATGGCTGGGTCGGGTTCGGGCAACCCAGGACTACAGCTACTGGCGGTACGTGAGCGACAACGCCGTCGCAGGGGTGGCCGCCGCCCGGGAGGGGACGAAAGGCGGCTGGACACGCTACGGCCCGCCGAGTTACTGGTCGAAGCTCGGTCGCTCGCGGGGCACGCGGGAGACCCGCGACTACGTGGCCCGAAAGATCGCGGAAGTCGCCGGGTTGAGCATGGGGACGGCCCGGCGAGCGGTCCTCCCCTATCTCGCGGCGATGACCCATCACTGCAAGAACCGGGAACTGACCGTCGCCATGGCCGCAGCCTACGAGCTAGACGAGTCACACGTCGCCTTCGTCACGGGGAGCGGCGAGGACACCAACAAGGTCCAGTCGATCGTCGAGGACGCTCGCTCGCTCCGGGAGGAAGCCGCCGTCGAGCATTCGGGTGGGGCCTTTGCGGGGAGCCACGGGTCCCAGTCCGAAGGGATCGAAACGGAGCCAGCACAAGGGGCCGAGGAACCGAGCGAATCCGAGTCGGCTGCGGAAGACGAAGAGGAAGAGGAGGACTCTCAGTCCGGCCTGGACGACTTCTTTTGATCGGGATCGACCGCCGCTGAGCGGGTAGACTTTTGCTGCCGGGGCCGGGTTGGGAGCACATGGGACTCGACGAGGACGCTTTGGAGTATCACGCCCGGGACCCGCCGGGGAAAATCTCGATAGCGACGACGAAGCCGACGAACACCCAGCGAGATCTGAGCCTGGCATACTCGCCAGGAGTGGCCGCCCCCTGCGAGGAGATCGCGGCCGACCCGACCGACGCCTACACCTACACCGCCAAGAGCAACCTGGTGGGGGTCATCTCGAACGGCAGTGCAGTACTCGGGCTGGGGGACATCGGGGCCGACGCGGCCAAACCAGTCATGGAGGGGAAAGGGGTGCTCTTCAAGCGCTTTGCGGACATCGACGTCTTCGACGTGGAACTCGATCTCGACGATCCGGACACCCTGGTTCAGACGGTCCTCGCGATGGAGCCGACCTTCGGTGGCATCAACCTGGAGGACATCAAGGCCCCAGACTGCTTCGAGATCGAGGAGCGGCTCCGTGAGCAGATGGACATCCCTGTTTTTCACGACGACCAGCACGGGACGGCGATCATCACCGGGGCGGGCCTCCTGAACGGGGCCGAAATTCTGGACAAAGAGCTGGACGCCCTCGAGGTAGTGATCTCCGGAGCCGGAGCGAGTGCCATCGCGACCGCCCGCTTTTACACGGCACTGGGGGTCCCACGCGAGAACGTCACCATGTGTGACTCGACGGGCATCATCACCCAGGAGCGCGTCGACGCTGGGGACGTAAACGAGTACAAGGCCGCGTTTGCGCAGGACCGGCCCGCGGGCGACCTCGCAGACGCCATGGCGGGAGCTGATGTCTTCGTCGGCCTCTCGGTCGGCGGGATCGTCTCCCCGGAGATGGTCCGATCGATGGCCCCGAACCCGATGGTCTTCGCCATGGCGAATCCCGACCCCGAAATCGGCTACGAGGACGCCAAGACGGCCCGCGAGGACACGGTGATCGCGGCCACCGGCCGATCGGACTTCCCGAACCAGATCAACAACGTCCTCGGGTTCCCCTTCATCTTCCGGGGGGCGCTGGACGTGCGCGCGACCCAGATCAACGAGGCGATGAAAGTGGCTGCCGCCGAGGCACTGGCGACCCTCGCCCGGGAGGACGTCCCTGACGAGGTCGTCCAGGCCTACGGCGACCAGCCGCTCCAGTTCGGCCCCGAATACGTGATTCCGAAACCGCTTGACCCACGAGTCCTCCTCCGGGTCGCACCCGCCGTGGCCGAGGCGGCCATGGAGACGGAGGTGGCCCGTCGGGAGATCACTGATCTCGACGCGTATCGCGAGTCACTCGAAGCCCGGCTGGGCAAGTCCCGCGAGATGATGCGGATCATCTACAACAAGGCCATGGCCGACCCGAAGCGGATCGCCCTCGCGGAGGGCGGGGACGAGAAGACGATCAGAGCGGCCAACCAGATGGCCGATGCGGGCATCGCCGAGCCAGTGCTCATCGGGGAGACGACGGCGATCGACCGCCAGATCGACGAGCTAGGCATCGAGTACGAGCCCGAGATTCTGGACCCCCAGCAGGCGGACCTCTCCGATCAGGCAACGTTCCTCTACGAACACCGACAGCGAAAGGGGATGACCCGCAACGAGGCCCAGGAACTCGTCAGACGGGACCCGAACTACCTGGCGAGCGTGCTCGTCGAGCGAGGGGAGGTCGATGCCATGCTCACCGGGCTGACCTACCACTATCCCTCCGCGCTCCGGCCGCCCCTCCAGGTGATCGGTACGGCCCCGGAGGCGGATTTCGCGGCCGGGGTCTACATGCTCACCTTCCAGAACCGGGTGGTGTTCGTGGCCGACGCGACGGTCAACCGCGATCCCTCGGCCGCGTGTCTGGAGGAGGTGGCCGAACACACCGCCGCGCTGGCCAGAGAATTCAACGTCGAGCCACGGGTGGCGCTGCTCTCCTATTCCGACTTCGGCAGCGTGGACGACGCGGCCACCCAGGTGCCCCGCGAGGCCGCGACGCGACTGCGCGAGCGGGCCGACATCGACTTCCCGGTCGACGGGGAGATGCAGGCCGACACCGCGCTCGTCGAGGACATGCTGTCGGGAACCTACGACTTTTCGGCCCTCGAAAAACCGGCGAACGTCCTGGTCTTTCCGACCCTCGAAGCGGGGAACATCGGTTACAAACTCCTCCAGCGACTGGGCGAGGCCGAAGCCATTGGTCCAATGCTCGTCGGGATGGACAAGCCGGTACACGTCCTCCAGCGCGGGGACTCGGTCGATGACATCGTGAACCTCGCGGCCGTGGCGGTGGTCGACGCGCAGAACGGTCCCTCGACGAGCACTCGCTGAATCAGTCCCCGGCGTGTCGATCCGCTCGTGAGGGAGGGGGAACCTGCTCGGTGGACTGCCGTGTGGGCCGCCCGCTGGCAGTATTCCGGTTGACGTGTGCGTACTCCTCTGGCGCGTTCGCCAGCGGATGGGCCGGGTTCTGCCCGCTCGCGACGGCCGCGGCTCGGACCGTCTCGAAGCCGGCGATCCGGGCCCGAATGCCACGCCAGTGGTGGGCCGTTCCCGGCGGGTGGCTCAGGCCGGCCACGGTCCGAAACTCTCGGTCCCGACCGGCCAGCACGGCGGCGTTGACGTTGCTCGCCAGGTCGTCGTGATCGACGAGGACGCCGACGGCAGCCGATTCCGGGGCCCGGGCTGCAAGTGCGTCGAGCCCGAGATGAAGCGCCCGATACTCGGCGACGTTGTTGTCGGGAGCCCCGTCGGGAATGGCGAGCCTGGCGACCCGCTTGCCGCTCGCGGTCTCGATGATCACACCCAGCCCGGCGCCGGTCGACTCGAAAGAGCCGTCCGTTGCGACATAATAGTCACGTCGGTGAGTGTGTGGCGGGTGGGCGATGTGCGGCGTCGGTGACTCGTCGAAAAGGTCACGCAGTCGTGGCCGGCCCATGGAGGCCATATGCTCGCTTGTGGGCCCGATTACATAAACCGCTCGCCAAAACTGATAGTCCCCGGCCACGATGTCGGGTGTATGCAGGCTCACGAGTTGATGACGGCCGACGTCGAGACCGTCCAGCACGACGATTCCGTCGGCGAGGTACTCAAGAAGATGTCCCAGCGGCCGTTCAACGGCTTTCCCGTCGTGGACGACGACGGTCGGCTGGTCGGAATCGTGACCCAGCGGGACCTCGTGAACATCTTCGAGCCAAGCGATCGCACGTTCTGGATTCCGGTGGGGCTACCGCCCTTCCTGGAGCCGGTCGATTACGCCATCGAGGCCTCTTTCGGCGATCTGGACCTGGAGATCGACCTGGCTCGCCATGCCGGGGACCCGATCAGCACGGTGATGACCGAGGACGTCGTCACCGTCGGCCCGGAGGAGGACATCGAGACGGTCATCGAGATCCTGGCCCGCCCGGAGCCGAACGTCAATCGGGTCCCGGTGGTACAGGACGGCTTCGTCGAGGGCATCATCACCCGACAGGACGTGCTCACGCATCTCCATCAGACCGGTGGGCTCGGCGGGGAGTCGGAACCCTGAAAGTATCGAGGGTGTAGTACCGACCGTGTCGAAAACGAGGCAGGCTTTGGCGTGGCTTCTCCTGTCGGCCATCTGGGGCACGGCGTTCATGGCGATCAAGGCCGGGCTCGGCCCCTTTGGGGAGACGCCGGTCCTCTTTGCCGCGTTTCGCTATGACCTCGCGGGCGTGCTGATGCTGGGCTACGCGATCGTGGCCACCGACCAGTGGCGGCCCGAATCGCGGGCCGGCTGGATCGTGGTGCTAGTCGGTGGGGCCTTCATGATCGCGGGGTATCACGCCTTCCTCTTCGTCGGCGAATTGAACACCACGAGTGCGGTGGCCGCCGTCGTCGTGAGCCTGAGCCCGATCTTGACCACCGGGTTCGCCCGCGTCTTGCTCCCCGGACGAGCGCTCTCGCGGTTAGGCACGGTCGGTCTGGTCCTCGGGCTCCTGGGGGTCGTCGTCATCGCCCAGCCCGATCCAGCCGCACTGTTGGGGAGTGGTATCGGCGAGTTTCTGGTGTTTCTGGCTGCCGTGAGTTTCGCGCTGGGGAGTGTTCTCGCGACGGCCGTCGACGCCGCCCTCCCGATCGAGACGATGGAGGCCTGGTCGATGGTGCTGGGGGCGATCATGCTCCACGGGATCAGTGTGGGCCTGGGCGAACGCCTCGAATCGGTCGTCTGGTCCGGCGAGGCGTTTCTCGCACTCGGCTATCTCTCCGTGGTCGCCAGTGCGATCGGGTTTCTCATCTACTTCGACCTGCTGGACCGGTTGGGCCCCGTCGAGATCAACCTCGTCTCGTATCTGGCCCCGATCTGGGCGGCCCTCACCGGGTGGCTGGTTCTCGACGAGTCGGTGTCCGCCGCCACTGCGATCGGCTTTGCGATCATCGTGGTGGGGTTCTGGCTGATCAAGCGGGAGGCGATCGGGCGGGCACTGGGCGACCGGCTGCCGACGCTCGGACGCGACCGATAAGGGCCTCCCCGTTCAAGGACCGCTATGGACATTCGAGACGCCACGACCTCGGACATCGAATCGATCCGCGCGGTGGCCGAGGCGGCCTGGCGAGCCGACTACCCGGACACGCTTTCCGCGGACACCATCGAGTCGGGCGTCGCCCACTGGTATGGGGATCCAGTCGTCGAGATGGAACTCTCGAATCCCGGCACCGAGTTGCTGGTCGCCCTGCGAGACGGTGAGATCGTCGGATTCGTTCACGGCCACCGGGCCGGCGAGACCGGGACGATTCTCCGCTTACACGTCGATCCAGCCCACCGCGAGGCGGGCGTGGAAACGGCACTGTTCGACGCGATCGAGGAGGCGTTCACGGCGGACGGAGCGGACACGCTTCGAGCAACAGTGCTGGAGGCCAACGATCACGTGACCGAGTTGTACCGATCCCGTGGCTTCGAGCAGGTGGATACCGAGCGAACCACGATCGATTCGAACCAGTACGCGGAAGCGGTCTACGAGCGGCCGGCGTAGCTACTTGGCGGTCGCGATTCGTTCGACTTGCCGGGCGGACAGGCTGATCTGTGTCGACGCGAGATCCTCTTCGAGCTGGTCGATGGAGGTCGCGCCGACGATCGGCGCGATCACCTGGTCGTGTGCCAGCAGCCAGGCGAGGCTTACCTGGGCCGGGGAAGCCTCGACCTCCGCGGCGACCGCTTCGACCTCCTCCAGAACGTCGAAGTTCTCGGCGGTGAGATAGGAGTCGACGAACTGCTCGTCGGTCGCCCCACGGGAATCAGGGGGCGGTGCTTCTCCACGCGTGTACTTCCCGCTGAGAAAGCCGCCGGCCAGCGGCGACCAGGGGATGATGCCGATGTCGTAATCCCGGCACATGTCCAGATAAGTCCCCTCGATCTCCCGGTTGACCGCGTTGTACCGCGGCTGGACGACTTTGAAGGGTTCGTAGCCCTCCCGCCGGGCGATCTCGTTTGCCTTGACGACCTTCCAGGCGTTTGGCTCCAGTGTGGAGGCGCCGAGGTAGTTCACGGCCCCCCGCCGGACGAAATCGTTCAGCGTTCGCATGAACTCCGGGGCGGGCGTCGTGTCGTCCCAGCGGTGGATGTAAAGCACGTCGAGGTAGTCGGTACCCAGCCGGTCTCGGATCCGGTCGATCTGTCGCCGGAGATGCTTGCGACCCAGGCCCCGACCGTTCGGGTCGTCCTCGCGGGTCGGCCAGTAGATCTTCGAGGCAACCACGAAGTCTTCGCGGTCGCGTTCCGCGAGCCAGTCCCCGATATAGGCTTCGGCCCGACCGTCGCCGTACATGTCAGCGGTGTCGATGAACCGACCGCCGGCCGCCTCGTAGGCGTCAAGCAGTCGATGAGCCTGATCGCGATCGATCTCGATCGCCCCGGTGTCGTCCGTGCGGCCGAACCGCCAGGTTCCAAAGGCGATCTCCGAGACCCGCGTCCCAGTCCGACCGAGCGGGACTGTCCCCAGTTCCATGCGTCAGCGGACGGCCCCGAACGAGATAAAAAGCCCCGTTCTCAGTCGGCGTTGTACCGGTGGCCGGCGATCAGTGCCAGCAGATGAACCACGATCAGCACGGCGACGGTCAACTGCATACTCGACGTGTCGAGACCCCGCAGAATGAGCGGCACGTAGATGAAGGGAAGCGCAACGGCGGCCCAGAATCCCACGGCCTCGAGTGGGCGCAGGAGCGGGCCGTGCCCGGGTGGCGATGCACCGGTCGGATCGTGGGTGTGGGAGGGACTGGACATGGGGACCACCGCTACTAACAGAGAGGCGCCCTGGGTCCATATAGCCGCCTGAACGTTGGCGTCAATTCAGTCTGCTTTACCGTCAGGCGCGGCCTTTTACGTCGTTTAATAAATCGATTTCCACCTCCGAAACGGTTTATCGAGGTTACTCGTGGCCGAACAGGGGGCCGGCAACGCCGCCCGGATGTTTAAGTGCGAAAACAGGGCCAACCAGGCCCATGGTGCGATCGAACCCACGACTCGAAACGAGAAACGACACCCTAATTGCTCGCTTGCTCGCCTTTGCCGTCGACGCGGTGCTCCTCACGGTGGGCCTGGCGGTGCTGGGCGGGGTTACCGCTACCGTCGCTCCCAGGCTCGTCGGTGTGGTCGGGCTCCTGATCTGGCCGCTTGCCTTGGGCTACTTCGTCGTCTTCGAGTGGACCAGCGGACAGACACCCGGCAAGCGACTGTTCGGGATCACGGTCGTTCAGGCGGACGGGCGGCCCGCAAGTTTGCTGGCGGCAATCCTTAGAAACGTCCTCCGAATCGTCGACGCGCTGCCGACCGCGTACCTGCTGGGTGGCGTTCTCATCTATCGTTCGGATGACGGGCAGCGACTCGGAGACGTGATCGGGAACACCGTGGTGGTGAAAACCGGTTCCTGAACGACTCAATCGGGAAACTCGACGCCGTCGAACTCAAAGCGGGCCCCACCTGCCCTGCTTTCGGTGACGGCCACCTCCCAGTCGTGTGCCACACAGATCTCCTGGACGATGTTGAGCCCCAGACCGGTCCCGCTCTCGGCTGTCGTGTAGCCGGGCTCGAAGGCCGTTTCTCGGTCCGACTCGGGAATTCCGGGGCCGTCGTCCGCGACGTAGAACCCACCCGCGAAGTCCCCGACCGTCACGGTAACTGCTGTACCGCCGTGCTCGATTGCGTTTCGGAAGAGGTTCTCGAAGAGGTGTCGGAGCTGATCCGGTTCGGCCAGGACCTCGGTCTCGGTCGCGATCTCCAGATCGGCAGCTTCGGTTTCGACTACGCCCCAGGACTCGCGGGCGATCGCCGCCACCGCGACCGGTTCCAGTGCCGCCGTGGACTGGGTGCTGTGTGCGAGCGCGAGCAATTCCTGGACCATCGTCTCGATGCGTTCGAGGGCTTCGACGAGCGGGGCGGCGTGTTCCCCGGCCATGTCGGCATACCCCTTGGCGACGGTCAGCGGATTGCGGATATCGTGAGAGACGAGTGAGATGACACCGACGAGTCGATCCCGGCGGACCGCCAGTCGGTCGGCCCGATCCCGAATTTTGAGGTACTGGTAGGCATACACGAAGTTGAGCACCGCACCGATCGCCATCGCATTCAACAGGAGATACAGTGGCTTGGCCGGCAAGGGCTGTTCCAGACTGAGGAGGAGCCGCATGTAGGTCGCGATGACGACGAACACGCCCATCCCGAGGAGGACGGACAACCCGAGGACGGCGATCTGCCAGGAGGAAAACCCATGCTGGCGGGACTGAAATCCAACCCAGATGAGCCCAATACCGACGGCCATGGGGAGCAACAACTCGAGGACCCGAATACCCGGATTGGCGTTCCCGTAGACGAAAAAGACGAGTTCGGAGAGGGCCGTCAAGCCGATGCCGGAGCCGACGAGCAGCCAGCCACCCATCGGGGAAGCCGTGTCGACGAGGTGGCCGACCGCTGTCCGAATCGACGAAAGCGACGAGCCCAGCAGATCGGTTTGCGAAGACACGCCACCCGGTTATTTACAACCCCGCATAAATCCTCGTCCCGAGCTATCAATCGAGAAAACGGCGACCGGTGCAGGGGGTGGATCGGTGTGGGAGCGCTGGTCGGTCGGACGGGTACCTGACAGGACAGTTAAAAGTGCCCGGGGAGGGGTTCGAACCCTCGACCTCCGCATGTCCCAGGTCCAAGGCTCGGTCGACCTGAGATGCGAGCCACCGATGGCCGCACCGAATCTCGAAACCCTATGAGTGCGGCGCTATGACCACTAAGCCACCCGGGCTCACGCCCGGCTTAGGTACTGGTCCTCTAAAACCTTTGTATCTCCGATAGGGCGACCCGCCGAGTTTATCACGGCGGGGGAAGACCTGCCAACATGAACGTACCGTCGGCCGTCGCGGAGGCCCTGGGGGACGAGACGGTGTCGGCGACCGTCTCGCTCAAGGGCGAGGACGCGCTGTACGTGACCCCCACCCGGACGATTCACTACGGGGCGGAGGGCTTTCTCAGCGACGAATCGGTCGAATCCTATCCACACGAAGCAGAGCGGGTAACCGTCGAGGAGGGGCGACGAAAGTCCACTATCACGTTCGATTATGGGACCGACGGGACACGGTCGCTCACCGTCCCGGAGAAGTACGTCTCCGATTCGCTGCACCCGATTCTCGCGGGCGTATTCCGCGCCAGGGAGGTTATCGAGCCCGGCGAGACCGTCAGTGCGACCTACCGCTTCGGTGAACTGACACTCGTGGTGACGAACCGTCGGCTGGTCAAACACGTGGGCGCGGCGGTCTGGGACGAGGAGTACGTGGCGGTCCCTTACGAGTCGGTCCAGGGCCTCGAAACCGAGAAGGGCAGTGTCGCATCCCAGCTCGTGATCTCGACACCGGACCGAACCGAGCGAATCAAGACACCCAACGAGGGCTTTCGCCGCGTGGACGAGACGATCCGGGACGCCATCTACCAGTTCTACGAGGTGCCAGACCAGGCTGCCTTCGAGGCGGCTGTTCGACCGGCGGAGGACGAGGAGCCAGACACGGACGAGGAATCGACGACTGCTGGCAAACCGGAGCCAGCGGAGTCGGCCGCGTTTGTTTCGGCGGTCGATACCGCGTCGATCCTCGACGAACTCGACGAACTCGAAGCGCTCCTGGACGACCAGGAGACACTCCTCGAAGAGCAACTCGCAGCGATCGAAGACCAGCGCTCGCGGCTCGACCGGTTGCGATCCCAGATCGAGGACTGATCACTCCCGCCCGGTGACTTTTCGGATACAGGAGGAGCCGAAGGGGCCATGTTCGCCCGCCTCCAGATTCAGAAAGTACCCGGTAGTGATCGAGGCCCCACAGCGACGGCAGGTGAACTCCCCCTCTTTCGTGACGACCTCGGCCTCGAAGCTGACGTAGTTCGATCCGGCGGGGTAGACGACCCCCGAGTCCCGCTCGATGATTCCCTCGTTTTCGGCTCGTTCCAGAATCTCGCGGGTGGTTCGCGGGTCGGTCGTGATCGTCTCCAGGCGGTCGATGACCTCGGCGACTGAAAGTTCCACGTCCTCGAAGCGGTCGAGAAGTTCGACACCGAGTTCGACGCGGTCGGTCACAGCGAAACTCCACACGAATCGGGATTAAACCTTGTCCCTAACTGCACTCACTCCAGCCACACGCCTGGCAGGTCTTACAGCCCTCGGAGTAGTACAGATCCATCGAGCCACACTCGGGACACTCGGGGCTCTCCCCGGCGTCGATGAGCGACTGGGTTGACCCCTCCGATTCCGTATTTGTGGCGACCGCGCCGCCACCGTCAGTTTCGGTGCCGCTCTCTTCAATGCCGTCCAGCGTCTCCTGCTGGGGATAGGGCTTGTCGACCTCGTCCTCCAGATATCGGTACATCGCCGTGCCGATGGCATCGGGGATCGAGTTGATCTGCTCGCCCTTGTCCCAGGCGACCTTGGGGCTGCGGGTTCCCTTGAGCTCGTCGACGATCTCGTAGGGGTCCACGCCGGAGCGCAGCGCCGTCGAGATGACCTTCGCGAGGGCCTCGGTGAACGAGTTCGTGAAGCCGCCGGAGTGGCCGATGTTCGCGAACAGCTCGAAGGGGCGCCCATCGCCGTCCTCGTTGATCGTCACGTAGAGCTTGCCATAGCCAGTGTCGATTCGCTGGCTCACGCCCTGCAACGCGGCGGGTCGAGCCCGTTTCTCCGCGTAGTCCGGCCCCTCGATGGAATCGAGTTCGCTCCCCAGAAGTTCGGTGACGTCCTCGCGGTCGAGGAAGGACTCGAACCCGCCGAAGACAGTCTCGATCTGCTCGATGATGGTCTCGGCGACCTCGGCCTCGTCCATGTCCGCGAACTCGGTGTTGTCCGCGCGGGTCGTGAGGACTTGCTTCGAGCGGGTGCCGTCTCGGTAGACGGTCACGCCCTTCCCACCGTGGTCGTAGATGTAGCGCAGGACTTCGTCCATGTCCTCGACGGTCGCCTCCCGCGGGAAGTTCACCGTCTTCGAGATCGAGGAGTCCACGCCCTCCTGGAGGGCGGTCTGGATCGAGGCGTGTTCCTTGCCCGTGAGGTCACTGGAGGTGACAAAGAGTTCCGCGATGGCATCAGGCACCGTCGAGAGTCCCTCGACGCCGTCGAACTCGTTTGCGGCCATCTGCTCGGTAGCCTCGGCTTTCACGTCCTCGACGTCGATGTCGTTTGCCTCCAGGGTCCGGAGGAAGTAGTCGTCGAACTCGACGAGCATCTCCTCGCCCTGCACGTCATCGGAGACGTTCTTGTAGTAGGCCACGTTGAAGATGGGCTCACAGCCGCCGGTGGTGTTGCCGACCATCGAGGTCGTCCCCGTCGGGGCGATCGTGGTCGTGTTGTGGTTCCGGATGGGATAGCCCTCGGGCCAGTCCTCGGGGTCCTCGCCGGTGTGATGCTCGAACCACTCGGCATAGCGGGTGGGGTCGGCGTACTTGGAGTTGTCCCACTCCGCGAAGCTGCCCCGTTCGAGGGCCAGTTCGTGGGAGACCCGCTTGGACTCGTGGTTGATGTGGGTCATGAGCTGGCGGGCGACCTCGTTTGCCGGTTCGGAGCCATAGCGCATGCCGAGCTGAACGAACAATTGGGCGATACCCATGATTCCCAGCCCGATCTTGCGCATTGCACGCACCTTCTCGGTGATCTCCTCGACCGGGAAATCCGACATCGTGACCACGTCCTCGAGGAACCGGGTCCCGATCCGGATGCGGCGGTCGAACTCCGCCCAGTCGATGGCCCCCTCAAGGAACGCCTCGACGGCCGCCTCCCGGCTGTCGTAGGCGTCCTCGTTGGCGGCCGACCAGGCCCGCCAGTCGGAACTGTCAGTCGCAGCGATAGTCGAGAGGTTCACGTGACCGAGGTTACAGGCCTCGTACTCCTCCAACGGCTGCTCGCCACAGTTGTGGCAGACGAGGCCGTTCGCGACGAAGGAGTGGGTGTCCGGCTCGGTCAGGTCGTACACCGGTTCGTGGCCGTCCGCTTCGACCGCCGACACCGTCGCCTCGAAGGCGTCGCTGTACGGGCTGGTCGTGTATTCGGCCAACCGATCGTCGAGCGCGTCATTTTTGTCCTCCCGGAGGAAGCCGATTTCCTCACGGAAGGTGACCAGCGAATCTTTCGAGATGACGAGGTCGTGGTCCGCCTGGCGTTCGTAGGTCTTCGTACCACCCTTCCCGTCGGGCATCTCCTGCCTGCCTGCCTCGTGGCGGTCCTCGTATATCTTGCTGAAGATCCCGAAGTTCAACAGGAGTTGCTGGACCTCCTGGAGAAGGTCAGTGTCGGTGCTGGTGAGACGGACCGAGACGCCTTTCTCCACGTTCCCCTGAACGCTCCCATCCGCGGTGAACAGGGCTCTGAGGAATCCCCGGGCCATCACTTCACTGCCTCGCATGACCGCCTCGGGAACCTGGAGCTTTTCGTCGGTGAGTCCAGCCTGTTCGGCGTACTCGTAGAGGCGTGCCGAACGGACCCGTTGTTCGATGGCCTGGGCGCCGCGATACCCGTCTCCCCGGGAAATCTCGCTGACGCCGATCTCGTAATCCGCGTTGCCGCGCGGATCACGGACCACGTCGTTGACGTCTGCGGCGAACTGCTCGGAGATTTCGGCGTCCTCGTCGTAGAAGTTGAGAACGGCACGTTCCTCGCCGTTCTTGAGGTGCCCGTCTCCGACGAGCCAGCCCAGCACTCGGCCCTCCTCGGCGGAGCCGTGGTTCCCGAACTGGCCTTTTCGGTCCTGCACGTGGACCGTGTCGCCTGGCTCAAGGTTCTTTGCCTCTACCCACCCCTCGTCGGTCATCATCCGATGGTCAGCAGTGAGGCGGAGTTCGTACCCTTCCTCGGTGGAGAGTTCGTAGACGTCCTTTACGCCAGTCTTGAACACGCTGCTGGCTTCCTTGGTCGCATCGTCCTCGCTCAGCCGACTGTCGACGACGACGTCGCGTGCGACTCCCTGCTCGTAGAGTTCTTCGGCCGGGACGAGGCCGTCCTCGGTGCTGATCAGCGTCTCACCGGTCACACAAGGGTTGGTCGCGAGCATCCGGTGGTCGGGATGCTCCTCCACGTCGAAGGAGTGTTCCTTGTTCGCCCGCTCCAGATAGATCACGCCGGGCTCGCCGTTCTCGTGTGCGCCCTCGACGATCCGGTCCCAGAGCACCGAGGCGGGCAGGGAAAGTTCCTCGCCGACCTCGACGTACTCCCCGAGATCGTAGCGGGAGTACATCTCTTTTGTCTCGGCCGTCGCGATGTGGGGTTCTTCCGTGCGTGGGTTCGTGAGCGTGTACTCCGCGTCGTTCGCCAGCGCCTCCATGAAGCCGTCGGTGACCCCGACAGAGATGTTGAAATTCGAGAGGTGGCCTTCGACGGCGTTCCGGAGGTGTTCGGGCACCCGTCCCTCCTCGTCGATCAGTGCGCGGGCCTCTTCCAGGGCTTCGGAGAAGTCGGTGTAGGTCGGGTCGTCCGGATCGTTGAGCTTCAGCGTGTGAGCCAGCGAGACGTCCTTGTTCTTCGAGTGGATGAACTCGATGACGTCCGGGTGGGAGATGCGCATGACCGCCATCTGGGCCCCGCGGCGGGTGCCGCCCTGGGCGATGGTCTCGGTCATCTGGTCGAAGGTCCGCATGAACGTGATCGGGCCGGAGGCGATGCCGCCAGTCGAGCCGACCGCGTCGCCGTAGGGCCGTAATTTCCAGAACGCATACCCCATGCCGCCCCCGCTCTGGAAGGTTAAGGCGGCCTCTTTGGCCGTTTCGTGGATATCTGCGAGATCATCGTCCGGAGAGTTGACAAAACAGGCCGAGAGCTGCTGGAGCTCGTTCCCCGCGTTCATCAACGTGGGCGAGTTGGGCATAAAGGAGAGCGTGCTCATCAGCTCCTCGTACTGGGCGGCCAAATCCTCGACGTGGGCTCGAATCTCGTCGGGGACCTCGGGCACGACGGTCTCGTAGGCGAACTTGTTGACGTTCTCGGGAGTGAGCTCGATCTCGACGTCGTCCTCGACGGTCGTCCCCTCCCCAAAGACCTCAGCGGCGAGTTCGTCCCGACGCGGGTGGTCGGGCTTGACCTGGTCCGGCCGCACCGTGACCGTCAGATCGCGGTTCGCTGCCTCGTAGGGTACCTCCGCGAGCGCGATGTTCCGCGCGACCCGAGTGAAGAGGTCTTCCTGGGTCTCGACCAGGTCCCCGTCGGCGTCTTTCTTCAGGTAGCGGGCCGGGAGGATGTTCTGATAGGCGTTGGCCGTGAGCCGCGTTTCGAGCGTGTCGCCGGTGACCCGCTTGACGGGGAGTTCGTACTCCCCTGTCCGCTCCGTACTCATCTCGATACCTCCACAGTCAGTCGTGTGCGTGAATGTCCAATGTACATGTGTGCCGGGAGATGCGGGTAGCGAACGAAGCCGCTCGTCCGGTAAACCCGCGTCGGTTCGACCCGCCAGCGGGTGTGTCTTCCCATGCCACACCTGGCGGGTACGGAGCCACTACTTCGGTAACGGGGGCACCAGTATAAGCCTACTCCCGGCGGAGCGAAAGTGAAATTCGAAGCGAAATCGACCGAAATCAAAACGAGCTCAAACCTCCGATTTCCGGGGACTGAGCGGGAAATCGTGAGTTTCTACGCCGCCAGCAGGAAGTGCTCGATCAACTCGTGTCCGACCGGCGTCAGCACGCTCTCGGGGTGAAATTGCACGGCGACGAGTGGGTGCTCGCGGTGTCGAATCGCCATCGGAATCGACTCGCCGTCCTGTTCGGTTCGAGCCGAAACCTCGAAGACCCCAGGCACGTCCAGTGCGATCAGCGAGTGGTAGCGACCGCCCTGGAACTCGGGTTCGATTCCCTCGAAGATGCCCCGGCCGTCGTGGGTGACCGGGTCCGCCTTGCCGTGGACCGGTTCGGGCGCCGTACCGACCTCGCCCCCGTACACCGAGACCGCCGCCTCCATCCCGAGACAGACACCCAGCGTGGGCACCCGCGGGGAGATCTCCCGAAGGACCGGTGTTGAGACGCCCACGTCGCGGTCGTTTGCCGGGTGACCAGGCCCTGGACTGATCAGGATCGCGTCCGGGTCGACCGCGCGGACGGCCTCGAGATCGGCGGTGTTTTTCAGGACCGTAATCTCGGGGGTTGTCCCGTCCGGCAGCGTGACCTTCGAGACGTACTCCACCAGGTTGTACGTAAAAGAATCGTAGTTGTCGATCACGAGCACCTTCATCGGGGCACCTCCAGCCCGTTCTCGATGTCCCGGACCGCCGTCAGGGCCCCGTCCATCTTCGCCTCGGTCTCTTCGTACTCACTCGTGGGATCCGAATCGGCCACGACTCCAGCACCGGCCCGAACCCGAAGGCGGTCAGGGTCCCCAGCTTCGATGGTCGCCGTCCTGATCACGATCGCCATGTCCATGTCCCCCTGCCAGGAGACATACCCCACGCCGCCTCCGTACACCCCCCGTGGCGAGGCTTCGAGGTCGTGAATGAGCTCCATCGCCCGGCTCTTGGGGGCCCCCGAGAGCGTGCCGGCGGGGAAGCAGGCCCGAATCGCGTCAAAGGCATCTTGATCCTCTCGGAGACGGCCAGTCACGGTCGATTCGATGTGCTGAACGTGGCTGTACTTCAGCACGCGCATGAACTCCGTCACGTCCACGCTCCCGGGCCGAGAGACCCGTCTGACGTCGTTTCGCGCCAGGTCGACGAGCATCGTGTGTTCGGCCCGCTCCTTGTCGTCGGCCAGCATCTCGCCGGCCAGTCGACGATCCTCCGCGGGACTGGATCCCCGTGGACAGGTCCCCGCGATCGGGTTGTTCCGAACCGTCTCGCCGTCGACGGCAACGAGCGTCTCGGGACTCGCACCCACGATCGAGCGGTCCCCGTATGACAGCAGGTACATGTATGGCGACGGGTTGACCGCCCGCATCGAGTCGTACAGGACCACCGGATCGATGTCACCTTCGAGTTCACGCGTGCGCGAAACGACTGCTTGGTACACCTCTCCCTCCGTGACCGCCTGCTTCGCGGTCGCCACGGCCTCCTCGTAGGCGTCCTGTGAGCCCGCTCGCTCGCCTGTTCGACGGAAGTCCCCCTCAGCCGGCGATTCGGCCCCTTCCAGTCGTTCTTTGACCGAGCGCGCTTCTGCGAGCAACTCGTCGTAGAGCTGATCTGGATCCGTCTCCGGGGCGACCACGGGCGTGAACAGGAGCGAGACGGTGTCTGCCACGTGATCGAAGACGAGTGTCCGTGTCGTCAGCGCGAACTGGGCGTCGGGTACCGGGCTCTCCGGCCGCTCGATCCCGAGCTCCGAGAGCCAGAGGTCGTACACGGCGTCGTAGGCCAAAAAGCCGACCAGCCCTCCGGAGAGGTGTTGCCGATCGGCCGCTGGGAACCCCCGTCGCTCGATGTCGGGCAGCCCCCGCCGCAAGCGGTCGAGCACGTCACCCGTCCCAGTGGCCACGAGGTCGGCCGCCGGCGAATCCCGCAGTCGCGTGATGCTGTCGCCGTCCGCATCCAGCGTGAGTACCGCGTCGGGGTCGTAGCCCACGAAGGAAAACCGGGCGTGTCGGTCCGTGGAGTCACTGGCGGAGAACGCATCGGCCGGATCGCTCGCGGCCGTCTTCTCCCCGCTCTCCAGGAGGAAACTGAACTCGCTTTCGTCGTCTAGGGCGACGGCCGCCGAAAGCGGCGAGACCGAGACCGGGAGTTCGGCGGCGACCCGGACGACCACCGGTTCCGCGGCGTCCAGGAGGTCCGCGAATTCCGAACGCGAGCGGTCGAGCAGCCTCATCAGTCTCGCCCCCTCGCTGCAGCCACGAACTGATCCATCGCCGCCGCGTCTTTCTGCCCGGGTTCCGCCTCGACTCCGGACGCCGCGTCGACGGCGTAGGGGCCGACAGTCGTGACCGCCGAGCGGACGTTTTCGGGTGTGAGCCCGCCGGCGAGCACGATCGGGGTGTCGAGCTGGGTGAGTTCCCGGGTCGCCGTCCAGTCGTGTGTCTGCCCCGTTCCGCCGGCGCCGGACTCGTCGGTCGAGTCGACCAGCAGCCCATCAGCGGCGTCGGCATACTCTTTTATCGCCGGTTCATCGTGGCCAACGGCTGCAATAGCGGACGTTTCCTCGGCAAGGGCCTCGACAGCCGCCGGAGCGAGACCGGCATGAACCTGGATCGCGTCGGGGTCGACCCGGTCGATCAGTTCCCGCGCTCGATCGACGGATTCGGGCATCGTCACGAGGACGGTACTGACGAAAGGCGGAACGGCCGCAAAGAGCCGTGCTGCATGCGTTACCTCGACCGCTCGTGGTGTCTCGACTGGGACGTCCACGATCGCGCCGACGGCGTCTACCCCGGCCTCGACTGCACGGGTCACGTCCGCCTGCCGGGTGAACCCACAGAGCTTTACGCGAACCATCAGACCGCCGGGACGGCTTTCAGGGCCCTTAGTTTCTCCATTGCAGCACCGGAGTCGATGGCCTGTGCGGCGACCTCGGCACCCTCCTGGATCGAGGCTGCTTCCCCGGCCACAAAGATCGCTGCCCCGGCGTTTGCGAGAATGATGTCACGCATCGGGCCCTGAACAGTCCCGTTGAGGATCCCTGTCAGGTGTTCGGCGTTCTCCTCGGGGCTCCCACCAGCTACGGCCTCGATTCGCGCCCGTTCAAGCCCCATGTCGGCGGGCTGGAGGGTGTACTCCTCGATCGAGTCGCCGGTCACCTCGGCGACGACCGTCTTATCGTGGATCGCGATCTCGTCGAGGCCCGAACCGTGGACGACGAGGGCGTGTTCGACAGGCATGTGTGCAAGCGCGCGGGCGACCAGCGGCACGAGTTCGGGATCGTACACGCCCAGGACCTGTGCATCCGCCCCGGCCGGGTTCGTTAGCGGGCCAAGTACGTTGAACACGGTCCGAATACCCAGTTCCTGGCGGGGGCCGATGACGGCTTTCATCGCGGGGTGGAACACCGGGGCGAGCATGAACCCGATCCCGGACTCCTCGATGGCCCGTTCGACGGCCGGGGGTTCGGCCCCGACCGGGACACCGACTGTCTCGAGGACATCAGCGCTACCGGACGAGGAGGAGACCGAGTAGTTGCCGTGTTTCGCGATCGGGACGCCGGCCCCGCTGGCCACGACCGCACTGGCCGTCGAGACGTTGATGGTGTCGTAGTCGTCCCCGCCGGTCCCACAGGTGTCGACCAACCGGTCCCGTTCGGGCTCGATGGTCCTCGCAGCCGCTCGCATCCCCTGTGCAAACCCGGCGATTTCGGCTTCTGTCTCGCCCTTCGAGCGCATGGCCGTCAGCAGGGCCCCGATCTGGGCGTCCGTCGCATCCTCGAAGACGGCTGTCGCCGCGGCTCTGGCCTCCGAAACGGAGAGGTCCTCGCCGTCAGCGACGCGTTCGATGTATCCTTGCATTGGAATCACGAATGTACTGTTTCGGTATCTAATGAACAGGTTTGTACATCACTTAACGTTTTCGTAATCGCCGTTCGCCGTCGACCGTTTCGAAACCTTCAACTGTTCTGCCCCGATACGATTGGGTGGAAGCACGAGGGTCGGTGGTCTAGTCTGGCTATGACACCTCCTTGACATGGAGGAGACCGGCGGTTCGAATCCGCCCCGACCCATATTTTGCCGGCGCTCACGTTTCGAGCGCCGGCTGTGGCGCGGTCGGACGGATTCGAATAAGAGAAACGAGCGACCGACGGGAGCGAGTTTCGCGTCGTTCGAATCCGCCCCGACCCATTTTCAGCGATTCTCACTTCGCAGCGACCAGCGTGCTGTGTCGCTGCGATGAGATCGCGGTCGTAAATTGGGCAGCGGATTCGAGCCCTATCACGAGCGAGCTTGCGAGCGAAGTGATTTCGGTTCGAATCCGCCCCGACCCATCCACCGTTTGCTGCGGGCCGTCGCTCGGCGTGTGAGAATGAGTAAGCGGCCATTGGTATGAGTGGTCTTGTCACATCCCTGCAAGCAAATTGTCGATTTATCACCATGTATATGAAATTGGTGAGATGACCATGCACGCGGCACTCAGAAGGGAGGACGGAGCGCCAGTGGCACGTCAAGACGCCACCGACCAACACGAATCGATGGCCGCTCTCGATACGAGGAGCAGCCCGATCACCACTACGATCTAATTTTCCACAAACATGAGTGTCGCCGTAATTGGGGCCGGAATCGCTGGAATCGCGAGTGCCCACACGCTGCAAGCCGATGGGCTGGAAGTGTCACTCTTCGAAAAGCGGGACTTCAGTGACGGGGACGTGCCCGACCAGCCAAGATTCATCGCCGCTTCCGACGACGCCGTTCTCGATCTCGCGTCAGGTCTCGGCGTCGAGGACGCCGTTCGGCCGGTTCCGCTCGAGCGAATGGGCGCGTTTCAGGACGGGGAAATCACCACCTTCGATCAAATGGAGATTTTTCTCAAACCGCGCCAGGACCTGTCGCTGTTTGAAAAAATCATGCGGGTGGTGTTCGCGCCAGTAGTGGGGCTCGACCGGGCATCGGTCAGGGAGTTCCACTCGGCGCTCGCGGATCACCAGTTCGATCCGCTAGACCGTGATCTCTACAACGAACGGCTCCACGAGCAGTCGATCCAGGAGTGGATGGCACAGTTCGACGACGGGCTGCAGGAACTGCTCATCAAACCAACACTCCGTGCGATGACCTACGACGACGACTTCGAGCACACGAGCGCTGACCGGTCCGTTGCAGCGTTGAAGAAGGTAGTCCGGATGGTCCAGGACGGAGCGTCTGTGCTCCCAAACGGTCAGCGGCCGTTCTACGAGGCGCTCGGTGAAGAGTTGCCAGCGGAGAATCTGCGGACCGGGACCGAAGTGACGGCTATCACGGCAGAAACGGACAGCGTCCTCGTCGAGTTCCGGGACGATGGGACGACGACAGAAGCGTCGTTCGACGCCGCGGTTCTGGCCACACCAATCGATCGGAGTGCCGAATTGCTGGAAGCGGATTTCGACTTCGAGTACAACCAGACCCGGGGGGTGGTCCTCGACGGGACGCTAACCGAAGACCTCGCGCTGCTGATCGGTGGCGACGAGGCGTACAACCTCCGCAGCGTCGTCGCTGTGGGGGAGACCCACAACGCGTTCGTTCGGGACATGAACACGGATATCGACGTCGAGGCAGTCTACGACGGCGAGCCGACGAGGCGAGCAGCAGAGACCGTGACCACGACACCCCACATCGAGCCGGGAAAGTCAATTCCCGAGATCCAGTACGACGATCGGGTCTTCCTCGCGGGTGACTTCCGATACTATCCGAGTTTCGACACTGCCGCTCGGACCGGCAGAGCCGCGGCAGCGAAGGTCCGAGAACAACTCCGTGGACGTTGACCTCCTCCCACGTTCACAAGACCTTCGGCCTTGTGCAGCCCACCAGAACGCAAAGCGTTCTGGGGACGGCTAAAGCCGTGGGATTCCCACGGTACCGCACCGCTGGATTGGGATATTGTGGTTCACGGAACCACCTGTTCTTGTGGGGCAATTTGCCCCGTCTGTTTGTCGAACAGGCGGACCGATGGCTGGGCCAAACAGCCGTTACTCCTATCCTGTGAGGGATTCGGAGTTACCGTCGCTCGCATATTCTCCGCCGCATTCAGATCACTATTCGCGACTAATCCACAGGCCTCACAGACGTACAACCCACGCTCAACACGGTTTGAATCCGACACCATCCCACACTCACAACACGTTTTCGAGGTTTTCAGACTGCCTTCATCAACACGTTCAGCCTCTATCCCACGCTCTTCGGCCTTGTACTCGATCTGCTGGATGAGTGTTTCAAACGCCCAGTCATGCAGGCGTTTGTTCCCGTGTCGTCCCCAGTCTCCATCCTGGCGGATGTTCTTGGGATGACCGACAGCTATCGTCCCCACATTTCGTTCATCGCACTCTTGAACGATATCTTTCGAGACAGCGTGCAGAAAGTGCTCTTGGCGTCGGGCCTTTTTCTGTCGCGCCCACTCAGCCGTCTGACTCGGTCCGTCTTCACCTTCTGTGTCGTACTCGATTTGCCGGAAGTAGTGGGCGTCTTCTTTCAGCGCGTTGCCCGGGTACAATAGCGTCTCGTCTCCAACTGAGACTGCCGCTGTGTTCGAAATCCCAAGGTCGATCCCCGCGGTCTTCTCACCGCCACTCTCCGCTGTTTCCATGGGGAGTTTGGAGACGAAATGCAACTCCCATTTTTCGCCAGTCCAGACCGCTCGAACGGTTTGGACTCGGTCGATATCGTCGAGAGAATAGTCGGCTTGCTCCTCGTATTCGCAGAGGATGTAGTCAGCGGCATACCGTGAAGGCTTCATGTTCGCCCCTTTCGAGAGGCGGACTCGGTTGTTGTCCGTATCCAGCTTGAAGCCGTTATTTTTCCAGGTCACTGTCGAACGCGGGTGAGCGTCACCGCGCTTCCGGTAGCCAGGCGGGTTGTGATCTGGGTTGTCCTGTTCGTACCAGGAGTGAAAGGCGTCAGAAAGCTCCTGAAGAACTTTCTGACTTGATTGACTGTGCAGGTCGTCGTATCTGGCGTGGCCTTTCAGGTACGACGTGAGTTCAGTAGCCTCAGGGATGTAGCCAATGGCATCCCAAACTCGTTGAACCGTCCACCGCCCGACGTTCCAGAGTTTACTAGCGGCGTAGGCATGCGAATCGAGGTCGTCACGGACCTGTGGCTGGTTTTGAATGCTGGCTTTCACCGTCCGTGTGACGACCTGATTCGACACAAGTAAGCATAGTCGTTTAATTTATATAATTATTTGGGATTTCGAAAACGTGGAATATCCAATTTAGTGTAGGGCCGTGGTTTGGTTCTCAGTTGTCGGCTTCATCCCACCACTAAAGTGGTGGGCTTTCGCCTTGCTACTGCTGTAAGCCACGGAGGTGTCCCGGCCGAGTTGTGAAATAGCGAACCGACAACGATTACTGACCGGTGTTCGATTCGGAAGCATCAAGCGATGCAGGTCACGCCGTGGCTCGTCCTCGACGTGGTGGTCCTGGCGCTCATCGCGCCGCTCTCAGCCTACGCCTTCGAGCGATACCACCGCCGGGACCGTCGACGAGAACTGCTCGCGTTCGGGACGCTGACACTCGGGATCGTGACCTGGGAACTGACTTCCATCGCAATCGAGGCCGCGACGACCGCAGGTGGAAAGCTTCTCTGGTACAACCTCGGAAACACCCTCACCGCGCCGTTCCTGCTCTACGCGTTCCTCTGGTTCGCGGTCGCGTACTCGCAGTTCGAGGTGGTGGACCCCCGATGGATCAGGCTCGTCGGCCTCGGGCACGTGCTCCTCGTCGGCAGCCTGTTGCTCCGCTGGCCGGAGTTCATGTACCAGTCCGCCGGCCTCCTGACACACGGTCCGACCACAGTCCTCGGGATCACCTTCGAGGAGTGGATCGTCCTCGATCGGGTGCTCGGGCTTCCGTTCAAGCTCTACCAGCTGTACATCTACGGACTGACGGTCCTGGGCGGGGCCGTCCTCGCCCGGTACCTGGGCCGCAATCGCTCGCGGCTCTCGACCCGCCAGACAGTCGCGATCGCCGTCGGCGTCGCGTCGCCGATCCTCGTCAACGCCCTGGTATTCTCCGGGCTCGTGCCACCCGAGTACAACCTCACCGACGCGGCCTTCGGCGTGACTGGCATAGCCTTTGCCGTCGCGACGTTCCGGTACCGTCTCTTTCGCCTGGTGCCGATCGGTCGCGAACAACTCGTGGAGACGATGGCCGATCCGGTGATCATGATCGACAGCCAGAACCGGGTCGTCGACAGTAATCCCGCCGCCCGCGAACTCGTTGGCGCGCCGGACAGCTGGCGAGGGATGGACGCCGTCGCGTTCCTGGGGCCGCTCTCGGAGCTCCAAGAGGACGAGAACGAGCCAGGCCCGACCGAGTTCGAGGTCGATGACGGGGGCAGGACCCGGCACTTCGACCTCGACCGGTCGAGGATTGCAGACACACACGGGCAGCGCGGCCAGTTGCTGGTCCTCCGGGAGATCACCGAACGGAAGGCCCGAGAGGAGGTCCTCCAGACCCAGCGGGACGACCTGGAGGTCCTGAACACGATGATGCGCCACGACATTCGAAACGACCTCCAGTTGGCGACTGCCTACGCCGACCTCCTCGAAGACGACGTGGCCGAGGACAATCAGGCCTACCTCGACCAGATCCAGTCCGCGGCGACAGAAGCGATCGACATCACCAAATCCGCACGGGACGTCACGGAAGTCCTCCTGAGCGCCGGTGGGGAGACCAATCCAGTCCGGCTCGACACCGTACTCGAAGCAGAGGTCGCGGAAGTCTCCGAGGCGTACGACAGCGGCACGATCGAGCTGAGAGAAGCGGTCGATCCAGTCCAGATCGAGGCCGACGACATGCTCGAATCGGTCTTCCGGAACCTGCTCACGAACGCCGTCGAGCACAACGACACGGACCGGCCCGAGGTCGAGGTCGCCACCGAAATCGGGGCCGACACCGTTCGGATTTCGGTCGCGGACGACGGCCCCGGAATTCCACCGGAAGAGCGCGAGTCGATCTTCGCCAAAGGGGAGACCGGGCTGGAGAGCGACGGAACTGGGCTGGGGTTGTATCTGGTCCAGACACTCGTTGATCGATACGACGGCAGGGTCTGGATCGAGGATAACGAGCCGCGGGGCGCGGTTTTCGTCGTCGAACTCCCCCGAGTGAGTTAATTCGCTCCGGTCGTGTCCTCGACGACGGTCGGATCGACCAGGATGATGAAGCCGTCGTCCCGTCGAAGGACGCCCTCTACCGCCCCGTTCTCGACCTGTGTCTCGACGTGCTCACTCGCAAACGTGATGACCCGATCCACGCCGTCAACCACCCAGCCCACGTTCGCGTCGGCCTGATCCAGGATCAAGATGCGATCGCCGCCGTCCCCATCACGCTCGACGTCGAAGTAACTCCGGGGGTTGAAGATCGTGGTCGTCTCGCCCCGGAGGTCCATCACGCCCTCGAAGTGCGGCGCGGAGTTCGGGAGCGGGGTCAGTTCGCCGCGCTCGACGATCTCGTCCACGTGGCCGATGTCGATGCAGTACTCGCTGTCCCCCAGCCGGAAGACCACGCCCTCGCGGTCCTCCACGGCAGTCTGCTCGTCGGTCGTGACCGCCATTATTTCCCCTGGTTGAGCCGCTCGACGGCGTTTTTGATGTCCTCGACTTTGGCCGTCTGTTCTTCGTTTGCCGCTGCGATGTTCTGGATCTCGGCGGAGACATCTTCGGCCTGGGCCCGGGACTCGTCGATCATCGCGGCGACCTCTTCGGTGCTTGCAGCCTGGTCGTCAGTCGCATCGGCCACCTCGTCGACCCCCGCTGCGGCCTCCTGAACCGCATCAACGATCTCAGCGAGATTCTGCATCGTCTCGTCGACCATCTCGATCCCGTCCTCGATCTGCTCGTTTGTCTCGTCCAGACTCTCGACCGTGTCCCGAGTGTCCGCCTGAATCGCCTCGATGACGTCCTCGATGGTCTCGGCGTGTTCCTGGGCCTCCTCGGCCAGGTTTTTGACCTCGTTTGCAACGACCGCGAATCCGTCGCCCTCCTCACCAGCCCGTGCGGCCTCGATGTTGGCATTGAGCGCGAGCAGGTTGGTCTGGTCCGCGACATCGTTGATCAAATCCACGATCTCGTCGATCTCGTCCATACGACCCTGCAGGTCATCGACGTCCGCGGAGACATCTGCGGACGCCTCGTCGATGTCCTCCATCGTATCGATGGCTTTCTCGGCCGTATCGTACCCGTGTTCGGCGAGATCTCGAGCCTGGCCCGTGGTCGCGGCGACCTCCTCGGCGCTGGACGCAACCTCCTCGATCGTCGCGCTCACGTTCGAGACCTCCCCGGAGACCTCGTCCATGCTGTCGGCCAGCGTCTCCGCGGTACTGGTGATCGCTTCCGAACTCTCCGCCACGCCCTGTGAGGCCTCCTGCAGTTCGGCAACCGAGGCGTCGACGTCCCGCTGAGCTTCCTTGATATCCGAGACGTCCTTGAAAGACTCGCTGATCCCGACTTTGTTGCCCTGTTCGTCGTAGATCGGCTCGGAAACGAGGAGGGTCTGTTTGGTCTCGCCGTTGGCGAGGTCCTTCTCGATTTCGACCTCGATGTGGTCCTTGCCCTGCTCCAGAAGCTGTTTTTTCGTGCAGTCCTCGGTGCCACAGACCGAACTGTTGGCCTGATTCATGCACTTGACCTGGCCGGCCTCGTCGGGGTCGACGCCAGTCCACTCGGTCATCACCTGGTTCTGCTTGACGACGTTGAAGTCCTCGTCGATAATCCGCTGGGCACTCCCGGAGGTGTCGTACATCTGGTCCGGGTCCTGCTCTACAGCGATCAGCGCGCTGGGCTTCTGTGTTTCCTGTGCGGCGTCGGCCGATTCTGGGGGCTCCTGTCCCACCGTGCCGCCATCGCTGCGGGTCCGCGTTGCAGGCCCGTCTTGCTTGGTCGGTGGACGATTGGTGCCCGACCCGGTGGACCGGTCATTCGGAGACATCAGCAAATACTACCGGTTCCGCGCCAATCAGCCGTGGGGCTGCCTGACCAACCGACCAGCAGTCACGACAGGTTCGGTATGCAACCCCTAATTATCAGACGCTGAAACGAGGAGTTGTTCGAGAAGCGTTCGGAGCGACGAACGAATGTGTTTGTGAACCGCCGAGTCCGAGATATCGAAGCTCTCGCCGAGCTCCTGTCCCGTGATCGTTCGTGGACTGGCGAAATACCCGCCGTAATACGCCGCCGTGAGAATCTCGAGCTGACGGTCGGTAAGGATGTTTTCGAGGTGGTGACCTGCGGGATCGTGGGTCACATCGGTCTCACGACGCGCCAGCAGCTCGATGTCCGGATAGGTCTGTTGGAGCCACTCGATGAGTGGGCGTGCCGGCCGATCACCCGAGAGTGACACGACGATCACGCTCCGATCCGGCTCCGTGATCGCGGAGACGAGCCGGCCACCGTGCTTCCGGACCCCCGTCGCCAGCATCGGCCCTTCGATCTCCAGAACCAGCTGTTCGTGGGCCGGGCCGCCGAACCAGGCTGCATCCGTGATGGCCGTGACTTCGAGAGCCTCCTCGGGCAACCCCTCGTGCCCGGAATCGACGGTGACGAGGATGCGCGCCCCCGTATTGGTCGTCTCGAGCACAGTATCGAACTGGAGCATCACCCCCGTTCGTGCTGCCACGGCCGTCACAGGGTCCGTCGAGTCCCCGATAGAGAACTCGAGTTCGACTCCTCTGGTCCCGACGTCCGAGGAGCGGGCGTTCTGGATCGCGTAGACGGTGGTCAGAAGCGACCCCACGTCCGAGATGAGCTCTCGACAATCCGATCCGAATCCGTCCGGTTCGGTGGCATACACAGTCAGGACCCCATACAGGACCTCGTCGCTCAGGAGCGGTTCGGCCAGTACCGAACCGTAACCCAGCGAGAGCGCCTCTTTGGCCCAGGTGCCGGAGCCAACTTGCTCGGGGATCCGGTCGATGACGGTCTGGGATCGACGCCGGCCAGCCAGCTGGGCGGGACTCGGGTCGGTCCCGTCGGTCGGATCGATCGCGTCCAGATAGCCTGCGCCCATCCCGGCCCAGGCCGTCGGATCGAGTTCACCGTCAGTCCTCACCGGGCGTCCGATCCACGCGAAGTCCACCGTGTCCGTCGTGACGAGTTCGGAGACGACACGGTCCTCCATGTCACCCCGGGTCGACTCCGGGACGTCCTGAAGGATCGATTGTGTCGCATCCAGCAGGCCACGAACCTTCTCGACGTGGGTCTGCTGCCCGTTGAGATCCTCCGCCAGGGCGTCTCGCTCCCCCTCGCGTTGGATGCGTGTTAGCACTGCATCAGCTGTCGAGACACAGAGTTCGATCATCTCGATGTCGACCGGTTCGAGTGTGGTACTTCGCGCGAGAAGCACTCCAAAGTCACCGATCGGCACGCCGACGGCCTTCGTCTCGTCCGTCTCAGCCCACTCGAGGTGTCGTGTTTCGCCGGTTCGGAAGATCTCCCAGATAGGCCCCTCACCCGGCGAGACGGGTCGGCGCTGACCGGCGACGCGACCGGCACTTGCTGTCGCTTCAAGCCGACCCGAAACAGCATCGAACGCGAAGATCGAAACTTCGAGCAGCGAGAGCGAGGCGAGCGTGCTCTTTGCGACGTGATCGAAAACCTCGGTCTCGGAGTTGGCCGACAGACAGCGCTGGGAACTTCGATAAAGATCACGAAAGAGCCGTTCACGTTTCTTGAGGCGCCGTTCCCGGGACTCACGTGCACTGATGTCGATCGTGGACACCCGGACCCGTTCGTAGGCATCGTCCCCCGAAGTGACCGACCAGTGCAGGATGATCGAGACCGGTTCGCCGTCGAGCCGCCGGTCGGTCTTCTCGGTCCGAAAGCTCCGCTCGCCCGCCGCAATTGCCCCGACGACCTCCCGGAACGGCGCCATCGACTCGGGGCCAAAAATCTCACCGAGGCCCTGCTTGAAATCCGTGACTGACTCGGCCCCGTACATCTCCAGAACGGCCTCGTTTACCGAAACGACCTCGACGGATCGGGCCAGGGCAGCCGTTTTTTCGGGGTGGGACTCGAGATATGCCTCGATGTCCTCGACCCCCTCGGCCTGAAGCTGTTCCACCGCTCGCCGAACGGCCGAGAAGTCCTCGATCCAGCGGCCGACCGGGGACCGCTCGAAGCGCTCCCGATTGTCCCGACGGGCCACTTCGAGATCCCGCTCGGCACGGATCCGAGCGACCGCGTTCTGGAGGCGGGTTGCCAGTCGGGCGATGGGTTGTGGCCCCGTTTTGTACAGGTAATCTGTCACCCCAGCCGACAATGCCTCGCTGGCAACTTGCTCGTCGTCTCGGTCAGTGAAGATAATGAACGGAAGGCCGGGCTGTTCGGCCTCGACCTGGCGAAAGAACTCGAGGGGCTCCGTCTCGGGCATCCGGTCGCCCGAAACGACGGCGTCGATCCGGTTGGCTTCGAGAACCGATAGCGCGGCCTGGGCCCCCGTGGCCGTCGTTACCTCGACGGCAGCCGCTTCATCGGTGAGCCCGGCCGCCACGGTAGTCACGAACTCCGTCTCACCATCGACCACGAGAACGTGGACCGGGCCGTCCCGACTTGCACTCCACTGGCCGCGAGAAGGGTCCCCCTCCATTTCAATCTCGTCTGCAATAGAGACCCTGTAGCTATAAACTCCAATCGGACTCCTCGCTTCGGTGCGAGAAATCGGAGAAACGGCCTGCGCTTCATCCCCGGGAGAATATCCGCCAGGTTCGACTCACCAATCGGGTGTCCAGTTGGGGCCGCCCGAAGCCACGGTTTGACTGTGTCGGTGCCCACAATTGGAACCAACGCCTCCCGGGAAACACGGGGATTCTTAACACGGCCCGACATACAGAACATACTGATAGAGTGAGAGACAACTGTGGCGAGGAGGGGGACCGAGCCACGAATCGGAAGCCGAGCGGGAGCGATCTGGCGTCGATCCCGCTCCCGTACCAGATACTTTCAAAAACCGGCACCATCCAGCAGGTGAACCGCGCCTGGCTGGATAGACTGGGGTACGAGCGCGAGGCAGTGATCGGTCGGCCGTTCGTGGAGTTTCTGATGCCGGACTCGGTCGAGACGTTCCGGGACGCCTTCTCGACCCTCGCCGATCGGGACCAGGTGGCAGACGTGGAGTTGACGCTCAGACACGCGGGTGGGAAAGGATTTACCGTCAGATTCGAGGGGCGAGCCAAATACGTTAATGGTGAACACACCGACACGCACTGCCAGTTTCACGAGATCCAAGCCGAACGCGACCGGCGACTCCAAAACCACCAATCGAAAATCGAGGTACTCCACGAGGTGGCAATGGACATGCAGGCCGCAGCTTCCGAGGCGGAGGTTTTTCGGGCGCTGGTCGAGGCGGCCGAGGATATCCTCCAATTCGACATCGCGATCGCCGACGTTGCCGAGGACGGATACCTGCTCACCCAGGCCGTCTCGTCTGACGTGCCGGTCGACGCCTACTTCGACCGGGTCCCGATCGACGACGAGTCGAAACTCGGGACACGGACTTACCGGTCCGGCGAGTCCTCGTTGGTTCGGGACCTCGATCAAAGCGACGCGACAGAGGTCGAAAACGAGTTCCGCTCGGCACTGACCGTCCCGATCGGCGAGTACGGCGTCTTTCAGGCCGTCGACAGGGAGCCCGGCGCCTTCGACGAGACCGACCTGGATCTGGCCGAACTCCTCGTTTCACACGTCCGAAACGCACTCGCACGCCTGGAGCACGTCGAGACGCTCCGCCACCGAACTGCCTCCCTGAGCCGCGAACGAAACCGCCTGGCCGCGGTCTTCGAGGCCATCCCAGAACCGGTCGCACACGTCGAGTACGAAACGGAGAGCCCGACCGTCGTCGCCGTCAACTCGGCGTTCGAGCGGACCTTCGGCTACGAGTCGGCCGGGATCGAGGGGCGCTCGCTCAACGAGTTGATCGTTCCGCCGGATCACCGAGAATCCGCTCGGAAGATCGACGGGACCGCCGCGACGGAGCGAACCGTCGAGCGGGAGGTGGTCCGCCGAACCACGGAGGGAGACCGGACGTTCAGACTCCGTTCGTCGCTGCTGGATGCCGGGGTAAACACGGAGGCGCTGGCCATCTACGTCGACCTCACGGAACAGAAAGAGCGCGAACAGAAACTAAAGCGGGAGAACGAACGACTCGAACGGTTCGCCAGCATCGTCGCCCACGATCTCAGGTCCCCGCTCACGGTGGCCAGCGGCCGACTCGATCTGGCGGCCGAAACGTGTGAGAGCGAGCACCTCGGGGCCGTCGAGGAGGCGATCGAGCGGACGGACGCCATCATCGACGACGTGCTCACGCTCACACGCGAGGGGCGGACAGTTGAACCCGAGGAGCGAGAACCGATCGAGCTAGCCGATCTGGTTCCGATATGCTGGGAGACCGTCGACGCCCCTGCTGCCACCCTCGACGTGAAGACGACCGCCACTCTCGCGGCTGACCGAGGTCGGCTCCGGCGGGCCCTGGAAAACCTCTTCTGGAACGCCGTCGAACACGCCGGCTCGGAAGTGACAGTGACCGTCGGTGACCTCGACGACGGCTTTTACGTCGAGGACGACGGGCCCGGGATTCCCGCGGAAGACCGAGAGACAGTCTTCGAGTCCGGCTATACGACCTCGCGGGACGGGACCGGCCTGGGACTGGATATCGTCGCCGACATCGTTGAAGCCCACGGCTGGACCGTCGAGCTGGAGACCGCAACGAACGGCGGGGCCCGCTTCGAGATTCGAACCGGCGACTGACTACTGAAAACTCTGATAGAGCAGGACCGTCACCGCGAAAGCGGCAAAGAGGTCCGGCAGGAAGGCAAACGGACCCAGTTCGGGCCCGCCGCGGAACCCGAAGAGGACGTGGATCGCCGGGTTGGAGGCCATCGCGTAGAGCAACAGTGCGACTGCAAAGAGGAGCAAACTTCCCGTGAACCGGTTGGGCAGGTCGCGATAGACCACGAGGTACGACCACGTCAGTGCCAGAAGGAGAATGACGTTGTACGTCGAGAGAAACATTCGGAGGTCGGTCTCCCAGCCCGTGTGCTGGGGCGGACGCATCATCCCAGATCCCATCATCATCCCGCCGCCGGACTGCGGTTCGACCAGGAGAGCGACGAGGGCACTGATAATGGCAGCACCGACGACGATGAGGCCCACGCGCCCGAGGACCCCAGCCGGGCCGGCCCGCTCAGACATCGACATCACCCAGGTCGGCCTGTTCGGCGATCGTATCGAGGACATCCATGTTCGATTCCATCCGCTCGGTCAGGAAGTACACGTCACCGTACCCGTCCCCCACCGGTTCGAGAACGTCGTTCTCGGTCAACAGATCGAGGTGGTGGCGGATAGTCTTGTAGTCCAGGTCGAGTTCGGAGGCGAGTTGATTCGCGTTCATCGGTTCACGCTCCAGAGTTCTGATGATTCGAAACCGGTTGCTGCCACCGCGGGCTCCACCGATCAACCACCAGAGTACCTTCCGCATCGAGTCACGTCTCGGATTCGGGTAAGACGGCTAAATAACTGCCCTTCTCTACGGCGCACGTTTAAATTCGATCTCAGGCGAGACAGTGGCCGTTACCGTAGCCACCCTGGTTCCCGAAACTACCGTGGCCACCGAATCCGGATCCGTCCTGCGCGGCGTCAGTCCCGAATCCGTGCCCCTGGCCATACTGGCCGTCACCCTGGAAGCCGTCCGCAGACGGACCAAGAGTAGGGTTCTCGACGCCGTAGTCCGCCAACATCGTCCGCACGGTGTCACGAATCTCGGTGGGCGAGGCGTCGGTCTCGATCATCGACTGCACCTCGCTCTGGATCGTCGCTACCTGCTCGTCAGTCAGATCAAAACGCTCCTGGAACAGTTCCAGACGCTCGTCGCCGGTGACCCAGGGGCTGTTCGAGCCATCCTGGGCCTGCTCAATTGTCACATTCGCGTTCGGCGATTCGACGGGAGTCTGATCGGCGGTGCCTGCAGCGAAGCCACCGGCGCCAGCCGCGGCAAAGCCCGTGAACACCACGAGGGCCACGAGTGCCACGCCCAGCAGTTTGGTTGTCGTCTTCATTGTGTTTCGACCACGAATCATCCAAGGTGCAGGTAGTTCATATACGTATTCCGAACTATCTCCTGAGTCCGACCCACCTCTCACCCAAATTCATCCCCAGACCAGCCCAAAAACACCCAACAATGGCGTTGATTTGGCCGCAACGATTGCGTCGGCGCGGCGAACCATCCGGGGTGTATGACGGCCGCAAGCGTTAAACTATCTGAATAATTAGGTATGAATTGGGTGAGACGTGTGCTCGACCAGCACTGGCAGATCGGGCTCCTGCTCGTCATCGGGGTGCTCCATCTGCTGGTGTATCTCCAGTTCCGTCGGCTGTCCCGGGAGGACTCCAGAGATACAACAGAGTCATCGAATGGGCGACCGGACGATGCCCGGGAAACCGTGGTCTGTCCTGAGTGCGGGGCCGCGAACGAGCCGGGCTTCCGGTACTGCCGTGTTTGCGCCACCGAATTGCCAAAAATGGGCGAGAACGGACGTGAAAAGGGCCATCCGTTCGGCATGGAGCGGTAACCGGGACCGAGATCCCGATCGAATCCTAACACAACCGAATTTTTTCGCGTCGGCTATTCGGATTCGTCGTCCAGACGGTCGGTGACTTCAGATTCGACCTGGTCCTTGACTTCGTCGCTGACCTGCTGTTCGACTGCCGATTCGAGGTGGATCTCGACCTCGTCAGCCACCCGATCCTCGACGGCCTCGACACGATCTTCCACCCCGGATGCGGTCATTCCGTCGGTTCGCTGCGTTCGTGTGCGTGGATTTTTATAGGGCGGCCGGCCAATCCCGCAACTATGATCGCAGGGAGGGGTCGCTCATGCGCATTTTGATCGTCGGGGCCGGGGAGGTCGGCTCCTCGATCGCGGCCAACCTCGCGGCCACACACGAGGTCGTGGTCATCGAGCAGGACCCCGTGCTCGTCGAGAAGTTGAACTACTCGCTGGACGTGCTGGCCGTCCAGGGGGACGGGACGGATCTCGAAGTCCTCCGGGACGCGGACATCGATCGCGCCGACATGGTGATCGCGGCGACGGACAGCGACGAAACGAACATCGTCATCAGCGGGACGGCCAAGACGGTGACGGACACGTTTACGATTGCCAGGGTCAAGCGCCGGCAACTGCTCACGACCTGGGAGCAATCACACGGGGCTTTCGGGGTCGACTTCATGGTGTGTTCGGACCTCGTAACCGCGGAGGCCATCTACCGAATCTCGGCGGTGCCACATGCCCACGACGTTGATGAGTTCTCGAACGGGCTGGTCCAGATGGTCGAGCTCAAGGTCGATGCAGGGAGCCCGGTCGTGGGCAAATCAGTCCGTGAGGCCGACCAGTACGATTCGATGACCTTCGCGGCGATCTTCCGCGACGGGGAGTTGATCGTGGTGACCGGCGAGACGACGATTCAGGCGGGGGACAGCATCGTGGTCATCGGCAGTCCGTCGTCGGTTCGATCGTTCGCCAACGAGAGTGCGACCGAGGTCGACGAGGAGATCGAGGACGTGGTGGTCATCGGCGGCAGCAAAACCGGCCATCAAACGGCCCGGGTCTTCGAAGAGCACGGCTATCGGCCACGTCTGATCGAGAAGGACCGGGATCGGGCCCGCTACCTCGCCGAGGAGTTGCAGCAGACGACGGTCCTGGAGAGTGACGCCACGGACGTCGAGTTCCTCGCCAGAGAGCACGTCGGGGAGGCCGACGTGGTGGTCGTCTGTCTGGAGAGCGACGAGAAGAACCTCCTCGTTTCCTTGCTCGCCCGGAAGCTGGGCGCCAAGCGGACGGTCGCCATCGTCGAGACCGCGGACTACTCGGATCTCTTCGAAGCGGTGGGGGTCAATATCGCCGTCGACCCGCGCATGGAGACCGCCGAGGAGATCGTCCGGTTCACGAGAGAGGGCCACACCGAGAAGGTCGCGATGCTCCAGCACGACCGGGCCGAAGTCCTGGAAGTCGAACTCGACGAGACGAGCCCAGTCGCCGGGCGAAAGCTGGTCGATGTCGTCAGCGACCTTCCGGACGGTGTCGTGATCGGCGCGATTTCCCGTGACGGGACGCTTCTCGCACCACGGGGCGAGACGGTCTTCCAGACCGGCGACCACGTCATCATCTTCGTCGACGCCGAGGTCCTGAACGACGTCGTGCCACAGTTCTGATGGCAGCGGACCGATTCGGGCCTTTCTTTAGCGACCGGGGACCACACCCGTTCATGACCGGGCCGAGGGGATCGCCGTGAGCTTCACCATCCAGTGGCGGGCGAGTCTCGCCAGCCTCGGCACCATGGTGAAGTTCCTCTCGATCTCGATGCTGGTGCCGATCTTCGTCGGTGTGGTCTACGGGGAGGACATCTGGGTATTTCTCGTCTCGATGGCGCTGACCGCCGCTGCCGGCTTCGCCCTCGAACGGCTCGATCCCGAACCGGACCTCGGGCCACGAGAGGCCCTGTTGCTGGTCTCGCTGGCCTGGACCACCGCGTCGATCTTCGGCGCGATTCCGTTTCTTCTCGCGGGAATCGGCACCGAGTCGACCATCGGACTCTCACTCGCCTCACCGGGTGCGGCCTTCAGTTCGATCGTCAACGCGCTGTTCGAATCGACAAGCGGGTTCACAACGACTGGCGCGACCGTGCTCGGAGAGATCAGTCTGGAGCGTCACTCCCATGCGATCCTGATCTGGCGACAGCTCATCCAGTGGCTGGGCGGGATGGGGATCATCGTGTTGATGATCGCCATCCTGCCGGAACTCGCGGTCAACGGGGCGCAGTTGATGCAGTCGGAAGCACCGGGCCCGGACCTCCAGAAGCTCACCCCACGGATCGCCGAGACGGCCCGCGCACTCTGGATCCTCTACTTCGGGTTCACCGTCGTCCTCGTCGCCCTACTCTTCGGTCTCCATCTGGCCGGGTACGCGCCGAAGATGAACCTCTACAACGCCGTCGCCCACGGGTTCACCACGCTCCCAACCGGCGGCTTCTCCCCGCAGGCCGACAGCATCGCCGCGTTCTCCGCGGCCGTCCAGTGGGCCATCATCCCCTTCATGGTCGTGGCCGGAACGAACTTCGCCCTGTTCTGGCACGTGCTGAAAGGGGAGGCCGAACAGCTGTACCGAAACTCGGAGTTCCGGGCCTACACGGGAATGATCGCGGTAATCACTGCGATCCTGGCCGTCGTGTTGTTCCGGGGGGCCGCTCCCGTGCTCGAAATCGGCGGGGCGACCGAGGGCCTCACGGAGCCCTCACTTCGACACGCCGCGTTCCAGATCGGCTCGCTTTTGAACTCGACTGGCTACGCGAACGCGAACTTCGCCGAGTGGAGTTCGGCCGGCCAGATGATCCTCTTCTTCGCGATGTTCATCGGGGGCTCGGCCGGCTCGACCGGCGGTGGGGTCAAGGTGGTTCGCTGGCTCGTCGTACTCAAGACCATCCGCCGGGAGCTTTACACGACGGGCCACCCGGAAGTCATCGAACCGGTTCGACTGGCCGGCAACGTCGTCGACGAGGACGCGATCCGCGGCATTATGACCTTCACGATCCTCTATCTGGTGCTGTTTGCTTCCGCGGCGGTCTTTTTCAGTCTGGACACCGCGCGAATCGGCATCGACCTGACGGTCCTCGAAGCGCTCAGCGCCTCGCTCGCGACACTCGGGAACATCGGGCCGGGATTCGGCCGCCTCGGGCCATTCGGGAGTTACCTCTTCTTCCCGGATACCTCGAAGCTGCTCATGACCGGGCTGATGTGGCTGGGCCGACTCGAAATCGTCCCGGTGCTCGCGATCTTCGTGACCGGGCTGCGCGACCGGTGATCAGACCGCCGCGGCCCAGAGGCGAACGTCCTCGGGACACCCGAAGCCGTCGACGAGAAGGGACTCGATCACCTGGGCGACCCGCTCGTCGTCGCCCGGAACTTCGATTCGCAGGTTCGTTCCCGCCTCCGTCTCGTGCTGGTCGGTGATTCGCACGCCGCCGAACTCATCGATTGCGGCTCGAATCGAGTCCAGTTCCACGTCGGTGCAGTCGAGATTGAGCGTCTGCTCCTGGTCGCGGTACTGGACCCAGGGGGGCGGGCCGCTACTCGAATCCTCGATTTCCGGGTCGGTCTCCAGCGTGAGAAAGGCACTGTCCCGGGCCCGGTGGGCACGGATCGCCGCGACGACCAGGTCGATTCGCTCGGCCGGCGAGGTGGCGTCAAATCTGCTCATGACAGTACTGAACGGGGCGGGCGGAAAAGCGCCGGGTTCGGGCTCAACCGGTTCGACAAGCCCTTAAACCGAACGCAGGAAGGGCAGTTATGTCCGATCCACGCGTGCTAATTCTGGGTGCACCGGGTGCCGGCAAAGGGACACAGGCCGATCGACTCACGGCGGCCTTCGACCTCGAGCACATCACGACCGGTGACGCCCTCCGGGCGAACAAGGACATGGAGACCGAGTATGGGACCCCGCGGGAATTCATGGACGCCGGGGAACTCGTTCCGGATCCAGTCGTCAACGAAATCGTCGAGGCGGCGATCGACGACGCCGACGGCTTTGTCCTCGACGGCTACCCCCGGAACGAGTCACAGGTCGAGTACCTGGAGGACATTACCGAACTGGACGTGGTCCTCTACCTCGATGTCGCCGAGTCCGAACTCATCGATCGGCTGACGGGCCGACGAGTGTGTTCGGAGTGTGGCCGGTCCTACCACGTCAAGTACGACCCGCCCGCAAAGGAGGGGGTCTGTGACGAGTGTGGCGGCGAACTCTACCAGCGGGACGATGACACCGAGGAGACGGCCCGCGAGCGGATCCGGGTCTACGAGGAGAACACTGCGGCCGTCGTCGAGCACTTCCGGGAGACCGGAGCCCTGGTCGAAATCGACGGCGAGCAGGACCCCGAGAGCGTCTTCGAGGACATCGAGGCGGCCGTCGAGGCCCACACGGACGCGGAGTAAAAGGTTCATTACGCCCCCTCTCGTTGGCTGGGATAATGAACCGAACCGCGGAGAAGGTAGCGGACCTCGTCCGCGAAAATCCGGAGTTCGAGGCCGTTCTCTCCGAGTTGCTGGACCGGGAGGACGAACTCCGCTGGCGGGACGTGAAAGACGACATGACGAGCGGCCAGTGGGGCCGCCTGCTCCAGAAGGACATCCTCGTCGAGGGCGAGGACGGATTCCAGTTCGCGGACCGGGAGGCCGTCGAGGAAGCCCTGGGCCGGACCGACGAGATGGAGTTCGAAACCGACGTGGATGTCGACGATTCGGAATCCTCCTGGAGTACCTACGACAAGGCCGCGGCGGTCGGTGCACTTGGGATGTTCGCCGGCTACTCGGTCGGCTCCGTCCGGTCGGCCGTCGGCAACGTGCTCGACCTGTTCCTCGGCCCGCTCGACAGTGCACTGCCGTTTTTCGCGGTCATCATGGTCCTGGCAGTCGTCACCGGACTGTACTCCTCGATCCTCCAGAACGCCCTGATGGACACCGAGAAGATGGGGGCCTACCAGGAGAAGATGAAGGAGATCCAGGAGCGCCAGAAGGCTGCCAAGGAGCGTGGTGACGACGAGGCCGTCGAGCGCATCCGCGAGGAGCAGATGGATGCGATGGGCGATCAGCTGGGAATGTTCAAGGAACAGCTGCGGCCCATGGTGTGGATCATGGTCATCACCATCCCCGTGTTCCTCTGGATGTACTGGAAGATCCGCCCGCCGGCCCACATCAATCCCGCCGAGGCGTCGATGGTCATGCCCATGGTCGGGGAGGTAGAACTGGCCGCCGGCGTGGTGGGCCCGCTCCAGGCCTGGATCCTCTGGTATATCCTCAACTCGATTGGCTTCTCCCAGATCATCCGGAAAGCCCTGAACATCCAGACCTCCCCGACGTAGGTGGCCCACGGCGGTTCACAAGGGATATGAGCGCCCCGTTCGGACTGCTTGTATGTTGATCACCATCTCCGGCCCGATCGGGAGCGGCAAGTCGACCGTGGCGACTGCCCTCGCCGAAGCACGGGAGTTCGATCACGTCTCCGGTGGTGACATCTTTCGCGATTTGGCCGCCGAGCGTGGGTACACGCCCCTGGAGTTCAACAAACTCGCCGAGGAGGACGACCAGATCGACCGCGATCTGGACCGTCGGCTCCGCGAGATCGCCGCCGAGCGGGACGACCTGGTGCTCGAATCGCGGCTGGCCGGCTGGATGGCTGGCGAGCACGCCGACCTGAAGTTCTGGTTCGACGCTCCCGAGAAGATCCGGGCCGCCCGGGTCGCCGACCGTGAGGACCGGGACTTCGAGACCGCCCTCTCGGAGTTGCGGGCCAGAGGCGAGAGCGAGGCCAAACGCTACCAGGCCTATTACGGAATCGACTTTACCGACCACTCGATCTACGACCTGTCGATGAACACCGCCCGCTGGGACCCCGAGGCCGTCCTCAGGATCCTCGATACGGCCATCGACGCCTACGACGAGGCCACGGACGAGGGGGCGGTCCCGGTCACGGATGTCGACTATGAGTTCTGACCGGCCCGGCCTTCGTGGGCCGCCCGCGGAGCGGGACCCAGAGTCACTCCTGGAGTTCGGCGTCATCAACCTCGACAAGCCACCCGGCCCCTCGGCCCATCAGGTCTCGGCCTGGATCAAGGACCTCACCGGCCTGGACCGGGCCGCCCACGCCGGAACCCTCGATCCCAAGGTCACGGGTGTCCTGCCAGTCCTCCTGGGGAACGCGACTCGCCTGGTGCCAGCGCTCCTCGAAGGAACGAAGGAGTACGTCGCGGTTCTGGAACTCCACGCGAGTCCACCCGCGGATCTCGAAGCGACGATCGCCAAATTCGAGGGGGAGATCTACCAGAAGCCGCCCCGGAAGAGCGCCGTCGCCCGACGGCTCCGGACCCGCCGGGTCCACGACCTCGACGTTCTGGAAGTCGAGGACCGCCAGGCCCTCATTCGCATGGACGTCGAGAGTGGGACCTACGTCCGAAAGCTCTGTCACGACATCGGGTTGGCGCTGGGGACCGGTGCGCACATGGGCGATCTGCGTCGGACGGCGACCACGCCCTTCGACGACACCACGCTCGTCACCCTGCACGATCTGGCCGATGCCCTGGCCCGGTACGAGGAGTCGGGCCAGGAGGACTGGCTCCGGGAGGTAGTTCACCCGGCCGAGCGGGCGTTGACCCACATTCCGGAGGTCGTCATCGCCCCGAGTGCGGCCGCAGAAGTGGCCAACGGCGCGCCGGTGTACGCGCCGGGGGTTATCGAAGGGCCGGCCGAACCGCCCTCGGGACTGGTCGTCTGTAAAACCCCGAACGGCGCGGCCGTCTGTCTGGGCCGGCAGGTGGGTGATCCCGAGGCGGAGTCGGGGGTCGTCGTCGAACTCGAAGCGGTCCTGGTCTGAGCGACAAGCGAAGGCCTTAATGCTCGCTCACTCATCTCCCCGAGTGCGGGACCGTGGGGTAGCTTGGTATCCTCGGCGCCTGGGGGGCGTCGGACTTGAGTTCGAATCTCAACGGTCCCACTTTTGGCGGAACGAAGTGACGGCAAAAGTGGGAGCCAGAGAGACGACGGAGTCGTCTCTCGTTGGTCCCATGGACATTTTTCATCGTCGGGTGCGCTTCGCGCACCGCTCTCCACTCACGGCGGCGAAGCCGCCGTTCGTGTGGTTCGAGGCTCGGTTTTGACTTGCGACGTTGTCGATCCTTGATACAAAAGAACGCTATCGACAGTGTCATACGTTTCTGTTCGGGAAAGTGGCCTATCGGGACCCGACTCCGAATTACAAGACAGCCGTAAACCGGTTATCCATGTCCTCAGTAATCGGGATCGTCTCTGTCGCGCTCGTTGCATCGCTTTTTATGTCCTTCACCGTCGGGGCAAACAGCAACTCTGCTCCAATTGCGCCGGCCGTCGGGGCAAATGCGTTGTCGACGCTTCGAGGGGCACTATTGGTCGGCCTCGTCGCCGGTCTCGGTGCCATTGCACAGGGTGGCAGTATCTCTGAGACGATCGGCCACGGGTTGGTGACCGGCGTGACGATTACCCCACTGGCCGCCACGGCGACGCTGCTTACCGCAGCCACACTCATCACCATCGGGAACTCACGGGGCTACCCCATCCCCTCCGCGTTCACGGTGACGGGAGCGGCAATTGGTGCGGGTGTCGCGCTGGGCGGGGGTTTTGCAGCTGGGACGTACGCCAAAATTCTGGGATTCTGGTTTGCGATTCCGGTCGTCGAGGGCATCCTCGCGTACGGTCTCGCGTGGCTGTTGCTAGACGAGCGAGTCTCAGATGAGGTGAGTATTCCGCTGCTCGCCGGCGGTGTCGGCTACGCACTTGCCAACATCCAATTGTCGTTTCTCCCGGCGCCCCAGAGCGAGCAAGGGTCGATCGCGGGCGTCATCACCCGCCAGTTCGACGTCACGTTGACGGCAGTTGGCGAAGCCGGGGTCGTCATTGTCGGGAGCGTGATCGGTCTTCTGACGGTCGCAGTAGTCTACTGGCAACTCCGGCGTGATGTCACGACCGGAATCAACCGGATGCTGGTCGGACTTGCCCTCGTCGTTGTATTCACCAGCGGCGGATCGCAGGTTGGTCTCGCCACCGGGCCACTGGAATCCGTCTTCGAGTCCTCGCTCGGTCTCCCCTCAGTATACTTGCTCGGACTTGGGGGCCTTGGAATTCTCCTCGGTGGCTGGTTCCGGTCACCACGTCTTATTCAGGCCGTGGCCCGGGAGTACGCCGCACTCGGTCCAAAACGCTCGATCGCCGCGTTCATTCCCGCGTTTCTCATCGCTCAGGCTGCAATCGCTCTCGGCTACCCCATCTCGTTCAACAAGGTGATGATTTCCAGTATCGTCGGGGCTGGACTGGTCAGTGGGTCGTCGAAATCTAGGGGGGTATCAGCCGCGAAAACAGGGTACACGGTCGGGGCCTGGATCGCCTCGATGATCGGCGGTGGCGCGCTCAGTTACGCGCTCTATCACACACTCGCTGCACTGCCAGGACTGGGATAGTCAGACGTTCTGGAGCACGACGAGGTCCTGGATGGCCGCACTTTGCTTCATCTCCGCCCACGTCTCAAAATCAGTCGTTCGCGCCACGAACGCGTCCCGTTTGTCGGTCGAGAGCCGTTGGACGCCCGAAATCGTATCCTCGTCACACGGACAGGCCGCACAGAATTCTGCCACCGAGTCGAACTGCGTGTGCCGACGGATGAACGCATCCGAGGCGACCCGCACGCGGGAATTTGAAACCCAGATCTCCAGCGAGAGTGCCCGTTTGATTGCAGTCGTAAGGCTTGGAAGCAGTGAATTGGGGTTCTTGACTCCAGTGTCAAGGACCATAGGAGGAAGTGCATCTCAAGCCACCTAAATCCGATGAAGAGAGCTCCAGTTAAGTCGGGCGGATACTGAACGTCGTAATTTCGGAGAGCAAGCGAAATCCTCCGGAATTCTGAGCATCCACCTTCACGTGCCTTTATTTGGCCGCCACTCGAATTGTAACAAAGCTAATGCAAACTTTCTCGGTCGCCAGAGAACTGCTCGGCGCAGCACTGGACACGCTGCCGTCGAACGTCGCAATTCTCGACGCCGAGGGGGAGATTCTGTGGACGAACGCCTCGTGGCAGGAGTTCGGCGTCGCAAACGACATCGAACTCGCACCCGACACCGTCGGGGTCAACTACCTCGATGCGACGGCGGCGGGCGAGGACGAGTACGCGCTCGCGGCCCACGCCGGGCTCGACGAACTGCTCCAGGGCCAGCGAACCGAATTCGAACTGGAGTACCCGTGTCACTCGCCGGACGAGAAGCGGTGGTTCCTGCTCCGGGCCTCGGCGTTCACCATCGGCGGGGATCGCTATGCCATCGTAGCCCACGTCGACATCACGGACCGGGTGCTCGAAGAGCAAACCACGGCCCAGTACAAACTCGCCATCGAGGGGGCTGGTGAGGCCATCGCCGCCGTCGACGAGGACTACAAATTGCTCTTTGCCAACGAGGCCTACCGGAACGCCCACTACCTCGGCCCGTCGGTGACCGGGATGCACCTTTCGGACGTCCTCGGCCCGCAGGACTTCGAGACCATCGAACCCTACGCCGAACTCGCCATGGCGGGCCAGGAGGTGGCCTACCGGATGACCAGAACTCGCTCGGGTAAGCCGGATCGGGTCTTCGACATCAGGTACTACCCGCTCGGGGGAGCGGGATTCGCTCCCGAGGGGGTCGTCGCCATAATGCGGGACGTCTCGAAGCAAATCGAGCGCGAACAACACCTCCTCTCCCTCGATCGGCTCCTCAGGCACAACCTTCGGAACGATCTCACCGTCATCCGGGGATACGCGGCGATGATCGCCGACCGTGGCGACGCCGAAATCGCCTCGCTGACCGGGCCGATCACCGACGCTGCCGACCGATTGCTTTCCGAAGCCGAGAAGGAACGGCAGATTCTCGCGTTGCTCTCCGGGCCACCCGAACAGACGACGGTGGACCTCCGGGAGATGGTCGAGCGCGTGGTCGAAGACTGCAGCGAGGACTACCCGAACGTAACGATCACCGTCTCGATTCCCGAGGACTTCGAAGTCACGACGATCCGGTCGGTCGAACAGGCGATCCGGGAGTTGATCGAGAACGCCATCGTCCACAACCCGGCCGACGAGCCGATGGTCCGGATCACCGCGGAACGAGCGGACGACCGGGCAACGGTCATGATCGGCGACGATGGGCCCGGCATCCCGACAGAGGAGCGGATCGTCGTCACCGAATGCCGAGAGATCGACCCGCTCGTTCACAGCAGCGGGATGGGACTCTGGATGGTCAAGCGAATCGTCACGCGGGCTGGCGGAACCCTGCAATTCGGCGATTCGGACCTGGGCGGGAGTTGTGTAACGATGACGATCGAGCCGAAAGAGGTGGGAGAGAGCCGTTCCGATGAGTCGGGAGGGGGGTTCTGAGGGACCCCGAAGCGCGGTTTAAACTCGGTATTCGCAGAGTTATTTCAATATGTGTAAATTGATAACCGGCACCCAATTTTTTATGTGACATTCTAACAGACATTTTCGTCGCCGATGTCAACCGACTCCGAAACGACGGTTGCCGAAGTATCAGACGACATCGATGACGAGTCAGCATACGACACTGAGGCAGCGAACGAGATCCAGACAGCCATCGCCGAGCTCCAGTCGGCCACCGAGGAGATCGCGGATCGGTCGGGCGACGTGATCGAACTCGCGCGCGAACAGCGTTCGGGCATGGGCGAGGTCGTCGACGAGATCTCGGACCTCTCCGCATCAGTTCAGGAGATAGCCTCCTCGGCCGAGGAAGTCGCAAACGAAAGCGAGGGACTGAGCCAGGCGGCGACGGACTCCCGACGATCCGCGGAGTCCGCTATGGACGCCATGGAGGCCATCGACACTGCCTCCGATGACCTGACCGCGAAGTTCGACGAGATCCAGACTCGGGTCTCACAGATCGACGAGGTCGTCGAGGTCATCAACGACATCGCCGATCAGACGAACCTCCTGGCACTCAACGCCTCGATCGAGGCGGCTCGTGCCGGGGAGGCCGGACAGGGCTTCTCGGTCGTCGCCGAGGAGATCAAGGACCTCGCTGAGCAGTCTATCGATCAGGCCGCCGAGATCGAAGGGATGGTCACGGACATCCACGAGAGCATGGACCTCGCAGCCGAAAGCCTGGAGACGAACAACGAGAAAGTCACTGAAGGCGTCGAGGAGGTCGAGACAGCGATCTCCAACATGGGCGACATTACGAACTCCGTGCAAGAAGTCTCGGCGGCGATCGAAGAAGTCGCTAGTGCGACCGATCAACAGGCTGCCTCCACCGAAGAGGTGGCCAGCATGGTCGAGCAGACTCGCGAAAACGCCGACCAGATCACCGACGAGATCGACGGCATCGGCTCGGCCATCGAACAGCAAACCGCGATGGTCACGGATGTCAATCAGGCCGTCGACGAACTCGCCGGAGGGGACTGATGGCCGCCGTCGCCGCCTACCAGGTTCTGGAGTTCGAACTCGGCGGAAAACGGTACTGTGTGGCCCTCGAGGCCGTCGACGAAATCGTCACGAACGAAAACGAAATCACCGAGATCCCACAGGCCCCAGCCGAGGTGGTCGGTGTCACGGATCTCCGCGGCGAGACCACGACCATCATCGACCCCAGACGCGCCCTGGGACTCTCCACCGGAGCCGAGGCGAAGTACGTCGTCGTCTTCGCCACCGACGAGGAGCCAATCGGGTGGCTTATCGAGGACGTCTCGCAGGTGGCGGCCCACGAGGAGAGAGCCCTGGACGAATCAGTCGCCACCGACGCCGTGAACGGCGTGTTCAAGCGGGAGGAGACGTTCTCGATCTGGGTCGACCCGACGTCGATTCACGATACCGCACTCGAGGCGACGTGATCCGGGATCCAAAATATCATAACTGAGATTTACCCGGTACTTTCACAACCCCCCTTCCCCTTTCCTGGCGATAATGGTCGATCATTCGGCGCAGTTCGGGCAGGGTGGATTGAACGCCCACGTCGACCCGGACGCGTTGCTCGAGGATATCGGACTGGATCGCGAGGAGATCGCCTGGCGCAAGGACTTCGTGGACTTCGACGAGGGCGACGTCGAGCGGCTAAAGCGCTATCAGTCGGTCTTCGAGGAACACAAAGAAGACATCGCGGAGATGTTCTACGAGAACATCACCGCCCACGAGGAGACCACCGAGGTCATCGGTCGCTCGCCGAAGGGGATCGAACAGCTCAAGCAGACCCAGGAGGCCTACCTGGTGTCCCTCGCGAGCGGCGAGTACGGCGAGGACTACTTCCGGAACCGGGCCCGGATCGGGAAGCTCCATGACCTCCTGGAGATGCCGATGAAACAGTACATCGGCCAGTACGGGGTCTACTACAACCTCCTGGTACCACTCGTCACAGATCGCATCCAGGATCAGGTCGAAACGACAGTGCAGGAGGAACTCCCGGACGAGGTCGACGACGAGGCCGTCAACGCGGCCATCGAGGCCGCAAACGGGGCCGTCGAGGAGGGCGTAAACGAACTCCACTCGATCCTGAAGCTCATCGATCTGGACATGCAGGTCGTCGCGGACACCTACATTCACTCCTACACCGAAACGCTCGACGAGACGATCGAGCGCCAGCGATCCGTCGCCACCGAGGTCCAGAGTGCCATCGACGAACTCGCGGCGGCCGCGGACACCGTCGCGGGCAGCACCAACGAGATCAGCGGGCTGGCCGACGATCAGCGGGATAGCATGGACCAGATCGCCGGCGAGGTGTCGAACCTCTCGGCCACGATCGAGGAGGTCGCCTCCAGCGCGAACACCGTCGCCTCCCAGAGCCAGGACGCAAAGGAGATGGCCGAGACGGGCCAGGAGACCGGCGAACACGCCCGGGAGGTCATGGAGGCGGTCAACGAGGCCAGCGAGCAGGTCCAGCGGGACGTCAGCGAACTCCAGCGGACCGTCGAGGAGATCGACGAGATCGTCACGGTCATCAACGACATCGCGGACCAGACGAACCTGCTTGCACTCAACGCAAACATCGAGGCGGCCCGGGCCGGCGAGGCAGGGTCGGGCTTTGCGGTCGTGGCTGACGAGGTCAAGTCCCTGGCCGAGGAATCCCAGCAACAGGCCGGCGAGATCGAATCGATGATCGAGGACATCCGGGCGAACACGAACGAAACCGTCGACAGCCTCGAATCGACCCGGGAACAGATCCAGCAGGGGGTCGCGGAAGTGGACGAGTCCATCGACATGCTCGATGAGATCGCGACGCTGGTTTCCGATACCGTCGCGGGCATCGAGGAGGTCTCGGCGGCGACCGACGAGCAGGCCGCAAGCGCCGAGGAGATCGCCGCGATGGTCGATCAGGCCCGGGAGAAAGCCGACGACGTGGCGACCGAAACTGAGGACGTGGCCGCCAGCACCGAGGAACAGGCCGCAAGCGTCCAGGAGATCCAGGACTCGGTCTCGCGACTCGAAGCCGAAAAAGAGCACTAATACAGTTCTGATAGACAAAGAGCAAATTTGATTGTGTTCGGGCCCGGTTTTCGGGCATGGAGATCGGCATCCCACCGCTTTCAGAGACCGCGATGGATCAGGCCCGAAAGCGACAGCAGAACCTGACGAAGCCCCCCGGAAGCCTCGGTCGACTGGAGACCTTCTCCGTCGAAATTGCCGGTATCACGGACGAGCCGACCCCCGAACTGGAGGAGGCAGTGATCGCCACAGTCGCCGGCGATCACGGTGTCGTGGCGGAGGGCGTCAGCGCCTTCCCGCAGGACGTGACCGCCCAGATGGTCGCGAACTTCGCTCACGGCGGCGCTGGCGTGAACGCGCTTGCGAACACCGTCGACGCGAGAAACCTCATCGTCGACGCGGGCGTGGCCGCGGCGGAGTACCCGGGAATGGACTCCGTCGTCGTCGACAAAGTCGGGAACGGCACTGACAACATCGCGACGGGAGCGGCGATGTCACGGGCGGACGCCGAGGCCGCGATCGAGGTCGGCCGCTCGGTCGTCGCCGAACACGCCCCTGAGGCCGACATCATCGGCCTGGGCGACATGGGTATCGGGAACACAACTCCCAGCGCGGCGGTCACGGCCGCCATCACCGGCTACCCCCCGGAAGCGGTGACCGATCACGGCTCCGGGATCGACGAGGAGACCTTCGAGCGGAAGGTGGCAGTGGTCGAGCGAGCCCTGGAGAACGATGCCCCGGACCCGGAGGACGGCATCGACGTGCTTCGCTCCGTCGGCGGCTTCGAGATCGGCGCGCTGGCCGGAATCGCCCTCGAAGGGGCGAGCCGCCGGACCCCGATCGTGGTCGACGGCTTCATCACGGGGGCTGGCGCGCTCGTGGCCGCCCAGATCGAACCCGCGGTAACCGACTATCTCCTGCCCTCCCACAGTTCAGTCGAGTCCGGGCACTCGATTCAACACGAGGCCCTGAGGCTCGACCCGCTTTTCGACCTTGACCTGCGGCTGGGGGAGGGAACGGGCGCCGCCCTCGGAATTGCGGTCTACAAGGGCGCGTGTGCCACGCTTCGAGAGATGGCGACCTTCGAAGAGGCCGGCGTCTCGAACTGAGCCTACTGCACGGAGAAGCCGCCGTCGACGACGAGCGATTCGCCGGTGACAAACGAGGCGTCCTCGGAAGCCAGCCAGACGGCCGCGGCCGCGATCTCTTCGGGTTGGCCCAGTCGATCGATCGGGGTGGCGGCGATCGTTCCCTCGATCTGTTCCGGGTCCTCCTCTTTGGTACGGGCGACCATCGGCGTCTCGATGACACCCGGCAGTACCGCGTTTATCCGGACCCCGTCGGCACTGAACTCGACGGCGGCGGTCTTTGTCAGGCCGACCACGCCGTGCTTGCTCGCGACGTACGGTGCGAGGTTGGGGAAGCCCAGGATGCCGGCGATCGACGCGGTGTTGACGATAGCCCCACCACCGCTTTCCATCATCGCGGGGATCTCGGCACGCATGCCGAGGAAGACTCCCCGGAGGTTGATGTCGACGACCCGGTCCCAGCCTTCCAGGGTCTGGTCAGTCGTTGCCTCGTTCGGCCCCTCGATGCCGGCGTTGTTGTATGCGATGTCGAGGCCACCGTAGGTGTCGACGGCGGTGTCTACCACCGCCTGGATGTCCCCCTCGTTGGTGACATCAGCCTGGACGAACACGGCCTCCCCGCCCGCCTCGGTGATCTGTTCGACTGTCTCGTTCCCCCCATCCACGTCCACGTCGGCCGCGACGACCGAGGCGCCCTCTTCGGCGAACCGCTTGGCTGCGGCCCGGCCGATTCCTGAACTCGCTCCGGTGACGATCGCGACGCTGTCTTGAATTCCCCTCATAGTGGTACCCGACAGTTGTGACTGTCGTATGTGTAATTCGGTACCATACCAAATACATCTACCGGCAGGGGGGCTTCCCGCCCGGACTAAAACCAGTCCCGAAGTCGGTCGAGGGCCGACCGTTCGGTGGGCCGTTCGGCCAGCACGACGGATCGCTCGGTCTCGGTGATATTGTCGACGTAAAGCGAGTCGGAGACGAGACGGGAGAGGAGCCCACTCTCGGTCGCGCCGACCAGAATCATCGTGTGCTCTCTGGCCCCGTGCTCGATCGCCGTCTCGATGTCGCCGGTCTCGATTACCTGTGGCTGGTCTTCGAGGTCGTGGTCGATGGCCCAGTTGCGGAGGAACTCCTCGGCCCGTTCACGCTCCTCCTCAGTGTCGACGACAGAGAGCAACGTGATCGACGCGTCGTAGACATCGCGGAGTGACCGGGCCACCTGGGCGTTGAGATCCGCGTGGGGGTTATCGAGAACCCGGAGGAGGATCTTCTCGGGGTCAAAGCCGCGATCCTCGAGGATGAGGAGGTCACAGGGCAAGTGGCTGCCGAGTTCCTGGATCACGTCCTCAGGCCGGCCCGCCCCCCAGGGCGAGTCCTCGTCCCGTTCCATGAGCAGCAAGTCGACATCCTGGCGCTCGGCGATGTCGAAGATCTCCGCGAATGAGCGATGGGAGATGACCGTCGAGGTCCGGCAGTCCAGTTCCTCGGACTCGATCGAGTCACAGAGACGCTCCAGGTCGGCAGTCGATTCTGCGACCAGTCGTTGCCGGTTGCTGGTCGAGGAGTACCGCGAGTGAGCCTCGTACTCGGGTAGAATGTGGACGAAACTCACGATCGCCTCGTCCTTTGCCGACGCGACGGCCTCGGCGAGCGAGACGAGTGTCGCAGACTCGGTCGGGTTTGCGACCGGAACGAGGACGTGATATGGACCCTTCGTCCCCGCCTCACTGCCCGTCGTGTCGACGAGTGGGACATACGAGCGACCGGCAAAGCCGAACGGACGACCGGGAATCCCACCGAAGAGCATTTCGCGGCGTGACAGCTGGCGACGGGCGCCCTCGAATCGGGCCCCGACCAGTCGCTCTTCGCTGGTCTGGAACCAGTTAACAAGCGTCACGAGCACCACGCCGCCGACGGTGTTCCCCAGGAGTACAGGGATGACAAAGTCGGTGAGACCCACGAGGAGACTCACATCGCCCATGAATGCGAGGTACATCGTTTCGGTGAACGAGACGACCACGTGGAACAGGCCCCCGAGGGGAATCGCGAGAAAGGCCAGATAGATGACGACCAGCCGCGAGATCGTATCCCGGGCGGCATACTCGACCCAGACGACCCCGGCGACGATCAGCCCCGCGAAGACCGCCTTGAAGAACAGCGGCCAGACTGGGGTTTCGATGCCCTTGTGAGCCACGTCGATCGCGACGGCTGCCGCCTCGGGGGAGAGGACACCGCCCCAGGCGAGGGCGGCCGCGCCAGCCATTCCACCCAGGAAGTTCCCGGCGAGTACCACAACCCAGTTGCGGAGCAAGGCCGGGATGCTTGCCAGTCGTTCGAGTGTCAACGCCACCGGGGGGAGCGTATTCTCGGTGTACAGTTGATAGCCCCCGAGAATGATGTAGATGAATCCGAGCGGATAGAGAAGTACACTCAAAACGGGGTGGCCATCCGTCGAGGCGGTCAGCGAGACGTAAAGCAGGACGGTAATCGTAATCGAGAAGCCCGCAGCGAGGCCACTGAAGAAGAGTTCGCGATTGCTCGCCGTGATCTCCTCGTCCGCCGCGGCGACGATGCGCTGGAAGACCTCGTCCGTCGAAAACCGGTCTCTGACGACCCGACCGACCGCTGGTGCACCACTTCGGGACCGCTCGACCGCTTCCCGTACGGAGTCCTCGGCGTCTGATCCCTCATCGGCCATTGGAGACTCCTTTTCGGCCCGCCCCGATATGAATTGCCCTCTTCGACTGCTCAGGCACCGAGCCGTTCTTCGAGGCGAGCGTCGAAGTCGATGTCCGCCCCTTCGGTGGCCGACTCACGGATGTCGATCACGGCGATGCCGCGCTCGGTGATCTCGTACAGGCCGCTGTTTGGAGCAGGGCCAACGCGATCAACCAGCCCGTAGTCAGCCAGAATTGGCAGCCGGGTGTTGATGTACGATCGATCCTTGTCGAGGATGTATGAGAGATTCGCCGCCGTGTTTCGTTTCCCGTCGGACAGGGCCTCCAGAATTTCGAAGTCAGTGGGTTCGGCAAGCCTCATTGAATATCAAATATTGAAATTGGATGGCCATTTATTACATTCCCATGCCGGTGGTATATGCAAACAGTGTTACGGGTGTTTCGAGGCATCTGAAAGGATCCTTTGGTTACCTCCGAGTAAGGCCTAACCCGGCATAAGTACCGCGATCCAGGAGATATCACCGTGTTCTACCGACCGATGGCCAAAAAAAAACCAGGGCCGTCCTAGAGATCCTGGACGAGATCCAGGTACTCCGGTTCGTCGATCGCCTTGAGCGTCTCGGTATCTGCAACTCCTTTCTCGGCGAAGCGCAGCGCGAACTGCGTGTACATCTGGTCGTTGGGGAACTCCGCGATGGTGACGAAGTCGAAATCCCCCATGGTCAAGAAGACGTCCCTGATCTCCCCGCCCATCTCTTCGGCCATCGCCTTCATCTGCTCGGTGCGGGAGGCGCTTTGTTCGATCTCTGCGAAGCCGTCGGCGGTCAGGTTGGTGAGGCGGATGTAGGTTGGCATGGGTGAGTGTGACAGTTGTTATCTTGGAACTCTGTACCATGGTAAACATGGTCACTATACTTATGGCTTTCCCCAAATCAGGGCAACTGGCCGAAACGCGTAAGCAGCCAGCGCGAGACGGGCCGGCATGGCCCGGATCCCCTTCGGAATCGCAGGCCTCGACTCGCGGATCGGCGGCGGCCCGCCGGCCGGGAGTGTCGTCCTCCTGGCAGGCGAGAGTGGCGCAGGGGCCCGGGAGTTCCTCTATACGAGTGCCGTGATGAACGGCCTCGCGGAGGCCGACCCGGAGCTTTTCTCCCTGCACTACGGTGATCGGCCCGGAACCACCGACGCCCCGGACTCGATTCACTACCTCTCATTTACCGCCGACGCCGAGACGCTCTCGACCGAGATTACTTACACCATGGACGATCAGCTCGTCGAGGCGGGGCTGGACCCGATCGCCTTCGAGGACCTCTCCGCGGAGTACTTCCAGCTCAGCCCCGTGCCCCGGGAGTGGTACGGCCCGGCCCACCGGGACATCACCGATCTGGGCCAGGATGCCGACCGCCAGGGTGTACTCACGGCCACGGCCAACTACCTTGATGCCCACGCAAGCGGAAGCCTGGTCCTGATCGACTCGCTTTCCGATCTTATCGCGGCCCGGGGTCGCCATCACACCATCCGGGATCTCGTCTTGACTCTCAAGGGGCTCAGACGGATCGCCAGGGAGTGGAACAGCCTGATCCTCCTGCTTTTGACCAAAGACGCCGTGACCGACGAGGAACTCGGGAGCCTGATGACGGCCGTCGATGGCACGCTGCAGTTCGAGTGGGAGACCGGCGGCAACGAGCGGGTTCGCACGATGTACGTCCCCGAATTCCGGGGCGTACTCTCCCAACTCGAAGCCGAGGACATCATTCGCTTCGAGACGGAGATCCACGACGCCGGCTTCGACGTCTCGAATGTCAGGAAAATCAGATAATGCCGCGTGGGGCATCTTTATGCCCCCAAGCCACAAATCCAGTGACGAGAATGAGTCAGCGCCGTCTCCTGGAACGACCGCGGCGGGTAGACGGGCAATCATTTGTCTGCTGGAGTGACCTATGACCGCGGAGCAAGATCTCGAAGCGCTCCACGAGCGGGTCGAGACCCTGGAATCAGACACGGCGCAGAAGATAGAGGACGTTCGCGACCGGATCGTCCAGGTCAAACGCGAGACGGACCGGAAGGCCGCGGCCGAGCACGATCACGAGGAGCTCGCGGCCCGGCTCACCGCCCTGGAGTCGGATCTGGAGGCAGTTCGATCGGCCGTAGAGCAAACCGAGTCGAAACTCGACGGCGGGTTCGAGAACTTCGAGGAGATCCTGGAGACGTTATTCGACCGGACTGCGGACCTGGAGGCGGACGTTCAAACCCTGGGACAGGCGGTTCGTTCCATGAAGCGGACCCTCGAAACCGTCGCCGAGCGGGAGCAGCGCCGGGCCAGGGCCGACCACCTCAAGCAGACCGCGGCGGCACGGGGGGTTCGAACCGCCAAGTGCCAGGACTGCAACACGAAAGTGGACATCGCGCTCCTGAGCGACGGGACCTGCCCGAGTTGCGGGGCGAACTTCCACACGCTCGATGCGAACCCGGGCTTTTTCGGCACCTCCGTCCTCGAAACGGGCGACCGGCCGGCCCTGGAAGGCGGCACCGAAGCCGCGGCGCCCGACCTGGACACGTTGACCGCGGATGCGGAGGACTCCGAGGAACCCCGCTCGGCACTGGACTGGACCGAAGACGGTGAGGACCGATGACGGACACTGAAGAGAAGACAGAACGGGACGCCAAAGCGGAGGCCGAGCCGGACTCGATTCCACTCTCGGAGTTGCGATCCGAACTCGACGGGGAACCGACGGAATCGAGCACCAGGGACGACGACACCCCCCTGTCGGGACTCCGGGACACGGTTCGTCAGCAGAACGAGGACACCGAGACGGACGTGTCGGGCGCGTTCATCGAGGAGGACGTCGAACCCATCGACTCGGCGGGTGTCTGGGCCGACCTGTTGATGGACGCCGACGCCGGCGAAGGGCAGTTCACGGCCGAATCGGGCGCGGACTCGACGCTGGTCATCTCGAAGCGGATCTGCGAGCGCTGTGAGTTCCTCGCCGACCCGCCGGCCCTCCAGTGTACACACGAGGGGACGACCATCCACGAACTCGTCGACGTGGGACACGTCCGGGTTTCGGCCTGTCCGATGGTCGGGCCGGAGGGCGAAACGAAGCGAAGCGAGGAGTAATCGGACTTTTGGGACCCGGGGCCCTAGGGCGAGTATGCAGTTCTGTCCCGAGTGCGGGTCAATGATGCACGCCGAGGACGGCGTGATGGTCTGTTCGAGTTGCGGGCACGAGGAGCCCCGGGACGAAACAATGGCCGAACAGTACGTCTCGACCGAGGAACAGGACGAGAGTGACGTCATCGAGACCGAGGCGGGCATGAACTTCGAGGGCAAGCCCACCGCGGAAATCGAGTGTCCCGAATGTGGTCACGAGGAGGCCTGGTACACCATCAAGCAGACCGGTTCCGCGGACGAACCACCGACGCGATTCTTCAAGTGCAAGGAGTGTGGGCACCGCTGGCGCGAGTACGCCTGACACCGCGAAACCGTTTTCCGCGGGCACGCTGTACCAACGGCAAATGACCTACGACGCGGTCGTCCTCGACAACGACGGCGTGCTCACCACCATGACCGACCGATCGGTCATGGTCCGGGCCGTCCGCGGGGCGTTCCAGGACATGGGCGTCGCCGATCCCGACCCCGAGGACGTGGAGCAGCTGATCTACGGGGTCACCCCCGAGATCCTCCAGTCCGTCTCCGATCGATACGGCCTGGCCCCACGTCCGCTCTGGTACCGCCGGGACATGCGCTCCTCGCTGGTGCAGGAACGGGAAGTTAGAGCGGGCCGAAAGGCCCTCTACCGGGACTTCGAGGCTCTCGACGCCATCGATCGCCCGCTTGGCATCGTCAGTTCGAACCAGCACCGCACCGTCGCGGCGATCCTGGAGCAACACGACATCGGCCACTACTTCGAGACCGTCTACGGGCGGGAGATGGAACCGGAGAGTCTCGCACGGAAGAAACCCGACCCGCACTACCTCGACCTGGCGATCGGCGATTTGGGAGCCGAAAACCCGCTTTTCGTCGGTGACAGCGAGTCGGACGTACAGGCCGCCCGGGCGGCCGGGGTCGATTCGGTGTTCATCCGGCGGGATCACCGGGCCGAGACCGAACTCGCTGTCCCACCCACCTACGAGATCGAGTCACTCGCCGAACTCCCCGATATCGTCCACCGATCGGCCTGATTACACTCGATCGGGAGCGACCCAGTCGGCGAGTTCCGAGTCGACGGGCTCGCCGGCGATCTGATCGGCGAGCAACTCGCCCACGAACGGGGCGCGCGTGACGCCGTATCCTGACATCCCGACTGCCGTGTAGAAGCCCTCGACGGCTGTCTCGCCCACGAAGGGCCGGCCGTCCGGGGTGATCGTTCGGAACCCGACCCAGTCGTTCACGATCTCGGCGTCCGCCAGCCGGGGAACGGACTGTTCGATCTCGCCCGCGATGTCGAGGTAGAACGTCTGATCGACCGTGTGGTTCGCGTCCGGGTCGAACTGCTCGGCCGTCTCGTAGCTCGTATCGAACCGGCCACCGAAGGCCTGGTTCCGGCCGTCCTCGCGGAAGTAGTGCTCGTTCCGGAGAATCATGAAGGGCAGGGAGAACTCCGCCTCGCGGGAGAGAACGACGATCGGTCCGCGAGTGTGTCGGAGTGGCAGGTCCACGCCCACGAGGTCGTTGATCTGGGGGGCCCACGGCCCCGCCGCGTTCACCACGCCGCTGACGGACTCGGTCCCGTCGGAGGTTTCGATGGCTGTCACGCGCCCGTCCTCGGTGTGGATGTCGGTGATTTCGACACCCGTCTCGATGGTCGCCGGGCCCTCGGTGGCGCGGTCGGTGAAGTGCTGGATGATCTCGGAGGGATCGAGAAAGCCGTCCGCCGGGACGAAAAGCGCCCCTTCGAAGGCCTCGGGATCGAGTCCCTTCGCCGCCAGGGCTTCGGGTTCGAGCCACTCGGTCTCGACCCCAAGCTCCTGCATTCCTTTCCAGACCGCACGGACCGCGGGCACGTCTGTCAGTTCCGGAGCCGTCTCCAGGGTCCCGACCTGCGTGAACTCCAGGGTGCCAGCCTCGATCAGCGGACCGTAGGTCTCCCAGGCCCGTTCCCGAAACCGGTGTTCGGTCCCGTTCGGGTCGTCCTGGTGCCAGAAGAAGATGGCCATGGACTTCGAGGTCGTCCCCGCACCCAGGGAGTCTTTCTCGTACAGTCGAACCGGCAGATCCTGCTCGGCGAGGGCCGCCGCGATGCTCGTCCCGACGACGCCGCCACCAACCACGGCAATGGGGTCCATATCTCCCGATTTTTCTGCGGGCGTAAAAATCACTCTGGGCGATGGTAGCACGCCCCCTCAGATGGCTTTATCCCGCTCGGGCCCCGAAATACTGACGTGACTGAACAACGAGAGGAAAAGGACCTCCGAATGCCCTCGGGGTCCGAGCAGTTCGGCGTCGTAACACAACACCTCGGTGGAAACCACGTCCGGGTCCGCTGTGCGGACGGTGAGACCCGTCTCGGCCGGATTCCCGGCCGAATGAAGTATCGGACCTGGATCGAAAAGGACGACGTGGTTCTCATCGATCCGTGGGACTGGCAGGACGAGAAGGGCGACATCGAGTGGCGGTACAGCGATGCCGACGCCGAGCAGCTTCAGCGCGAAGGGCACATCGACTGAGCACGGACCGGCGGCCGGGATTGCCAGGGGCGGAGTGATTTTGAGGCTGTGTGACAAAGCCACAGTATGAGCGACCAGGTTCCCGACGAAGCCGAACGCTTGCTCGAATCCGAGCCACTGGCTGGGTTTCTGGCGACCAGTGTCGAGGACAAGCCCCACGTCGCCCCGCTCTGGTACCAATATGCCGACGGCGTGATCGAGTTGACGACCACCGGCCGAAAACTCGCGAACATCCGAGAGAATCCCAGGGTCTCACTCGCCGTCCAGAAGGCCGACGCCGGCACCCCGGAGTGGATGGTGACTCTCCTCGGGACGGCCGAAATAATCGATGATACGGCCGAAGAGCGACGGGTTCGCAGAGAGATCAACGCCAAGTACGGGGCCGAACCCGACGCTTACAGCGAGAACACGCTGGTCAAAATCGACGTGGGCACCGCCAGTTACACCGTCTATTAATCGTCGACGGTACCAGCCGTTTCGGGCCGATACCCCCGACTGATCGCCTTCCACTTGCCCGTCTTGAACCGGTAGTAGTTGATGACCCCCGAGACGGTCGTCTCGCCGAAGAAGGAGAGGTAAATGCCCCAGATACCGAGTGGGGTCGTCGCGCCCAGATAGACCAGCGGAATCGAGAACCCGAACATACCAAGGGCCCGGCTATAGAAGGGCCAGCGGGTGTCCCCGGTCGCGTCGAGGGCTCCAGCGATGGTGCTCGTCACGCCCTGGGGGACGATCGCGAGGGCGGCCACGTAGACCATCGGCACCGCGATGGCGATCGACGGGTCGGATCCCGAACCCATGAAGAGCATGACGATCGGTTCGGCAAAGAGGGCGATCGCCCCACCCGCCACGGCGTAGGTCGCGACCGAGAACCGGGTGATCTCGAACCCGAAAGATTCGGCCGTCGATTCGTTGCCCTGACCGAGTTCCTGGCCGACGAGACTGCTCGCGGCGAGGCCAAAGCCCCACCCCGGCGTGTTCATCACGCCCCAGATCCGGCGGGTGATGATGTAGGCCGCCGTGACCTGGGTGCCGAACATGCTGACGAAGGCCAGGGTCGGGAACCGAGCGACCGTCCAGACCGAATTGCGGCCGATCACCGGTAACCCGATCGAGATCAGGTCCCGGAAGGTGTCCAGATGGACGTACCGGCCGACGGGATTGACCTGGACGGGGAAGGCCCCGACGCCGGGTAACCCACCTCTGGCGAGTCCGATCGCCAGGGAGGCCGCGACGAACACGTTCGCGAGCACACTCCCCCAGGCCGCCCCTTCGACGCCCATCCCGAGTCCGAAGATGAACACGGCGTTGAGCAGGACGTTCGCGATGGCCCCGGATCCGCGCAACAGCATCGGGATCCAGGCGTCGTCGGCCCCGATGAGCGCCCGGCTCCCGATGAGGTTCAGCGAGGCGAAGGGCACGCCGAGGGCGAGAATACGGAGGTAGCGGGCGCCGTAATCGATTTCGGCGGGTGAGTCCGTGAGTACGGAGACCAGGGCTTCGGGAACGAGCGCGAAGGTGACCGCCACCGGAATGGTGATCGCGATCAGCAGGGCCGCACTCGATCTGATCGCCTGGCCGAGCTGGTCGAAGCGTTCAGCGCCGTAGCGCTGGGAGACGAGCGCGATCGTCCCCGCGGCCAGCCCGCCGCCCAGGCTGAACGCGATCCCCCAGTAGGGCGTCGCGAACCCCACGCCGTTGATCGCGGCCGCGTCGAGGGCGATCCCCACCATCGCCACGTCGGCGGCGTTTTTCGACATCCGGGCGATGCCGGTGAGAATGCGCGGCCAGGCCAACTCGACGGTCTTTTCGGCCCGCTCTTTCGTGATGAGGCCGAGCCTGGCCAGAACCGACCCGATGAGTACGAGCAGGGCTCGCATCGGGTTACGGAGGGCTCCCCGGATGGTGTTTCTGAACGATCCCACAGCCGGGATTTACTCGGGTACTGCCAAAGGAATTCTGTTTGCCTACGTCCCGCGGGGGAAGTTCTCGATGGTCGCCTGATCGAAGGCCTCGGCGTCGAAGGTGTAGTCCCCATCGAGGAACGACACGACCGACTGGGCGTCCCGACGGGCGTTCTTCAGGCAGGTCGAGGCCCCGGGCGAGGGCGTGATGTTGAAGATGATGTCCTCGCCCTCGATCGTCGCCTCACCCATGTCCAGACTGCGAGCCGACGTGTCGACGATCTGTGGCCGGATGCCACCATAGCCACGGGCGGGCTCGATGTCATCGAGGGTGGCACCTGGAACGACCTTCTGGACGTGTGGCAGGAAGGCCCGCTCGCCGATCTCCGGGAGGTCATAGACCAGGTTTCGGAGCACGTAGGGCAGCAGGACCTTGTCGGCGAGGATGTTGGCGTAGCTCAGGAAGGAATCCAGGTCGAGGCCGAACACGTCGAAGAAGTCCCCGACCGTGGAGAGTTCCCCACGTTCGAGGGCCGGGACCGGCTTCGCGGTCGGGCCGAATCTGGTGACCGAGGCGTCGTGCACGTCAGCGTCGCCGTGGACCGCCGCGAAGGGCAACTTCGCCATCTGGAGCGTGTAGACCTTCCCGTTGAGGAAGTCCTCGGCCAGGAAGAAACTCCCCGCGATGGGCAACAGCGCCATGTCCTCGCCGTACCCGAGTTGCTTGGCGAACTGGAGGCTGTGTGAGCCCGCACTCACCACGATGCCCTCCGCCATTGCCGTACCGGCACTCGTCCGGACCGCATAGCCATCCGCGGTCTCGACGATCCCCTCGACCGGCGTGTCGGTGTACACGTCGACGCCGGTCGACTCCGTGGCCTCGGCGACGAGCGATTGGGCTGTCTCCCCGTAATCGACGACGTAGCCGTCCGGGGTGTAAAGCGCCCGAATTTCGACCGACGGATCGCGGCCCTCGACCACGGCCGGTTCGAGTTCCGCAATGCGCTCTCGCCCGATCAGTTCGAGTTTCGGGTAGAGGTCGCCAAATCCCTTCTCGTGATAGCGGCGTTCCAGCCGATCGACTTCTTCCTCGCCGACCGCGATGACCATCTTGGAGCGGCGGTCGTACATGGTCCGCTCGGGGTCGGTCGCCTCGAGATAACCCGCCAGGGTTTCGGCCCCCTCCTTGACGGACTCGGCCTTCTCCAGGGTGTAGTTCGTCTCGATGTCCCCGAAGTGGAGGGTCTGTGAGTTGTTCGTGTGATAGGTGTTGATCGCGCCGATCTCGGCTTCCTTCTCGAACAGCGCCACGTGCTCGATATCGGAGAACTTCGAGACGGCGTACAGTAGCGATGCCCCGCTGATGCCCCCGCCGACGATGATAAGGTCGTATTCCTCCGCCATGTTCGAATCGACACCAGTGGTGTCTTATCGAAGACTCCTCCGGCAGGTCGTATTAACGCTGTGTCTTGTCGCTGTCGGGCTCGGGCGGCGGGCGCTGGACGACCAGCACCGGGCCGAGAAACTGCGAAGCGACCTGATCGTGGGGCATCCCGAAGACGAACGTCGCGACCGAGGGATCGGTCTCGCCCATGACCACCACGTCGTAGTCTTCCGCCGCCGACTCGATCGCGGCGAGTGGCCGATCGCGCTGTTCGACGAGCGTCTGGATCTGATGGGAGCCGACACCAGCCTCGAGGAGTTGATCTTCGAGCGCATCCAGGAGTTCGGAGACCGACCGATTCGACTCCTCGCCCCCGGTCGCGTGATAGAGCGTGATCCGGGCCGAGCCGCCCCCGAAAAGCCCGCCCACGACCTCGGCGATTCGATCGAGACTGACGGTGCCGCCAACCGCGACCAGGACATCCTCGACAGCCGAGACGGAACCCGGCACCAGTACAGCCCGACTGTCCGTCTCCAGGATCACCCGGTTGATCGTCTGCTGGCGCTCGTGGGTGAACACGAGTCGTGTCTCGACGGTCGCACCCGCGTCCTCGAACATCTTCGCGAACTCGTTCAGGCGCTCGGTCGCCCGACCTTCGTACTGTTCGCTCGCCTGTTCGGTGGCGGTCTGTTCCGGCACCTCGTGATAGCCAAGCACCAGAACGTGAGCCGCCGCCAGCAGGGCCGGCACTCCTTCGGGAATCGATTCGCCTTCGAGTACTTCGATTGGCACCAGGACGGTGGGTCTGTCTGTCATCAGTTGAACGCTCCTTTCAGGTCGACCGTGTTCGCGTAGTAGCGATACCAGCCATACGAGACGGCCATGACCACTACCCCAATAACGATCGCACCGGGCTGCATCGCCAGCGCCAGGCCGAAGCTCGCGACCGCAGCGATCCCCGGGAGGACCGGGACGCCGGGCATCTCGTAAGTCGGATCGTACCAGGACGGCTGGTCCCGTCGCAAAACGATCACCGCGATGGCGATGAGCCCGTACATGATCAGGTGAAGGAAGGAGGCGACCTCCGCGAGGATTGCCACCTGGCCGGTCGCCGCGAGCAGCAGAATCGGGCCCCCAGCGGCAAGCAACGCGATGTGGGGCGTGCCATAGCGCAGGTTGATCCTACTCGCCCGATCCGGGAGCAGGGCGTCCCGGCTCAGGGCATAGACGGTCCGGGAGGCGCTCAGAATCGAGGCGTTCGCACTGGAGATCGTCGCGAAGATCCCGGCGACGAGGATGGCGATCGCCCCCGGCGTCCCGAGGAACTCACGGGCAACCTCCACGATGGCGGTCTCGCCCAGCGTCCCCAGGTGATCGGCCCCGAACGCGCTGGTCGCGACGAAGATCGTCACCACGTAGAGGATCGTCACGACGATTACCGACCCCACCATCGCGATGGGGAGCGACCGCGAGGGGTTCTTGATGTCCCCCGCCACCGTGGCGACCTGCGCGAAGCCCAGATAGGAGGTGAAAACGAGCCCGGCCGTCGAAATGACCGGGAGGTAGCCCCGGGAGAAGAAAACGCCGGGGACCGACTCCCGGCCGAAGACACCCAGCGCGTCGAGGCCACCGTAGGAGAGGAAGACAACGAGGATGACGAGCAGCCCGGCGACGATGTAGTTCTGGAGTTTCGCGGTGTTCTCGGTCCCGAACAGGCTCGCCACAGTCAGCCCGGCCGCGAAGACCACCGCCAGGGGAATCACTGGGTTCAGCGGCAGCTCCAGCCCCAGTTCGGCGAGGGCCGCACTCGCGTAGTGGCCCAGGCCGACGAGGTAAAACGCCGAGGCAAAGACCAGGCCGAGCCAGAGACCGAGTCCGACAATCGCCCCCGCGGCGGTTCCCAGACTGCGTGAAACGAAGAAATATCCACCCCCGCTCCGGGGCATAGCCGTCGCCAGTTCAGAGGCCGGCAACGCCACGAGCAGCGCGATGACACCCCCGATGACAAAGGAGAGTGCGGCGGCCGGCCCGGCCCGGTTGGCCGCGAGGCCGGGGAAGACGAAGATGCCGGCCCCGATCATCGTCCCGATGCCGATTGTCAATCCACCCGCCAGGCCGATGGTTCGCTCCAGTTCGGCGTTTTCCGACGTGTCATCGAACAGTCCCGAGGCTGCATCCGGCTCGGGCTCACCGGTCTCGGGTGCAGTGTTCTCCGTGGGAGCCACGCGTGTCAGGGCAATTCGCCCGCCGGCCGCATAAACCCACACCCTGCGGCGGAGACTGAGTACCAGATTCATATAGCCAGGGGTCCAAGCGATGGCTGATGACAGACACGGACGAGACGCCCGAGGACGCGGTACCAGTGGCCGAGCTCGAGACGCTCGTCGACCAGTTCCGGGAGCGGGCCGACGACCGGATGAGCCTGGGCCTGATCGAGGCCTCTGACGGGATCAACCGGTGTGCCGACGAACTCGAAGCGCTCATCGAGGAGGAGTGATCCGTCGACGGGCCTTTAGGGCGTCAGCCCGGTGACTGCATGTGGATTCTCAAGAGGTCCGTCGCGAGTGGCGAGCCCGCTCCGGCGAGTACTCGCCCGCGTATTACGCCTACTACGGACCGGACGACAAGACCGACGCGGTGCGCGCGGCCCTCGATGAGCACCTCGCGCGCCCCGATCCGGCAATCCTGGAGGTCGGGAGTAGCGCTGGGCGACACCTCGCCGGCCTCCTCGAAGCCGGGTACACGGACCTGGCCGGGGTCGAACTCAACCCCGAGGCGAAGCCGGTGATGGAGGAGAATTACCCAGAACTCGCATCGCAGGGGACCTTTCACTTCGACGCCATCGAATCGGTCGTCTCCGAGTTCGCGGACGACGCCTTCGACGTGGTCTACTCGGTCGAGACCCTCCAGCACGTCCATCCGGACGACGACTGGGTCTTCGAGGCCCTGGCGCGGATCGCCGGTGAGCTCATCGTCACCGTCGAGAACGAGGGATCGGCCGAGGAAGAGGAGTCAGTGAACTACATCAACGACGAGTTCCCGCTCTACTACCGGGACTGGGGGGCTATCTTCACGGCGTTTGGTTTCGAGCAGGTGGCAGTCGAGGAGCGAGATCGGGACACGATCCGGGTCTTTCGGGCTCGGTCGGACTGACCGGTCAGGCTTCTTCCGTCTCGTCGGTTGGGGCTGTCTCGACCTCCCTAACCTGGAGTGTCGAGATGCGATTCCCGTCGACGGATTGTACCTCGAAGCGGTATCCATCCATCTCGACCTGATCGCCGGGTTCGGGAGCCTGTCCCAATCGGCCGAGGACGACCCCACCGATCGTCTCGAAGCTCCCGCTCTCGAAGGCCACCCCAAGTGTCTCGTTCACCACATCGAGCACGACACTCCCGTCGATCTCGTACCCGCCGCCCTCCAGCCGTCGGATCGAGGGCTCGTGAGCGCTGTCGAACTCGTCGCGGAGATCGCCCACGACGGCCTCGACCACGTCCTCGACGGTCGCCAGGCCCTCGAAGGCCCCCCATTCGTCGATGACCGCGGCCATCTGCTGGTTCTCGTCCCGGAACTGGAGCAATAGCTCGTTGATCGGGGTCGTCTCCGGAACGATCAAAATGTCCCGGGCCAGATCCGCAACCCTGCGATCGTCCGTGCCGTCGTCACTGGCCGCCCGGAGCAGGTCCTTGCTGTCCAGCAGTCCGACGATCTGATCCTCGTCCTCGGATGCCACCACCGGATACCGGGTGTGTCCCGACCCGACCGCGATCGAGCGGGCGGTCTCGACCGAGGCCCCTTTCGGAATGGTCGTCACGTCCGGCCGTGGGACCATCACCTCGCGCACGATGGTGTCGTTGAGGTCAAAGACCCGCTCGATCATCTCCACCTCCGCCATGTCGACGTGCCCGGCCTCCCCTGATCGGGAGAGGACCCGCAAGATCTCCCGTTCCTCCAAGGTCTCCTCGGTCTCGGAAGCCGGGGGAACGCCCAGGAGTGTAGTGAAGGCGTTGGCCGTACCGTTGAAGACGACGATCCCGGGGTAAAACAGGTAGTAGAAGGCCCGCATCGGCGGCGCGACGAAGAGTGAGAGCCGTTCGGCCTGGGCGATCGCGATCGTCTTCGGCGCGAGTTCCCCGAAGACGACGTGGAGGAACGTAATGATGGAAAAGCCGAGGGCAAACGCCACGAGATGGACCAGATTCCCCGGCAGCCACGGGCCGATCACGGGCTGGATGAGCGACGCGATGGCCGGTTCGCCGACCCATCCCAGTCCCAGTGAGGCGATCGTGATACCCAGTTGGGTGACCGCCAGATAGTCATCGAGCTTTTCGACGACTCCCTGGAGTGACTTCGAGCCGGTTCGGCCCTCCGCCGCCAGCTGTTCGACCGAGGTCGCCCGGACACGGACGAAGGCAAACTCCGCCGCGACGAAAAACCCATTCAGTATCACGAGTCCCAGCGCGAGCACTAGCTGGCCGACCGACAGGGCGACGTTTACCATTCACGCCCTCCGAGCAGGCGACCGGTGCCGAATGAACTGGACATACGGGCCTTTCGCCGGCCTGCAGTAAAGACCTTGACCCACTCACGCCGTCCGGGCAAAAACGATGAAAAGCGCCAGGAGGATACCGGCCCCAAAGGCGAGCATCGAGTGTTCGGACTCGTGTTCACGGGCCTCCGGCAACAGGTGTGCGGCTGAGACGTAGAGCAACACGCCGGCGACAAAGCCCAACAGGAGGCCGAGATCCTGCCCGCCGAGGCGGCTAACAAGCGGATACGCCACGAACGCTCCGATCGGGGTCGTCAACGCGGCGACGAAGAAGGCGGACACGGCAGCGGTGCGCTCCGCCACGTCGCCTTTCAGGAGCACCAGGTAGGTGATGACCCCCTCGGCGAACTCGTGGACGACCAGGCCGGTCCCCGCCAGGATGCCCGTGAGCACCGAAATGCTGAACGTGACGGTGTAGACCACGCCGTCGACCAGGGAGTGAATGCCGATGCCCTCCGCGGCCGTCACCCCGAAGGCCAGCGTCTCCTCGTGGGTCCGATATTTGATGAGCTGATTCGAGCCATACATGAAGAGAAACCCACCCAGCGCGCTGAGCCCCGCGTTCGGGGTTCGGCCCAGGGCGTTCGGGAGAGCCAGCACCAGCGGCGTGGTGAGCAACACCCCGGCGGCAAAACACATGAAGTAGGTAATCGATCGCTCGGCCCACTCCCGGTGAGCGAACACCGCGAAGATCCCGGCCCCGTTCACCACCGCCGCCACGATAGCGAAGGCCGCAATCCAGTACAGCTCAGGGCCTGGCACTACGGATCACACCCCCACCCCAGGTTCATGGTTTGAGCTACCGCTTGGCGTACGGTAAATCCTTCGTCGGATTCTCACTCCCGGGAGTCGTACTCCTGATAGATCACGTGCCCGCAGGCCTTGCAGTGTGAGGCGTCCTGATCGTGATACTGCAGGCCGCAGTTCGGGCAGGTCACTTCGACCTTGCCCTTGTGTGTCCAGGTTCGGATGATGGCCCCGGCCTGGCGGGGCACCAGAATAATCGCGGTGAGCACGGCCCCCACCGTCACCCAGCGACCCGCCACGGTAGTTGGCACGATGTCTCCGAATCCGACCGTGGCGAGCGCGATGACGATATAGTAGAATGCGTCACCGAAGTGGGCGATGCCCGGATTGGCCTGGACCTCGACGCTGTAGAACAACCCCGCGCTCGTGAAGAAGATGACAAACACCGTCAACCCGAGTTTGAGAACGCGCAGCGCCGAGATGCTGATCGTGCCGAAGAAAAACTCCGCGTCATGCGTGAACCGATAGAATCGGAGGACCCGGATCACCCGGAGCGCCCGGAGGAAGCCGAGTTGCACGAACACCGATCCCGGCACCAGGAGCAGCGCGAAGGTCGGGAGAATCGACAAGAGGTCGACGACGGTGTAGGAGTCGGTCGCTTCCCCAAAGCGGCTCTTTGCGCCATAGAGCCGAAGGATATACTCCACCCCGAAGATCACGGCGAGCAGGACTTCGAACCCCCAGAGCGCCGAACGCACCTGGGTCGAGACCGGGTAGGTCTGGGCGACGAAGACGGCGATGAAGGCGACGTTGAGGACCAGTAGCGCGATATCGATGGCCTTCCCGATCGGGGTCTCGTGGTCCAGCAGGTAGAAGCGGACCCGTTCCCGGCGGCCCGTGGGTACCGGCGTCGACTGCTGGGCAGTCATGTATCGAGATGACGCGTGAGAGCCTAATCAATGGTCGCCTATAGCGGGCCGATCAGTCTCAGCCGCCGTGGGTGAAGGAATCGCCCCTCCCTGTCACCCGGACAGACGGCCGAGGTCAGAAGAGCGCGTCTTCGGTGGCGTCTGCAAGCCCGGCGTAGAACGATTCGTGGGTCTCGGCACGCACTCCGTCGAGAAACGGTCGCATCCACTGGCGCGGGTGTTCATCGAGGAATTGCTCTCGAAGATCCTCGGACCCGTCGGCAGCGAGGTGGGAAACGAACTCGAGTTCGGTGGCGACATGGTCAGGGAGGTCCGACCAGTCCCGATCCAGCCCCAGGCCGTGGGCCTGATACCACGTTACGACGGCTCCAGTCGACGGCCCAAGCACGTTTCCGCGGGCGTCGCCTTCCCCATCACGGTAGACACTTTCGTATGGTGGACACGGCGGTCCGCCCGGCCCGACAAACAGGCGGGTGTGCTCGATGCGCAGGTCCTTGACCGTCACTGACTCCACGTCCGGAACGACTGTCGAGAGGGTCCCGGAGTTGATCGCTTCAACCAGCGCCTCGTCCGGCTGGCGCCAGCAGCGCCCGAGCACTGCATACCCCTGGGCCAGTCGTTCGGTGTCCTCGGCGACTGGCATCACGGCTCCCCACGCTCGTCGTCGAGGCGTTCAGAGCCGCCGTCGGCGACTGCCGTATCCGTCACGGGCGTTTCGCGTTCGTGGAATTCGACGCCGTTGCCGGGCTGCATCGGGATGAACCGCAGTCCGACGGTCACGATCAACGCGCCAAGCGCGATGATACCCACCGAGATGAGGAGCTCGACGGCCGTCGGCGTGTAGACACCGATGGTCGTCCAGACGTCCGCTCCAAGCCCGGTGTAGCCACGACCCGTGGTCACACCCGGAGCGGCCGTGATGTTCAAATCGGTATATCCGGTGAACACGAGGTAGATCCCCTCGAAGAGGATGCCGACGATTGCCAGGACGCTCGCGGTGACGACCGCCCAGACCTGTTGGCGTATCGACGGCACAATGAGCAGCGCGAGTGGAATCGCGCCACCGACGACCGTCCAGATCCAGAAGTAGGTCGAGTCCCCGACCAGAAACGAACTCGTGATGGCCCAGAACTCGAAGTTCGAGGCCCACGCGTGGGGGAGCCGCTCGGCTGCCACGAGATAGACGATGTGCACCGCGATGAACACGCCGAGTATCTTTCCGAGGTCCGGCACCAACTTCTGGGGCAACTCATAGCGGGTGAATTTATCCACCAGCACGGCAGTCACCAACAGGAGACCGAGACCGGAGACGAGTGCCTTCATGATGAACATCGGCGCGACAAGCGGGCTGAACCAGTCGCCGCGGCCGACCTGGAGACCGAAGATCCACCCCGTCACGGAGTGAAGCATGATCGCAAGCGGGATGGCGACCGCCGCCGCCCAGAAGGCCTTTTTGCGGTCGGCCTTTCGACCATCTTCGGTGTCCGTGACACCGAAGGCGAGCGGTGAACCCATCTGCGCGAGGTCACGGCGGGTCAAAAGCCAGAGGTACCCGGCGCTGAAGAGGCCATAGACCACGACGATCCCGAAGTCCCAGACCATCGGCGAGCGGAAGTCCGGGGAAGTGATGAAGCCGGTAATCTGGCTTGGACGGCCCAGGTCCGGGATGATCATCAGGCCGGCGACGACGATACAGGCGAAGCTGAGCAACACGCCCAGTTGCGCGAGACTGTCGTACCGTTTCGAATGGAAGAACTTGGGCACACTCGAAATGATGAGACCCCCCGCTGAGAGCCCCACGAAGAAGACAAAGAGCATGATATAAAGCGCCCACGAGAAGACGTTGTCCATACCGGTCGCGACCAGGCCCTGGCTGAGTTGATACAGCCAGGCAACGAACCCAGCCGCGACCAGAACGCCAAGTGCGAGGAGCCAGATGCGACCTTTGGTGCCAAACTGCGGAATGGCGAGCCCGGAGTGTTCAGTGCTCATCAGTCCTCACCTCCGTTGGTCGAGGCAAATCCCAGTGGGGGCGTGTCGTCCCCGTCAGCCAGCGACTCCTTTTTTGGAGTTCCCTCCAGTTCGTTGCCGGTTTGCGGACGGCCGGGGGACATGTCCCCACGAACGTAGTAGGTGTTGGGCTCGGTGTCCAGGTCTTCGAGCAGTCGGTCGGTTTCGTACTTTTTTACGTAGCGTGAGACCGTGCTGTCCGGATCGTCGAGGTCGCCGAAGATCCGAGCATCCGACGGGCAGCCGACCACACACGCGGGGTCGATACCCTTCTCCAGGCGGTGAGTGCAGAAGGTGCACTTTTCGACGACACCCTGGGGCCGCTCCTCGACGTGGCCAGTCCCGGCTGCAGGGATGGTCTTCGATTCGCCGAAGTTGAACACGCGAGCGTTGTACGGACAGGCGGCCATGCAGTAGCGACAGCCCATACACTTGTCGTAGTCGATTTCGACGATACCGTCCTCACGGGTGTAGGTCGCATTGACCGGACAGACCTTGACACACGGGGCGTTCTGACAGTGTTGACAGGCTGTCGGCTGGTGGTTCATCTCCAGGGTGCCATCGCGGCCGGACTCCGGGTACGTCCCTGCAGGCGTGTCCATATTGGTTCCCCCCTCGGTCAGGACCCGGTTCCACTGCTGGTCCAGGGAGACGTTGTTCTCCTGGCTGCAGGATATCGCACAGGCCTGACAGCCGATACACCGCTCGAGGTCGATTACCATTCCATAACTTGTCATCAGTCCTCACCACCCATTGTCCCCGTTTCGAGCCAGTCAGCTGGCTCTGCGTCCTCGTACATACTCGTATCAATGTCTTCGGGAGCGGGCTCGACTTCCACGCGCACGTCGTAGTAGACGAACGTCGGTGCCAGCTTGTTCACCTCGTCGTGGGTGAGATCCTGCAAGTCCCCCCGAATGAAGTCCTCGTGCCACCATCCCTGATCGATGTTTACCAACCCGGGCTGCTGTCCCTCGTTGTAATTGGCTTTGACGACCGCCTCACCCCGGTCGTTAAACACTCGAACGTACTCGCCATCACCGAAACCCCGGCTCGCTGCATCCGACGGATGGATGTCGAGTGACGGCTCAGGTTCGAACTTGCGGACCACGGCATTGTCCGCCCACTGAGAGTGGATCCGCCACTTCGGGTGTTTCTGCATGAACATGAGCGGATACTGGTCAGCCAGTTCGTGATCGTCGGCGCTTCGGTCCTCGATCGGACGCGGGAGATCGAGGACGGTCCCTTCGTCTTCGACCGGTTTGCTCTCGTCGTAGATCTCGATCCGTCCAGTCTCCGTCGGGAACGGGTCGGTGTATTTGATGACCTCGTCTTCGACCCGGATGTTGCCCTTCCTGCGCAGTTCATCGAAGGAAAAGCGGTCATCGTTCGATGCGATCTTTCGCAGTTCGGCCCGCTTGTCACCGAGAAAGAGGTCCTCGTAGCCGAGTTTTTCGGCTAACTCCGCGAGGATGTAGTAGTCGTCGCGGGCCTCCCAGAGCGGTTCGTGAGCCTTCTCCCGGTATGAGATGTGCGGGTGAGAGCCCCAGGCGTCGGTGATGTCCTCTTTTTCGAACCAGTGGGCCGCTGGCAAGATGATGTCCGCCCACTCGACCGTCGAGGATTTGACGAAATCGGCCCAGACGACCATGTCGAGGCCCTTCAGCATCTCTATGCGGCTTTGCCTGTCAGGAACCTGGTTGATAAGGCGGTTCGACTGCATCCCGTAGACGGCTTTGATCGGATGGGGGTCGCCGGTCCTGATGACCTCCTGAATGTCTTCCATCTTCACCGTCGCGGCGCCCTCGACGCCCTCGATACCCTCGACGCCCTCCGGCGTCCCGTAATCGCCGGTATTGAGCGATGCGCCACTCGGATGGTGGGAGTGGATGGTTCCCGACTTCCCGTAATCGCCAGTGAGCGCCATGATGATGGCGTAGGTCTGCCCAAAGATGTGGCCATACTTGTACCGTCCCACCGCGTAGCTCGGAGCAATCCCACCGGGGCCCCGGGTTGCCAGCCACCTCGTCGCCGTCCGAATGTCCTCGACGTTCAATCCGGTCACCTCCGCGATGGCCTCCGGTCGGTACTCCTCGACGTGTGCTTCAAGCAGCGTGAGGCCCGTCGTGGCCGCGATGCCATCGACGGTGTACGACCCGAACAATTCGACGTTGGCATACGTATCTGCTTCGAGCGGAACTGGCGCTCCCGATTCGGCGTCGATACCAACGACGCGGTCGTCATCGTCGGAATTACCGTCGAGATCAGCCATTCGCACCAGCTCTTGGGTGTCATCCCGGACCAGTGCCCCAGCGGTCGTCCGCTCGCGGAGGAATCGAGTGTCGTACAGTTCCTCCGCGAGGATCTCCTGGATCATGGCAAGTCCGAGGTAGACGTCCTTGCCCGGCCGGATTGGAAGCCACAGATCCGCTTTGGCGGCGGTCGTCGTGTAAACCGGGTCGACGACGACTAGTTTCGCCCCGTTTTCGATCGCCTTGTGAAGCTTTGAGGCATCGTTTTGGAACTGGCTCTCGAAAATATCAGATCCCCAGACGATGATGGTCTGGGCGTTCTCCCAGTCTTCGGAGAGATTCGTCGGCGGGAGGTAGAAGCCATAGCCGGTGATCCTGTTGAATCCCCGACCGACGTTCGTGTCGATCGCCGTCCGCCACTGGGTCGCACCCCACACCTGCGCGAATCGCCCGATGAGGTTTCCGCCGACCCCATTGTCTCCCGATGCTGTATGCATCCACATACTTTCGGGACCATACTCATCCCTGAGGCGTGTCATCTCCTCCGCGACGTACGTGAGTGCGGTGTCCCAGGAGACACGCTCGTACTCAGCGTCAGGGCCACGGCCCTCCGGATTGGGGTTGCCGGGCTCCCAATCGGAACGGACCATCGGATACTTCAGCCGCTTCGGGCTGTAGACCCGTTGAATCTGGGACTGCCCCAGAAGACACGCCCGACGATACTGCTCGTCGTCGGTCATCTGGGGTTCGACGAACTTGATCTCGCCATCGCGCACGTAGACGTTCAGTGGGCATTTGCCCCGACAGTTCGGCGCACACGCGGTCCTGACGACCTTGGATTTGTCGAGGAGGCCGCCAGTCTGTGCCGGATTCGTCGCCGAGAGCGAAAAATTGTAATCCGTGCCACCGAGCCCGAGAACCCCCGCTGCGGCCCCTGCACCCAGCAGTACGGACCGTCGACTGACGCCGTTGTCCTCGTCACTCATCGTGGTTCTCCGGCGTTATCGGCCTGTCATCGACGCCGAACTCTTCGACGACGTCCTCGTGATACTTCTCGTGGAATTCGTCCTCGGACAGCTCGCCGATGCTGAGCCGGATCGCGTCCCGACCCATGCGCTTTCCCAGTTCCGTGTCGTTGGCACTCGCTTCGAGTGCGTCATCGACTGTCTGTTGCCAGTCCTCGTCGTTCAACAGATCCGCCACCGTTCGCGGACCTCGATCGGTATGCATTGTGATTTCCCCTAGAAAGGCATAGGAGTCTCGCCACCATCCGTCCGCACGGCCATAGTTTCCTCCTTTAAGTACTACTACATATAGAGTAAACGCGTGAGACGGTGACTCTACACCGATAAGAACTGGCTGCGTGAGGCTATTCGTTACGGTACAAATTCCGCATTATCTTTGCTTCCGCCGAACTCAGCCGTTTGGATAGTGCGGATTTCGTGATCGCTAAGTCGCGAGCGAGGTCACCGAATCCTGCGCCGCCGGACCGGTCGTAGTAGCCTGCCAGTATCGCCGCCTCGACTGTTTCACGTTCCAGGACCGTTAGTTCCTGCAGGTTCACGAGTGCCGAATCCGAGTCCGATTGGGCGCCATTGACGACGAGACTGCGGAGCCCAACGCTGTCGGCGATGTCGTCGAGATCCGCCATCAGTTCGCGAAGCACCCGCCTGTTCTCTGGGTTCGTGCGCACTACCATCCGCTCGCTGTCGATCGATTCTAACGACGGGATACAGCCGTGACTGGCCAGCACACGGCACGCACACACCATATCGACCGGTACCGTGTCGTGAATGAGTTCCGAGTCGGAGTCCGGGCTCCGACAGGTGACATAGCACGTGTCGTCGATGAGGTGGTGCTCGATCGGCGTCCCCAGCCCCCTCGCTGCACAGCACTTCGTGCCGGTACCGAATTCGAGGGCGATTTCGACCACCAGGGTTCCCCTTGCATTCCGCGAGGGGACACTCCGTGACTCTTCATGCATGATGGATGCGGATAGCTCACTCGCGTGTGCGTCCTCACGTTAGTACGCCAATGGGTTATTGCTTTACGCCTCTATTCACTTCGTGAGAAACCTGCTTCGACTGGTTCAGATGGTGATTCGGACGGTCGTGTCGGTGATGTCCGAAACGTACTGGTCGGGTAAGCGGTGAACTTCCTTGTTCACCGTTCCGTCCCAGTGCAGTTCCGAGAGTGTCTCCGAATCGGCGTCCGGGCCGACTTTTACATAGAGGTCGCCGTTCCGGACGTCATCCACGGTCCCGACCTCGACGCCGTTGTGGTCGACCACCCGCTTTCCCAGGTGTCTGTCGGTGAACTGCGCAACCATGCCTAGACCTATTCGCGCGACCGTCGAATAGGTTTGGGAGAGACTTACTAACAGTATTTTGCTTTCAGCGGGCTTCTCGTCCCACACGAATACAATGATTCAGGACGGCCGTAACCTCCAGCGATTGGGTGGTGGCTGCTGCAGATCAGCAACAGACTCAGATGGTGCTGTGTTGTCGTCGAAAGCTGGCCTCGGTACTCATAGGGCTCGTCATCGCCGGGTGCCTACGCCGGCTCGGCCCGGTGCATCGTCATCGGCCAACCCACGCTACACGCGGCGGGCAAAAACCACCTGCGGTCCGCGAGGTCGAAAGTGATGGACTCTTACCCGCTCGTCACGGCCCATAGAATATGACCGAGGACACGAAAGAGAACGTTATCCCGGGCTCCGAGACGGAACTTGACAGCCCGGACGTCCGCGGCTATGACTTCCGCGGGGAGTTCGATGTCGGGGAACTCCTGGAGAGCTACGCGACCACCGGCTTCCAGGCCACCGCGGTGGCGGAGGCCATCGACCTGATCGAGCAGATGCGCGAGGCGGATGCCACGATCTACCTCACCCTCACTTCGAACATCGTCTCCTCCGGCCTGCGGGAGGTCGTCGCGGCGATGGTTCGGGAAGGGCTGGTCGACGTGCTGATCACCACCTCCGGCTCGATCACCGAGGACATCATCAAATCGGAGAAACCCTTCAAGATGGGCGAGTGGGAGGTCGACGAGGCCGAGATGCGCGAGTCGGGGATCAACCGACTGGGCAACATCTTCGTCCCCTCGGACCGCTATGTCTGGCTCGAATCCTATCTCAACGACTTCTTCCCGGACTTCTTCGCCGAACAGAAGGTCCGCACCCCCACCGCCTTCTCCCGTGAGATCGGCGAGCGGCTGGACGATCCGGACTCGGTGCTGTCCCAGGCCGCGGCAAACGACGTGCCGGTGTACTGCCCCGCGCTGGTCGACGCCGAGGTCGGGAACTTCCTCTTCTACTACCGGCAGAACGAAGAGCCCGAGGTCGGCATCGAGATCCTGGAGGATTATGACTCGCTGATCGACGAAGGCCTGCTCGCCGAGGAGACCGGACTGATCGTCCTCGGCGGGGGCGTCCCGAAACACCAGGCGATCATGACGAACCTCTTCCGCGGCGGCGCGGACTACGCGGTGTACGTCTCGACCGGGATGGAGGGGGATGGCTCGCTCTCCGGCGCGCCGCCCAAGGAGGCCGTCTCCTGGGGCAAGATCAAGGACGGCGACCGAAATCACACCCTCGTCGAGGCCGAGGCGACCCTGGTCCTCCCGCTGATCGTCGCCGGCGTCCTCGAAGACCTCTAATTCGGTCACCAGAACGGGTCCGAACAGTCGAAAACCACACCGTGGCTCGGGCAGACGTACTTGCAGTGCCGGCTGTACAGGGGGCGGTCACAGGCCGGACAAGTCGGTTGCTCCGTGGGGGCCGTTGACACAGTATACGATCTCCGGCGCGAGCCAAAAATCGTTCGGGAAGCGGTACTCAGCTCAGGCCAGGTCGTTGATCCAACTCAGGCCCGCCATCGCCTCAGGGAAGCCGAGCGTCGGAATCGAGAGGATGGCGACCTGTCGCATCGCAGCGGGATCCAGCCCCTCGTCGAGACCCCGCCTGACGTGGGAGTGGACCGCACCCTCCGACTGGGCGCCGATGGCGAGCGCGAGTTTCACGAGCCGTTTTTCCTCGCCCTCTAGCGGGCCAGCTTCGGCCGTGGCCGCCCCCAGGTCTGCGTAGGCGTCCCAAACTGCGGGATGGTCGCGGGCGAACTGGCTCGGGGTCGAGGGCATCTCTTCGGGCGGATCGTCGTCGTGTGACATGACAGTAAGTGACTTGGTGCCTCGCCTACATATAATCGATCCTCCTGACACGACGAACTGCGCGCCGAATCGGGGCGTCGGACTGTCTTAGAGCCCGGTCGGTTCGTCGAGGAAGGCCGTCTCCGGGCCCCACTCGGCAATCAGGTCCGCGAGGGCGCGGACCCCGAAGGTCTCGGTCCCGTAGTGCCCGCCGAGGAAGACGTTCACGCCGGCCTCCCTGGCCATGTGGTAGAGTTTGCCCTCCGGTTCGCCGGTGACGTAGGCGTCGACGTCGGCCGCGACGGCTTCGTCGAGCCAGTCAGTCCCGCTCCCGGTGAGGATCGCGACCGACTCGATCTCCTCGGGACCGAAATCAAGCAGGCGGACCCCCTGGCCGCCGTGATCCAGCAGGTCTTCGAGGGTCTCGTGCAGCGCCGCCGGGGACGCGGGCTGCTGGAGCCAGCCCTGCTGGCCGACGGTGACTGGCCCCAGGCGGCCGAAGGGCGCGCGATTCCCCAGGTTCAGCCGGTCGGCCAGGCCGGCGGCGTTGCCGTACTGGGGATGGCCGTCGAGGGGCAGGTGAACCGCGTAGAGGTCGATGTCGTTCTCGACGAGCGCGGCGACACGATCGTAGGTGCGACCCGTGATCCGGTCGATGCCGCCCCAGGAGAGCCCGTGGTGGACGACCATCGCGTCGGCGTCCCAGTCGGCCGCGGCCTCGAAGGTTGCCTGCACGCCGTCGACGGCCACGGCCACGCGGTCGACCGCTCCCGCGCCTGACCCGACCTGCAGTCCGTTGGCGCTGGCGTCCACGTCGGCGTAGTCCTCGACGGCAAGTTCCTCGTCCAGACGGTCGTAGAGCACTGACGCTTCCATGGGCTGCGATTCGGGCCCGGTCACAAAGAGTCATGGGCTCGGCCGGCACCCAGTCCCAGATTAGCGATCGGCGTGATCGAAGACCGCCCGCCGCAGGAGTTTGGCCGCGAGCGTGGCCGCCTGCCCGTCGTCCTGGTCGTTGACCTCGACCACGTCGAAGCCGTCCATCGCGGGCGCGACCCGCGTCAGGACCGTTCGCATCGTCCGCGAGTCGAGGCCGAAGGGCTCTTTCGTGCCCGTGCCGGGGGCAAACGCCGGATCGGCAGCGTCGATGTCCACGCTGAGATAGACCGATTCCTCGCCGAAGTCGGGCTCCCAGTCCCCGACCGCCGGCGGCGGGACGACGGTGACGTCCCCAGCCGTGGCCCGCTCCCATTCGGCCTCGCTCCCGGCTCTGGCACCCAGGATGACCGCCCGATCAGCCACGTCGAGTGCGTGCCGGGTAACCGTAGCGTGGCTCCACTCGTTGCCCGCATAGGACTCCCGAAGATCGAGATGCGCATCCACTGTGACGAACACGTCCGGTTCGACGGCCTCGACGCCGGCGACGGTCACGGTGTGCTCGCCGCCGAGAAGGATCGGAACGGCGTCCTCGCGGTGAACGTCGGCGAGCACCCCCGAGAGGTAATCCAGGTAGTCACGGGCGTCATCCCAGGCCCCGATATCGCCGTGGTCGTGGACCGCGAGGTCAGTAAATCGACTGTCGGTGTGGTGATCGTAGTCCTCGAAGCTCCGGGCGAAGCGGCGGATCCGGTCGGGGCCGAAACGGGTCCCCGGCTGGAAGCTAGTCGAGACGTCCAGCGGCGCGCCAACGATCACGAAGTCGGCGTCCTCACGAGCCGCGTTCGCCCCCGGAAACATTTACTCGAGGATCTTGCGCTGGCCCTCGTACTCGAGGTACTCGATCTCGTCGTCGGGGGACAGGGACTCGTCCTCGGGGACCCGCATCGTGAACGTTTCGTAGGTCTCCAGGTCCATGATCTGGGCGTCGTCACCCTCGACGGAGACGACCTGGCCCTGTTTGCGGTCGATGATTGGGACCCATACCTTCTGGTCGACCGGCTGGGACAGCGAGCGCTTTCGCTCGTCGAAGACCCCGCGACCCTCGATTCGGGCCTTGGCGCTGCCGTGTTTGCCCGGCTTGGCCGTACTGTAGGCCGTGATCTTGCACGGGGTCTCCTCCATCATCACGTAGTTACCCTCCTGAAGGTCTCGCACTTCCTTCTGTTGTCTGGGCATATCGCGGGTTTTTCGCCTGCGGTGTATAAACAGTTTGGAACCGCCTTAGCGTCCGCCGAGGAACGACTCCAGCCGAGCGAGCCCCTCGCGAAGTTCGTCGGTCGGCAGCCCAAAGCCGATCCGGAAATAGCCGTCGAAGCCAAACGCGGCCCCTGGGGCGAGCACGACTGACTCCTGCTCGACGAATTCGCGGCAGAACGCCTCGCTGCTCTCGAACTCTGGCGGCACCTCGACGAACCCGTTGACGCCGACCGGATCGAACCAGTCGAGGTCCTGTGCGTCGAGGAAGTCCCGGACGATCTCGCGATTCCGAGTGGCGAGTTCGCGGTTTTCCGCGAGAATGTCGGCCTCCTGCTCGCCCAGCGCCTGCCTGGCGACGTGCTGACCGATCTTCGAGGGCGATATCGTCGTGTAATCCTTCCAGCGCCAGGCCGCGTCGATCACGGCCTCGTCAGCGACCAGCCAGCCGAATCGCAGCCCGGCCAGGCCGTAGGCCTTCGTGAGCCCGGCCGTGCTGATACCGTGTGGGCCCAGCGAGGCGACCGGCGGGTCCGGATCCGGGTCGAGCAGCCGATACACCTCGTCTGCGTGCAGGTAGGCGTCGTTGTCGACTGCGAGGTCGTACAGGGCGTGGATCGTCTCGGGATCGTGATACCGGCCGGTCGGGTTGTTCGGGTTGTTGATGACGATCAACTCGGTTTCGGGCCGGATCGCCCCAGCCACCTCGTCCATGTCGAGTGTCCATTCCGGGGGCTCCAGATCGACCCGGGTCACGTCCGCGATGGTCTCGGGCAGGGAGTGCAAGGCCTGATAGGTCGGGGTCACCACGACGGCGTGGTCCCCGCGGGAGAGAAGCGACTGGAAGAGGACGAAGTTCGCCTCCTGGGTGCCGACCGTGAGTAACACCTCCTCGGGGTTGCGCCCGTATCGCCCGCCGATCTCGGCTCGAAGCGCCGGGTCGCCGTTCGTCGGGATCACATATCCCAGGGGCCCGGGGTCGAGGTCGAAGCGATCCGCGGGGAGGCTTCGAATACCCGACTCGGCGAGCATGATGTCGGCCTCGTGCTCGTACTCGGCGAAGAAGCGTTCGAGTTCGAACGGTGGCACGTCCATGCTCACCCCCTCGGGGCCAGGGGTTTAGTCGTCTCCGGATTCCTGGCTCTCCCGGTGGCGCTGGCGCTCGTCGAAGTACTGATCGGCCACGCCGGGGGCGGTTCGAATCCCCTTCCGGCGGGTGAAACTCCGGATTAGCCAGAGCCCGGCGACGGCCGTGAGGCCCACAGCCCCCCAGACCGCCGGGAAAGCCGATTCCACGTAAAGCAGGGCCGTCGTCGGAATCCCGGCCGCCACGAGGAGGCCGAGGACGATCCGGCCGGCCAGCTGATCGATCACGCCCTCGTCGTCCCGCACCTCGGCCTGGACGACCAGGGACTCCCGCTCGACGCGATTGAGCGCCCGGTCGAGTTTCGGCGGGATCTTGAGCGAGGAGCGGGTGGCGGCCACGAGATCGTCCCCCGTCTCGGAGAGGATCTTCTGGATCGACTCCTCCCGGTAGCCCCGCTCGGTGAGGAAGTCCGAGGCCACCTCGATGAAGTCGAAATCCGGGTCCAGGGTCACACAGACCCCCTCGACGACGGTCGCGACCCGCATCACGAGCGCCAGGTTCTCCGGGAGTCGGAACGGGAACTCGTAAATCGTCCCCTCGACCCGGTTGAGGATCTCCTGAACCCGCCAGGTCTCGATCTCCTCGCCCCGGGCGTCCTGGATCGCGAGTTCCATCACCTCGGCCATCGTCTGTCGGTCGGCGTCGGGCGAGAGGGTCCCCATCTCGACCAGCACGTCCAGGATTTCGTCCACCTCGCGGTTCGCGACGGCGATGTAGAACTCGATGATCTTCTCCTGGAGGAACTGATCGACCCGGCCGCTCATCCCGAAGTCATAGAAGACGATGGTGCCATCGGACTGGACCGCCAGGTTTCCCGGGTGTGGGTCGGCGTGATAGACCCCATGCTCGGTGATCATCTCCAGGTAGGTCCGGGTGAGCCGCTCGGCGATTTCGGTCCGGTCGATGCCCTGGGCGTCGAGTTCCGAGATGTCGGTGATCTTCGTCCCCGGGATGTACTCCATCGTGAGCACGCGATCACTGGAGTGTGTGTCCACGACCGGCGGCATGCGGATCTTCGGATCGTCCTCGTAGTACTGGCGGATCTCCACGAGCATGTCCCGCTCCCGGCCGTAGTCCATCTCCTCGCGGATCGTGACCGCGAACTCGTCGGCGAAGTTCTCCAGGGAGAAGGCCCGGGCGTCGTCCACGAAGTAGAGCAACAGCGGGAGGGCCCACTTGATCGCCGTGAGGTCGGCCTCGACCAGTTCCTCGATGCCGGGTCGCCTGACCTTCACGGCCACCTCCTCGCCGTCGACGGTGGCCCGGTAGACCTGCCCCAGGCTCGCGCCGCTGATCGGGTCCGTGTCGAAGTCGTCGAACGTCGCCTCGATGGGCCCGATATCGTCCTCGATGACGGCCTTCGCCTCCGGCCACGGGGCCGGTGGCACCTTGTCCTGAAGCTGGGTGAGGACCTCGATGTACTCGGGTGGCAACACGTCCGGCCGGGTCGAGAGGATCTGGCCGAACTTGATGAACGTGGGCCCGAGGGTCAAAAGCGAGTCCAACAGTTGCTGGGCCCGGTCGCGTCGCTCCTCGCTCGTGATCGACCGCGAGGGGCCAAAGAGGACATAGCGGCGGCGGTCCCGGAGCCACCGCAACAGGAGCGGCATGAAGTTCCAGGTGACCAGCACGAACCGCCAGTACGAACGAAGGGCCACCACGGCTATCCCTCGATGGGGATCGATCGGCCCGACTCCTCGTGTCGCGGGACGTCGATCGTGAGAACCCCGTTCTCCAGCGTGGCGCTTGCCGCCTCCGGGTCGGCGTCGGTCGGCATCGGGATGGTCGCCGAGAGGGTCATCGAGCGGGCGTCGGTGTGATACTCGAAGCCCTCGGGGACCTGTTTTGTCCGGGTGGCACGAAGTTCGAGGTGGTGTTCGGTCGCTTCGAGGTCCAGGCCCGAACGGTCGACCCCGGGAACGTCCAGGATCAGTCGATAGGACGTCGGCGATTCGAGGAGGTCGGCAAAGACTGCATCCGGAAGGGTCGCCAGGGCCTCGCGTATCATATCCATAGTGGGACGTAGGCCGGGGAGGGCGTAAAAGGCAGTGGTACCGGACACCGACACGGCCAGGTCCAGGGGTGTTTTGGCCCGCGGGCACCAATTCGGAATCATGACCGAGACAGGGCCAGTCCGACTCGCGAATGCCATCTCGACGCTGGCCGAGCACCTGGGGGCCGTCGATCGGACCGAATCGGTCCCGCTCCAGTCGGCCGACGGTCGGGTCCTGGCTGCGGGCGTCCCGGCCGAACGGCCCCAGCCCCACTACCGTCGGGCGACCCGGGACGGGTACGCCGTGAGAGCTGCGGACACGGAAACCGCGACCGCAGCGAGCCCGACCGTGCTCGACCCCACCGAGGGCGCACTCGGGCCTGGCGAGGCCGCCTGGGTGCACACCGGGTCGGCGGTCCCCGAGGGCGCAGACGCCGTCGTCATGGTCGAGTGGACGACCGAGACGGGGGCAGGCATCGAAGTCACGGAATCGGTCGAAGCCGGCACCCACGTCGTCCCGGTCGGGGCAGACCTCGAAGCCGGGACACCGCTCTTCGAAGCGGGCCACCGGCTCCGACCGGGGGACCTGGGGGCACTGAAAGTCGCCGGCGTCCGAACCGTGTCGGTGATCGAACCGCCGACGGTCGCCGTGATTCCGACCGGCGAGGAACTCGTCCAGGCCGACCCGGGCCCCGGCCAGGTCGTCGAATCGAACGGGCTGGTCAGTGCACAACTCCTCGATCGCTGGGGGATGGCACCCCGCTACCGCGAGGTCGTGACCGACGAGCGAGAGGCCCTTCGAGAGGCGATCGAGCGGGACCTGGACGCCGATCTCGTGCTCACCAGCGGTGGATCGTCGGTGGGCGAGCGGGATCTCCTGCCAGCGGTCGTCGAAGACCTGGGCGAGGTCCTGGTCACCGAACTGGCAGTCCGACCCGGACACAGCGCCGGGATCGGGGTCGTGGACGGAACACCGATCGCGATGCTCCCCGGGACGCCGATGGCCAACCTCGCACTCGACTGGGTGCTCGTCCGGCCGGCACTCACGCGGGCGCTCGGGACGCCGCTCGTGGGCCCACCCTCGGTGAGGGCCCCGCTCAAATCCGAACTGAAGAGTCAGCCGGGCCGGCGGACGATTCACGGCGTGTCCCTCGACGGCGGTGTGAGCGAGGCGTCGGGTCACGGGCTCCCGTCGCTCTCACAAACCGACGGCTGGGTGCAGGTCGCGGAATCTCGGTCGGCGATCCCGGCGGGCGAATCGGTCACGGTCGAGCAGTGGGGTGGCTGTCCCCGACCGGTTCAGTCCGAGGCGGACCGGGAGAACAACTCCGAGAAGTCAGCAACGCGGTAGTCACCGAGGACACACTTCCCGCGTTCACAGGCCCCATGGCGTTCGACGTGAATCGCGTCGAGGCCCGCGTTCCAGGCCGCGCCGACGTCGGTATCCGCGTCGCCGGCCATCACGCCCCGGGCCGACTGGGGATCGACCCCCAGGTCGTCCATCGCGACCTGGAGCGGGGTGGGGTCGGGCTTCCAGCCCAGTTCGGACGAACAGGTGACCACAGTGTCGAACCAGTCGGCGATGTCCAGGTTCGCCATGACCGGGTCAGCGAGGAACGGCTGGGAGTGGGTCACCACGCCGACCGGCACGTCGAGGTCGGCGACGAACGCGGCGTCCTCGTGGAGATAGGTCGCTTCGGCCCGCTCCTGGGGGTCCTCGACGGCGTGAAACGTCTCCCAGAACTCGACCGGTTCGAACCCCAATTCTTCGAGGTAGGCATCACGCGACCCGAGCAAACCGTGCCAGAGCGCCCGGGCCTCCCGGTCGGAGAACGCATAGCCCAGTTGCTCGCCGACGGCATCAAAGACCTCGCGAGTGTAGGCCCACTCGGTGTCGACGATCGTGCCGTCGAGATCGAGTAACCAGAAGTCGTAGGCCTCGGGCTGCATACGGGCTCCCTTGTCAGTCGCCAGATAAGTGCCTTGCGCTGGTTCAGTCCAGATCGTTCACCCGGGCTGCGAGTTCGAGATCCTGCTCGGTTACCCCACCGGCCTCGTGGCTGGTGAACGCCACCGTCACGGCGCGAAACTCGATGACGATGCGCGGATGGTGAAACGCCTCGTCGGCGAGTTCGGCCACCTCGCGAGCGAACGCCACCCCGTCGAGATACGAATCGAATTCGACGGTTCGGAGTATCTCCGTGCCGTCGTACTCCCAGTCTGCCGGCAAGGATTCGTGAATCGTGTCCTCCGAGAGTGTGTCACTCATACACTAGCCAACGCGCTCCTGGCCAAAACACCCTTCCCCTCACGGTAATCAGCGCCCGTTTCGTGTCAGCGTGAAACGAAGCCGTCCTCAGTGATCGGGACGACGCGATCCGTGACCTCGGTGACAGAGTCGACGACGGCGTCGTGGGCCCCGGCCCGCTCCCAGTAGAAGACCAGATCGAAGGAATCCGCACGGAAGAGCTGCTGGCACTCCCAGATGAACTCGTCGTCCCCCAGGCGGCGACCGTGGAACTGTCCAGCCCCGAAGCGGTGGTCGTCCTCGCCGCTGTAGACGTACATCTCGTCGTCCTGGATCGCCGCGGCGATCCGCTCGCCGATCTCCAGCATCAACTCGTTCATCGCCGGTTCTTCGGTCCGGTCGAAGTCCGTGTGGACGACGATGCCCACGAGTTCGGCCTCCCCCGGTTGCAAAAGCGAGACGGCCTGCTGGTAGAGTTCGACGTCGCCTTGCTCGGACATGGGCCGCGATAGGACCAGGGCCGGTTTAGCCCCTCCGGTCCACCGAGCGGAAAACTGATAGCAGCCAGGCGTCTTGACCAGCACGATGAGAGACTGGATCGCTCGCGGCGTCCGGGCCGTCTACGAGCGGGTCCTCCGGCGGGAGATCTCCGGGGTCCCCACTCACGTCGCGATCATCCAGGACGGAAACCGACGCTACGCCCGCGAACAGGGAGCCGAGGCAAAGCGGGGCCACGAGGCCGGGGCCGAGACCACCGAACAGGTACTCGAGTGGTGTGCGGACCTGGGCATCGAGGAGTTGACGATCTATGCCTTCTCCACGGAGAACTTCGATCGACCCGCCGCCGAGCGAGAACACCTCTTCGACCTGTTGACCGAGAAGCTCTACGAGTTCGCGGACAGCGACCGAATCCACGAGGAGGGCGTCCGGATTCGAGCCCTCGGTCAGACCCACCGGGTTCCCGAACGGGTGCAGGACGCGATCGCCTACGCGAGACAGCAGACCGCGGCGTACGACAACCTGACGCTCAACGTCGCCATCGCGTACGGGGGGCGGGCGGCCCTGCTCGACGTCGCCCAGGACGTCGCCGACGGCGTCGCCACAGGCGATCTCGAACCGGAGGACGTGGACGTCGAGGCCATCGAATCCCGGCTCTACGACGGTGAACTGCGGGACGTCGATCTGATCGTCCGCACCGGCGGGGACGAACGCACGAGCAACTTCCTGCCCTGGCACGCGAACGGCAACGAGGCCGCGGCCTTCTTCTGTACACCCTACTGGCCGGAGTTCTCGAAGGTCGATTTCCTCCGGGCGATCCGGACCTACGAGGCCCGGGAAGCCTCCTGGCGGCAGACCCGGACCCAGCGGGCTCTCGCCCTGGTCCGGGCGCTGGGCGAGGGGCGGGGTCGCCGGGTGCTCGACCGTCTCGGTGAATCGCTCCCGGACGGAACGGAGCCGATCGAGGAGGCCGAGTCGAGCGCCGACTGACACGAAGGTTCAGGAGCGTGGAGTTACTTATGGGCGCCATGGACAGACGTACACTCCTCGCCGTGGCACTAATCGGACTCGTCGCACTCAGCGGCTGTGCGTTGCTCACGGGCGAGACCCTCGAATTCTCGGCCGGCCCCGCGACAGTCACGGAGGACGCCCAGAGCGCCGCCCAGTACGACCTGGTGGGCGTGGACACCCAGTCGATCAACCGGACTGTCTCGGTCGCCGGCCAGGAGCGAACCGTCGAGGCGACGAACCACATCGCCACCTACGAGCGGGACCTGGTGGTGACGACCAGTGAGGCCACCGGGACCGTGGTCGTGGTTTCGACCCCACAGATGGCCGTAGTGGATCGGCCGCTCAACCCGGTCGGATCGATGAGCCCGCGACAGCTCCTCGAAGCGGTCGCCACGAACCGGGCCGACCTCTCGGATGTCACCGTCCGTGACAATCGCACGGCGACGATCCTCGGGGAGAACGCTACGGTCACGGCCTTCGACGCGACGACCGAGTTCGGCGGGCAGTCCGTCGACGTCACCGTCCACCTGGTTCGCGTGGCGCACGACGGTGACTTCGTGATCGGCGTCGCCGTCCATCCCTCGGTCATGACGGCCGAACAGGCCGGCGTCGATCAGATGTTCGAAGGTATCGAGCACACGGGCACATAGCTGCCGCTGGCCCGGAGTATTTCCACTCTGAGCGCGTACGCGCTCTATGTTCGAGTCTGATACGGATGGCCGGTTCCAGCGCCAGGACGCGGCCTTCCGCGATCGCATCCAGGCAGATCCCGACGCCCGCTTCCCAGCGGAACCAGATCGGTATCACCTCTACATCTCCCGGGCCTGTCCCTGGGCGCACGGCGCCGTGTTAGTTCGGACGCTTCTCGGGCTCGAAGACGTGCTCTCGATGGACGTGCTCGACCCGTACCGCGAGTCGGCGGGCTGGCAGTTCACCCCCGAGAAACCGGGCTGCACCCCGGATACCGTAAACGACGTCGACTACCTGGCTGAGATCTACGAACTGGCCGATCCGGACTACGAAAAGCGCCCGACCGTGCCGGTCCTCTGGGACCGAAAGCGGGAGACGATCGTCAACAACGAGTCGATCGAGATCATGGCCATGCTGGCCGACGCTTTCGAGCCCCAGCAGGACGGGGCGGTCGACCTCTACCCCGCCGACCGGCGCGCGGAGATCGATCAGGTCGTCGCGAAACTCTACGACGCGATCAACAACGGCGTCTACCGGGCCGGCTTCGCGGACTCCCAGCAGGCCTACGACGAGGCGATCGATACCCTCTTTGCCGCCCTCGATCGCTGGGACGGCGTGCTCGCCGAGCAGCGCTATCTCCTCGGCGAGCAGGTGACCCTCGCGGACCTCCGGCTCTTTGCCACGCTCGTTCGCTTCGATTCGGTCTATCACACCCACTTCAAGTGCAACAGGAAGCAAATCGTGGACTACCCGAACCTCTGGGGGCACACCCGCGAGATCTATCAGCTTCCCGGGGTCGCCGAGACGGTCAACCTCGATCACATCAAGGAACACTACTACCGCACGCATCCCCAGATCAACCCCAAGCGAATCGTCGCTCGCGGGCCGTCACTCGACTTTTCGGCCCCCCACGACCGCGATCGGCTCCCGGGAGGCCCGCCGGCCGGCCTGCGCTAGCCGGCCTTCGACGGCCCCACTCGTCGGCGGTCAGTTTCACTTTCACTCCGGTAGGCTCGGGGTTTAGCCGCCGGCGAACACACTTCGAGTTATGCTGCACCGGTCCCACCGGAACGAGATCGTCGCGAACGCGGCGGTGTTCGACGCCGGCTGGGTCCCCGCGGACTTTCGCTCCCGGGACGCGGAACTGAACACGATGGCGACGGCCCTCGAACCGATCCTCGACGGCGAGCCAGCCTCGGGGCTGTTCCTCCATGGCCCCTCGGGGACGGGCAAGACGAGCAGCAGCCAGTACCTCCTCGAAAAGCTCGACGAGCACGCCGGGCACCTCGAGACGGCCACCGTCAACTGCTGGTCGAATCACTCCCGGTACCGGGTGCTCCGACGGATCGTCGAAGCGGTCGACGGCCCCCGGGCACGGACCCGGGATCACGCCGCAGCCGCACTCCAGGAGCGGCTGGCCGACCTCGAAACGCCCACGGTCGTCGTCCTGGACGAGGCCGATCAACTCGACGAGCCGGACGTACTCTACACGCTCTACGAACTGCCGGCGCTCCACGTCGTCGCCACGGCCAACACGAAAGCGGACGTGCTGCTCGGCCTCGACGAGCGGATCCAGTCCCGGCTCCGGACCTTCCACGACGTGCACTTCGCGCCCTACACGGCCGCCGAACTCGACGTGATCCTCCAGCAACGGGTCGACCACGGCCTCCAGCCCGACGTGATCGAGGCCGCACAGGTGAGACAGATCGCCCGGGCCGCAAACGGGAACGCCAGGGACGCGATCGCCGCACTCGACGGGGCGGCCCAGCGGGCAGTCGAGGACGGGGCCGAACGGATCCGGGATACCCACGTCGAGACGGCCATCGAGACCGCGAGCCGGGCGGTCCGGTCCGAGACACTCGACCGGCTCAACGACCACCAGCACGCGATTTACGAGATCGTCGCGGCCACGGAACCGGCCAGCCCGGGGGCGATCTACGAGCGCTATGCCGATCGAATGGCCGACCCCCGCTCGCGCCGGACGGTCCGGAAGTACCTCCGGAAGCTCGAACAGTACGACCTCCTCGTCGCCTCGGGCCATGCACAGGCACGCGAGTACCGGCTGGGGCCGGACGCACCGCGGCCGAGCTAATCGAGACCGAGGCGTTCGAGCCCGGGGCGATCGCGGGGCGCGAGGTGCTCGGCCCCGTAGATCACGACCAGGAGGGCCGCGAGGGCGACGAGCGGGACCGCGCCCGTGACCTCGGCCAGGAAGTTCAGCCAGGGATCGGGGACACCGCCGGGGGCGAGCACCGCCATATCGGCCGGGTGGAAGATCCCCATGGCGTTGATGCCGGCGTGGAAGACGGCCACGGCGAGGACGCTCCCGCCGGTACTGTTGTACATCCAGGTCCAGAGGATCGACCCCGCGATGATGGTGAAAAACCAGATGAACTGCTGGGAGCGCGACCAGCCGCCGTGGACCGTCGTGGCGTTGAGCAGGAGCGGCAGGTGCCACAGGGCCCAGGCCACTCCGACCGCCAGGCTGGAGACGAGCGCGCTGTACCGCTCCTGAAGCACCGGGAGCATGAACCCACGCCAGCCGAGTTCCTCCTGGCCGCCACCCCAGACGGTCCCCCAGACCAGGGCAAAGAGATAGATACCCGGGAAGGGGAAGGAGCCGAGATCGACCGGGCCGCCGAGGGCGACGAACAAGACACTCCCGAGTGCGAGGATGAGAAGCGGGAGACCGAGCGCGAGCAGCCACCATTTCGCGCCGATCCGCCACTTGAATAGTTGGCCGACCCACTGCCGGAGACTCCCCTCGCTCGCCCAGACCACGACGGCCGCCCCGACCGGCGGGCCGAAACCCCCCAACCCGATCAGGATGGAGTGTGTCCAGGAGGCCTCCATCCCGCTGGCCGCGAGCGCCCCCTGGATCGTCCACGTGAACGCGTACGTGACGAGGAGGAAACTCGCCAGTCGGTGAGCGTCGATCGTCGACCGAATAGTTCCGGGCATATCATGTTTGATGTACAACCAGACAGATAACGATAGTGGCGATTCTCGGTCCGGAAGCCGTTCGGAAGCGGGGAGCAGTCGGCACAGCGGGTGTTCGTATCGAATTCACTGTTCTCGATCCACCTACAGCCGGTCCGGAACGGCCGGAAGGGCCCGTGTTCGAGTTTTCCCGTCGGCACAACTCGGTTGGAGCATGCATCACACAGGTTCCGTGCCGGAGCTCCCCCAGCTCTCGCCCGGGGTCCGGCTCCTCGACGCTCCGCGACGCTCGATCGGCCCGCTGCACGCGCTCGTACTCGATCACCTGCTCGTGACGGGTGGCACCGCCGTCTGGATCGACGCCCACGGGCACGCGACCACGACCTATTTGGCCGAGGTCGCGCCCAGCCCGCGTGTCCTCGACCGGGTTCGCGTCGCCCGTGGGTTCACTCCCTACCAGCACCAGTCGCTGCTCCAGGACGCCGCGGCCGAGATCGACGGCGACACGAGTCTCGTCGTCGCGCCGGCCGTCGACGGGCTCTACCGCGACGAGGACGTTCGCGGGGCCGAACCCCAGTCGATGCTCCTCCGGAGTGTGGCCCGACTCGCCCGCTACGCTCGCGAGGCCGAGATCCCCGTCCTCACGACCCGGGCCGCGGCCGACGAGTTCAGCGCGCCGGTCTCCCAGGTTGCGGACAGCACCATCACGGTCGAGCGAACCCGGTTCGGGCCCCGGTTTCGGAGCCCGAACTTCGAGACCCAGATCTACGCCGAGTCGGGGCCGACCATGCAGACCACACTCACCTACTGGGCGCGGATCCTCCGGGCCCGACGCCCGGCCCACGAGACACAGCCCAGCCAGGAGCGGGCGATCGCGGAGGTGAGTCCCTGATGGGCCGGACCAACCCCACCTATCGCGACCGGCTCGACGCCCTCGAAGCCGACTGGGGCCCATACCGGCGCAGCCTCCGCCAGCACGAGCAGGGCCCCTTCGATCGACTCTGGGAGCACGCCCGGGCCCACGCCGACGCGAGCGGGATGTACAACCCCGCCGACCCGATGCAGACCGTCCTCCTCTCGGTCTGTCTGGAACAGGAGCGAGCGATCCAGACACTCACCGAGCGAGTGAGCAGCCTCGAAGCGGACTAGATGTTCAAAATCGACTACCGCGAGGACGGGGCCGTCCGCCGCTGGACGACGACCGAGGACGGGGCAACAGTCACGGTGGACACGGACTACCGACCGACGATCTACCTCTGGGCCGCTGAGTGGGAGACCGTCCAGACCCACCGGGAGCACGTCGCGGCCCATCCAAACGTGGCCTCAGTGACCGTCGCCTCGAAACGACCGGGCTGGCGACACGACCCCCAGGACGTGCTCGAAGTGACCCTGACCGACATCGAGGCGGTCGACGCGCTCGCGCCGCAGTTGGCGAACATGGGCCGGCCCGGTGACCTCCGCCTCTTCAACGTCGATTTCTCACGGGGGTTCCGGTACTGCCTCGAAACGGGCCAGTCGCCGGTGCCGACAGGTTCGCTCCACACGCTCTCGATCGACGTGCCGGCAGTCGAGGTACACCGGGAGGGGCACCTTCGCGAGGCCACCGTCGAGGGCGAGTCGATCACGGGCGATCCGTCCCAGGTGCTCGACGGCGTTCTCGACCGGATCCACGACGCTGACCCCGACGTGCTGGTGCTTTCGAGTGCCGAGATCGTCCCCGAACTGTTCGCGATCGCCGACACACAGGAGCGAGACCCCATCGCCGTCGGCCGACTGCCCGGATACCGGAAACTCGCCGGCGAGTCGACCTACGAGAGCTACGGCCAGGTCGGACACTCCCCGGCCCGCTATTCGGTGCCGGGGCGGGCGATCATCGACCGCTCGAACACGTTCTTCTACGCCCAGACGAACCTCGCCGGCGTCCTCGATCTGGTCGCACGCTCGCACAAACCCCTCCAGGAGCTGGCCTGGGCGTCGATCGGGAACGTCCTCACGGCGATCCAGATCCGGGCGGCCACACGGCGGGACGTGCTGGTCCCCTGGCGGTCCTTCCGCCACGAGCAGTTCAAGACGATGGGCCAGCTTCGGGCGGCCGACCGCGGCGGGTTCACGTTCTCGCCCGACGTGGGACTCCACGAGGACGTTCACGAACTCGATTTCGCCTCGATGTATCCGAACATCATCGTCACCCGAAACATCTCCCCGGAGACGATCCGGGGGGATTGTGACTCTTCGACGACGGTGCCCGAACTGGACTACGAGATCTGTGAGCAGCCAGGCTATCTCCCCGACGTGCTCGAACCGCTGGTCACGGCTCGCGAGGAGATCAAGGCCGAGCGGGCGGCGACGGACGACCCGGAGCAACGAGCGGCACTCGCCGGCCGCGCCGAGGCGATCAAGTGGATCCTCGTCTCCTGCTTTGGCTATCAGGGCTTCTCGAACGCGAAGTTCGGCCGGATCGAGGCCCACGAGGCCATCAACGCCTACGCCCGCGAGATCCTCCTCACCGCAAAAGAACGCCTGGAGGCCGGCGGCTGGCGCGTGGTCCACGGGATCGTCGACTCCATCTGGGTGACCCCGATGGCGGAGACCGACCAGCGACCGCTCGGGGAGATCACGGCGGCGATTACCGAGGCGACCGGGATCGAACTGGAGTACGAGGCCGCCTACGACTGGGTGGCCTTCGTCCCGAAGAAAGACACCGAAGCGGGCGCGTTGACCAGATACTTCGGGCGACGGGCCGACCCCGCGCCGGACGAGTCCCCCGTCAAGGTTCGCGGGATCGAGGCCAGACAGCGCTCGACCTGTGACTGGGTCGGCGACCTGCAGCGGACGCTGATCGAGGTCCTCGACGAGCACCGGGAACCCGAACCCGTCCTCGATGTGCTCAGGGAGCGACTCGATCGACTGGCCCGGGGGGCCGTGGACCCGGAGCGACTGTTGCTCACGAACCGGGTGGGAAAACCGCTGGCGGAGTACACCCAATCGACGCGGAACGTGGCCGCACTGAAGCGAACGCGAGCCACCGGGATCGACCTCGCGCCCGGCCAGGACGTCTCCTACGTGGTCGTCGACGACTCGAAGACCACCCGAGAGCGGGTGCGACTACAGGGAGAGCCACTCGAGGACTACGACGCCGATTTCTATCGAAAACGGGCCGTTCGCGCAGCGGCGTCGGTGCTGTCACCCCTGGGCGTTCGCGAACGCGATATCGAGTCCCACCTGGCCGATTTCGAGTCCACGAGCGTGACCGGCTGGACCGTGTCCCGAGAAATGTGAACCACCCAATATTAATATGTCAGCCCCACAATGAGAGTGGCATGAAAGCCGCCCTGGTCGGGCTCGGACAGGCAGGGGGACGGATCGCCGAGGCGATCCGGGACGCCGATCGGCAAGCCGGATACGGGGCTGTCGGGGGCGTCCTGGCGGTCAACACCGCACGGACGGACCTCACCGGCCTCGACGTGGACACCATGTTGATCGGCCAGGACCGCGTGGCCGGTCATGGCGTGGGGGCCGACAACGAACTCGGCGCGGAGATCATGACCGACGATCGGGGCGAAGTCCTGGCCGGACTCGACGGGATCATCACCGCGGAAACCGACGCGGTGGTGCTCGTCGCCGGACTGGGCGGTGGCACCGGCAGCGGGGCCGGCCCGGTTCTCGCCCAGGAGCTCAAACGCATCTACGACCAGCCGATCTACGGGCTCGGGATCCTTCCGGGCCGGGACGAGGGTGCGCTCTACCAGCAAAACGCCGGCCAGTCGCTCAAGACCTTCGCGCGGGAGGCCGACTCGTTGCTCCTGGTCGAGAACGACGCCTGGCGACAGGCCGATGAGAGTGTCGCAGCGTCCTTCCGGGCCATCAACGAGAAGATCGCCCGACGGCTCGATTTCCTCTTTGCCGCCGGCGAAGGGGTCGAGGGAGTCGGCGAGTCGGTCGTCGACGCGAGCGAGGTGATCAACACGCTCCGGCCGGGCGACATGGCAGCCGTGGGCTATGCCGCCGCGGACGCCGCACCCGATCCCGGCGAGAACGTGAACGTCATCACGAGCACGGCCCGGCGAGCCCTGCTGACCGGCATGAGCGTCCCGGAAACCACACGCGGGGAGGCCGCGCTGGTGCTCGTGGCCGGCGATCCGGACCGACTCTCGCGAAAGGGAATCGAGCGGGCCCGGAAGTGGATCGAGTCCGAGACGGGCACTATGGTCGTCCGGGGCGGCGATCTACCGATCCGGGGCGACCGCATCGCCGTAGTCGTCATCCTCTCGGGTATCGCCGGGTCGCCGCGGCTCCAATCGTTCCTGGAACGGGCCACCGCAGCCAGTCAGGCGGTCGAGGAGGAAACTGATCGGAAAAACGCCTTCCAGAACGACGAATTGGAGGACCTGTTCTAATTCACTGTCCGAACCGACGAGTGCGCTGTTTGTACTCCAGGACGGCCCGGAAGAACTCCCGGTCACGGAAGTCCCGCCAGTTGACGTCGGTGAAGTACAACTCGGAGTACACCGACTGCCAGATCATGAAATCCGAGAGTCGCTCCTCCCCGGTCTTGATGACCAGGTCGGGTTCGTCCGCGAAGACCAGTCGGTCCTCGATGTCCGCCGCCTCGATCGAATCCGGGTCCAGATCCCCGCGATCGACGGCCTCGGCGATCGATCGCACGGCGGTGGCGAACTCCTCTTTGCCCCCCAGCCCGAGGTTGATCTGAATCGGGGCCGAGCCGGGTTCGGGAGTTCGCGGGTCACGGACCGCGACCTCGCGTGGGAACTCGAGAGCTTCGACCGACCGCTCGACGGTGTCCAGGACGGCCTCGTCGAGCACGCTCACGTACACCGTCACTCGCTCGGCCCCGACGTCGAAGGCGAGTTCCACGAACCGCTCCAGGCTGCCGTAGGCCCCCTGTTCGAGGAGGTCACGCTCGGTGATGACCAGCGCGACGTGGGCCGGTGGCTCGCCGGCCGCGAGTCGAACGCGAAGGCCCAGATACCGGTCGTAAAGCGCCACAGGCCCAGTTCGACCGGGCGTTACTAAACGGGCCGGGATCGACCCGGCGACGGTTCGAGATACTTAAGTGAGCGCCGTCGAAAACCCGAGGACGTGTGAACCGTCCACTCTCCCGAACGGCGACGTTCGCGGCGCTGTCCACGGTTTCCCTGGCCGTGGCGCCTTCGGTGTGGGGGACGATAACAGCCTTTCTCGCGGTCGCGACCGCCGGGGCCCTGGTGACCACAGGACCGGTCTTCGAGGCGCTCTCGACGGCCGTCGACGAAAAAGACGGTCGCCTGCGGACCCTCATCTCGTTTGCGCTCACCGGGGCGGCACTGGCGGCCCTGATCGTGGCCGTCGAGCTCCCGAAACCCGTCTACGTCACGGCGATGGTGACCCTCGGGTTCGGTGATCTGGGCCGACGCATTTTTGAAGCGGTCCGGCCAGTCCCGATCCTCGCGACGGCGGGGTTCGTGTTCGTCGGCGGGGCCGCCGGCATCGGTGGCCAACTCCTCTTGAACGCGTTTTCGGGTGCGGTCGGCCACGGACCGACGATCCTCTTTCTCGCCGCGAGCGCCGCGTTCCTCGGGGCGCTCCTCCGCTCGGTGCTCGTCGCCCGGAACGATCCCCTGGTGCTCGGGTTTCTGACCGTGCTGCTCTGGCTGCTCGCCGCGCTGGCCGGGGACATTACCTGGACCGCGGTGCTCGTGGGCCTGGGCGTGTCCTTTCTGTTCGGCTCGCTCTCGATCGCGCTCGAAACCGCCTCGATTCCCGGGATGCTCACCGGCGTGTTCCTCTCGCTTTTGGCGGTCGTGCTGGGTGGGTACGGCTGGTTCGTCCTGCTGATCGCCTTCTTCGGGATCGGCGGGCTCTCCACGAAGTTCCGCTACGACGAGAAAGTGAGTCGAGGGGTCGCGGAGCCGAACGAGGGCGCTCGCGGGACCGGTAACGTCCTCGGGAACTCCCTGGCAGCGCTCTTTGCCCTGCTGCTCTATGCGGCCCACGCCCAGCTTCCCGTTCCGGGAATCGTCTTCGTCTATGCCTTCGCGGGGAGCGTGGCGACCGCGCTGGCTGACACTCTCTCCAGTGAAATCGGTGGCCTGTACGACCGGCCGCGCCTGGTCACCACCCTCTCGCGGGTCGAACCGGGCACCGACGGCGCGGTGACCTGGCAGGGTGAACTTGCGGGGGCTGGCGGCGCGACGATCATCGGCCTGCTCGCGTGGTTGGTCCTCCCGATCTCGGGGATCGGCGTCGTGCTCGTGGTGCTCGCTGGACTCGTGGGTATGACAGTCGACAGCCTCGCCGGGGCCACGATCGAGGGCGAACACGTCGGGAATCAGGCCGTGAACTTCATCGCCACGAGTGCCGGTGGCTGTGCGGGCGCGATCCTCGCTCTCTTCTAGCTGGCGTCGAGCGAGCGGATCCGCACCGAGGCGGGTTGCTTGACGATATCGCCCTCGCCGGTCCCATAAATCGCGGTCACACCGTGTTTCGCCGCGACATCGAGCAGGGGCTGGGCGACCGAGCCGTCGACGAGGACCGTTCGCGCGTCGTCGCCGGCCGCCCGGACGAGCGAGCGGGCTGCATCCAGGTCGCCGCTCTCGAGGAGTCGGAACTCCGCGTCGAGCACGCGGGCGGACTCACTCCCGCTGACAGCCTCGATCTGTGCGGCCAGGGTGGCCGCCGTGTCGCCCGTCGTGGTTTCAGAGTCGGGTTCCGAGTCGGCCGACTCGGCGGGCTGGGGGCTCACCGTCTCGGTAGTGACCGCGACGGTGCCGCCACCGCCGTCGGTCGCCGAGGATCCGGGTTGTGAAGCCGTGGCCGAATCCGACTCGGTCGATCGCTCGCGTTCCAGGGCCTCGACGGGGACTTTCTCCTGGAGGGCGGTGTGAACCTCGTGTCGCGAGAGGTCCTCGACGGACCGGCCCGGCGGCGAGAGCGCCACGTAATCGAGCTCCCCGACCTGCATGAGTTCCTCCCGAATGAGATCGCCGCCCCGGTCGCCGTCGAGGAAGGCCGTAGCGGTCTTCTCCCGGGTGAGTGCCGCGACCGCCTCCGGGACGTCGGTCCCCTCCACAGCGATCGCGTTTTTGATGCCATAGCGGAGCAGCGTGCGAACGTCCGCCCGCCCCTCGACGACGATGACGGCGTCGCTCTCCGCGACGTTCGGGCCGGCCGGCAGTCCCTCGTACTCGATGATGTCCCCGACCCGGATGCTCTCACGGACCTCCTCCAGGATCGCCCGGCTGTCCATCACCTGTTCGTCGAAGGCCGTGGCGAGCAGTTCCTTCGCCCGCTCGACGACCTCGCGGCGCTTTGCCGCCCGGACGTCCTCGATCCGGTCGATTTCGACGGTGGCCTGGCTCGGGCCGATCCGGTCGATCGCCTCCAGGGCGGCCGCGAGGGTCGCGGTTTCGACCCGATCGAGGCTGCTCGCGATCGTGATGGTTCCCCGGGACGTCCCGCCCTCGCTCCGTACCTCGACGTCGATCCGTCCAAGCTTCGAGGATTCCTGGAGGTCACGGAGTTCGAGTTCGTCCCCGAGCAGGCCCTCGGTCTGGCCGAAGACGGCCCCGACGACGTCGCTGCGCTCGATGACGCCGTCGGCGACAAAGCCCGCGTGGATGAGATATTTCGCCGTGTCCTCCATCGTTTCTGTCGGGTGGATGAACGGCTGGGCGGCTTTAAAAGCTGTCGTCGGTTCGCGGTCGATCCCGTCGGTTGAAGAAAAAATTTGTTCGATACGGCCGGTTGGACACCAATAGTAATTTATTAACCCGTTCAGAACGAGGTCGACGCTAACGATGGACCCGCGCTCGATCGGCTGGGCGATCGGCTTCTTCCTGCTCGCCGCCCTCGCGATCCCCTGGTTTCTCTGGGATTCGGCGGCCATGGCCTTCGGTCTCCCAGTCTGGCTGTGGTATCACATCGCCTGGCTGCTACTGGCTGCACTCGTGTTCCGACACTTTACCCGGCGAGGATGGGGACTCTGGATCGACGAGCGAACTGACAGCCACGGGGGTACGCGATGAGCGTGGCACTGCAACTCGGCATCATCGTGGGGTACCTCCTCGTCGCGCTTGGCGTGGGCCTGATCGCCTACCGGGTGACCGAGCGGACGGCCGAGGACTTCTACCTCGCGAGTCGGTCCTTCGGCACCGTCGTCCTGCTCTTTACGGTCTTTGCCACGCTGCTCTCGGCGTTCACGTTCTTCGGCGGGCCGGACAACGCCTACTCGCTGGGCCCGGAGTGGATCCTCGTCATGGGACTGATGGACGGGATCATCTTCGCGATCCTCTGGTACGTGATCGGCTACCGGCAGTGGCTGCTCGGCCAGCGTGAAGGCTACATGACACTGGGGGAACTGCTGGGAGACCGCTTTGGGTCCCGGGCCCTCCGCGGCCTGGTCGCGGTCGTCTCGCTTTTCTGGCTGTTCCCCTACGTGATGCTCCAGCAGATCGGCGCGGGGGCGGCCATCACCGGGCTCACACAGGGTGCCGTCCCGTTCTGGGCCGGAGCGACGCTCATCACCGCGTTCATGATTGCCTACGTCGCGCTGGCGGGGATGCGCGGGATCGCCTGGACGGACACCCTCCAGGGCGTGTTCATGCTCGCGATGGTCTGGCTCGCCCTGGCCTGGGTCCTCCTCGCTGTCGATGGCGGCATCGCCACGATCAACGCCGGCATCCAGGCGAACGCGCCCGACTTCTTCGCGCTGGGTGGTGGGGCTTACACCCCGCAGTTCATGCTCAGCTTCGCGATCTCGATCGCCTTCGGGGTCACCATGTTCCCCCAGATCAACCAGCGCTTTTTCGCCGCGGCCTCCGAGACGGTGCTCAAGCGCTCGTTCACGCTCTGGCCCGTGCTCGTCCTCTTGCTCTTCGTCCCGGCCTTCCTACTTGGCACCTGGGCCGCCGGGCTGGGCATCGAGGCCGACGTGGCCGCCGGCGAGAGTGTCCTCCCCCAGCTCCTCGCGGCCTACACCCCGACGTGGTTCGCCGCCCTGGTCATCGCGGGGGCCATCGCGGCGATGATGTCCTCCTCGGACTCGATGCTCCTCTCCGGATCCTCCTATTTCACCCGGGACCTCTATCGACCCTTCGTGGACCGGGCGCTCTCCGAGCGCCGTGAGGACCGGCTGGGCCGACTCGGCGTGGTGGGCTTTGCCGTCGCCGCCCTGCTCGCGAGCGTCTGGGCCGAGGGCGGGGGAATCGGGGCTGCGAGCGTCGGTTCGCTTTTGATCGAGATCGGTGACCTGGCCTTCGGGGGATTTGCCCAGCTCGCCGGCCCGGTGCTGCTGGCCCTCTACTGGCGCGGGACGACCCGACGCGGACTGATCGCCGGCATCCTGGCCCCACAGCTCGTCTACGTGGCCTTCAACTTCCTCCCCGCGACGACCGTCGCCGGCCTCCCGCTTTTCGCCACCAGCTATTTCGGCTGGGGGCTCTCCCTCTACGCGATGCTCTTCGGGGTGGCGGTGACAGCACTCGGCTCGGTCGCCGACCGCAAGCGCCGTTCCGGAGGTGCCAGGCCGTGAGTGAATCCGAGTCCGTCCCACAGACACACATCGTTCCCGTCGGGTTCGAGTACGACCGACTGATCGCCCCCCTGATCCGGGACCAGTTCACCGTAGATCGGGTGATCCTGCTCCAGGGCGCGGTCGGCAGCGAGGGCAACGTCGAGTACTCCAAACGGCTGGCCCGCAAACTGGAGGCTGATTTCCAGAATCTACTGGGGGCCCGAACCGAGCGGATGACCGTCACGGACGTGTACGATTACGACGCGGCCTTCGAGCAGGCTTTCGCGTGCATCACCGCCGAACTGGCGGCCGGTCGCGAGGTCTGGGTGAACGTCTCCTCGATGCCACGCCCGGTGAGTTTCGCCTTCGCGACTGCGGCCCACTCGGTGATGGTCGAGCGCGAGACCGACCGGGATCGCATCCACACCTACTACACGGCCCCCGAGAAGTACCTGGAGACCGAACTCGCCGAACAGCTCCGGGCGGGAATCGAGTTGCTCGAAACACTTGCGGCCGACATGGACGAGGACGGGACCGTGACTGTCGACCCGGAACGGATCCGCGACCGGCTGGCCGCCGCGACCTCGCTGCTCGCCGAGTTCGACGAGCGGGGCGCCACCGTCGGGACGGCGGAGATCGACGGCAGCCACGTCCAGGAACTCCCGGTCGCCCCGTTCTCGAATGTCAAGCCCTTCGAAGAGCTCATCCTCCACACCCTGGGTGAACACGGGGAGTTCGAGTCCATCAGCGAGTTCGCCGAGACCCTGGCTGCGGACCTCGGCGAGGAGTACACCGACAGTTTCCGCTCGAAGGTCATCTACAACGTGGATCGGCTGGGGCCGGGTGGCGTGGGCTACATCGAACGGGAGACCGAGGGCAAGTCCTACCGGATCAGGCTCTCCCGGATCGGCGAACTGTGGGTCCGTTCACACGCCACCGAGGGAGCAACAGCGTGAGAATCGGCACATCATTGATAAGTAGGGCCGCCGAGAATCGAGTGACGGGAAGCCCAAAGGTCAATTGGGGAGGGTGCCATGTGGCCGTGCCGGTTCGGGGACCGCCAAAGGATGGACATGGAGGGACACACCGAGGATCGGTCACGGTCGACCGCGGGCGAAGCCGGGGCTATCGGGACGTTTTCGGCCCCGGCACATCGCCGATACGTCGGGCTCACGACTGGTTTCGGCCTGCTGGTGCTCGTCGGGCTCTCGGTCGTCCAGAAGTGGCTCATCGGCGCGCCAACCGGCAACCTGGTCGGGTACGTGGTGCCGGCACTTTTCGGCGGCGGAACCGGGTTCGTATATGGGTACTTCAACGTCGGGCGAAAGCGGCGGATCCGGGAACTGGAGCGTGAGACCGAGATCCGGCGGCTCATCTCCGCGGTCAACCACGCCCTCGTCGAGACCGACGACGTCGCGGCGATGGGTCCCGAGATCGCCGGCATCGTGGGATCGAGTTCGCTGTTCGAGTGTACCTACGTCCACCTCTTTGCGCCGCCGGAATTCGAGACCGTCTGTGTCCGCAACGCGGACGAAACAGCCGCCACGATCCGGGCGTTCCACACCGAGACATACATCGAGCAGGTCTTCGAGTCCGGCGCCTACCGGATCGAAGACGTGACGGCGTCGCCCTTCGACCACCACGAGACTGACGAGCGGTCACACGCCGGCGTCGGAATCGCGATCGGCCACGAGGCACAGCGATATGGCGTGCTGACAGTTCACTTCCCGCCGTCGGTCACGCCGACGCCGGCTGAGATCGACTTACTCGAGACCATCGGGGACGATTTCGGCTACTTCGTTCACACCCAGATCCTCGAGGCGGAACGACAATCCTTCGCCGAGATCGTCGAACGGATCGACGACCCGGTCATGGTTCAGGACCGTGATGGGACGTTCCAGGTGCTCAACGAAGCCGTCACGGCCGTTGCGGGGAAATCACGATCGGCGTTGCTCGGGGCCGACGAGACCCCGTTCATGGACGAGGCCACGGCAGAGACGATCGCCGCGATGAAAGACCGGGTCCTCGAAACCGAAGCGCCGGTCTCCTATCAGGTCACGCCAAACTTCCCCGACGGCCAGGAGCGAACCTTCTCGACGACCCGATACCCCTATTACGACGAGCGGGGGCATCTTGACGGCACCGTCGCGATCTGCCGGGACGTCACCGACCTCCAGGCCCACCAGCGACAGCTTCGGGTGCTCGATCGAGTGCTCCGGCACAACGTCAACAACAATATGAACGTGGTCCAGGGGTATGCGGAGATGATCCGCGAAGAGGCAAGCGGTGTGTCCGCCAGCTACGCCGCGAAGATCGCGTCCAATAGCCAGCGACTGCTAGATATCGCCCACAAGCAGCGCAAGATCACGGATTTCCTCTCCGAGACCCAGCCGAGAGAGCGGATCGAACTCGAAGCGCTGTTGGACCAGATCGTCGGGCGGATCGAGTCGGAATTCCCGCACGCGTCGGTGTCACTCACCTGCCCCGGGGCGGTCCACGTGTGGGCAAGCCGATCGGTCGGCGACGCCATCGAAGAGCTCCTCACGAACAGTGTGGTCCACGCGGAGCGTGCCGAGCCGAACCCCCGCGTGACAGTCCAGACGGAGGCCCGGCGAGTTCGTGTTCGAATCGTCGACGAGAATCCAGCAATCCCCGAGATGGACCAGGATGTCATCTCGGGCGCGGACGAACTCGGGGCGCTGCGGCACGGCAGCGGCCTCGGACTGTGGCTGGTCAAACTCATCGTCGATCACAGCGGGGGAGCCATAGCCCACCGGGAGCGAGATCCCCAGGGCAACGTCGTGATAGTCGAGCTTCCGGCCAGCAGCCAGGCTGACACGGGGCCGAACTGATCCTCACTCCGAGACTGGGATTTCGACGACGAACACCGCCCCAGTCGGCTCGTTGTCCTCGACGGACACCGTGCCGTCGTACCGGTCGACCAGCGTCTGAACCAGGTAGAGACCGAGGCCGGTCCCTTCACTGTCGAATCCGATGCCCTCCTGGAAAATCGCTCGTTTGTGTTCGGCCCGAACGCCCGGCCCGTTATCGGCGACCCGCACGACGACCGTGTTTTCGTCCCGTTCGGCCGCGACCGTGACCGCTGGAACGGTCTTGTCGTTGTGATTGATCGCGTTTTTCAGCAGGTTCCGGAACACCGAGCCGAGCATGTCGTCGGCGAGAACCTCGACATCCGGGAGCGGGCCATCGACTGTCACCACGGCGTTCTCGTTGCTCGACTGAGCCGCGTTGATGACCTCTGTGAGAACGGCCCGGATGTTCTTGGGATGGAGGTCGACCGTGGATTGCAACATGACGTCGGTCACGTCCCTGGCGACTTCGGTGATCTCGACGGCCTCCCGGGCCGCTTCGAGTACCTGTTCGATGTAGCTCTCGCCCTCGGGTTCGACGTATGGCTGGACGGTCTCCGCGTAGGCCAGTACGAGCTGGAGGTCGTTTCTGATGTCGTGACGGACGACCTTGTTGATGAGCTCCAGATTGTCCCGCTGGGTTTCGAGCTGGGCCTCGTACTCCTTGAGCTCGGTGACGTCCCGGGCATAGCCGAGAACCGCGTCCTCACCACTCCCGGGCACGGTGTAGGGGATCTTCCGCGTCTGGAGGATACGTGTCTCGCCGTCGGCCGTGGTCAGTTTCTCCTCGGGGATGAACTTCGGCTCGCCCGACTCGATGACCGCGAGGTCGTCCTCCCTGAAGGAATCGGACTGGCTCGCTTCCGGAATCAGCTCGGGCTCCGTCCGTCCTTCGACCGCCTCGGGGTCCTGTCCATACGCCGCGGCAGTCGCCTCGTTTGCCAGCAGATACTCTCCCTCCCGGTTCTTCGCGAAGATCAGGTCCGGGACGAGGTCGATGATTCGGCGAAGCTGTTCCTGGGCCTGCTTGCGGTCGTCCCGCTGGGACTCGAGTTCTCGGCGGGTGCGTTCCTGTGTGAGTTCGTATCCCGCCCACTTCGAGAGCACCTGAACGAGGGTCCGCTCGTCCCGAGTGAAAGAACTCGCCTTTGGATCGTCGGACGCGAAACAGAACGTACCGTAGAGTTCGTCATCGACCTCGACTCGGCCGCCGATGTAACTCTCCAGTTCGAAGGTTTCGTAGGCCGGGTCATCGCCCCACCCGGCCTCGAGTGCGTTCTGTATGGTCAGGACGTCCTCGGATTGAATCGTTTTTCGACAGTACGCTTGCGAGAGTGGGGCCTCCGACCCCGGCTGGAGTAACTCGTGGTCGCCGACCGCCTGCTCGATCGTCTGGGTGCCCGTTTCCGCGTCGAGGTCCGCGACGTCGATCTGAGAGAGGAACCCGTATGGGAGCCCCAAGGTCTCGACGCCGATGGTGAGCAACCGATCGATCTTCTCCGAGAAGGAGAGCTCCGTGTCCATCGTCACGTCGTACACCGACTGAAAGGCGGCTATCGTGTCATCTGACTGCGCCCGCTCCTCGACGTGAGGCCCATCGGGGCTGTCGTTTGTGGATGAGTCCATCTCCGGATGGTTCGATTTCCCAGCCTGTGTCCTTCTAAATATCGGTGGGTGCACTCGTTGATCGATTGCCAAATTCGGGTGGGCGAGCAGAAGCGTTCCAGTGGGCATCGGGCACCCGGAGCAAAAATCGGCCGAAAAGTGCTACACGAGGATTTCGGTCGCTAGCTGTCTGAGTTTCTCCTGCAGATCGCTGCCCGGGGACGCAGTGACCGAGCGCGTGTAGGTCCCGGTGGCCGGAGCGTCGGCGAGGTTCACGCCCACCACTGGGAAGGTCGTCGCCGCGATGGTCTCGGAAAACGATCCCGGGTTGGCCGGTTTGTCGTCTGTCAGGACGAACATGACCCGCCTGGTCTCGCGGGCCGATTCGCGGTTCAGCCGCCGCCGGACGACATGAAGAACGGTCGTCAACGGCGTTCCGCCACCAGTTCGGCCGTGAAAGAGGCGATCGCGGTTCGAGTCCGAGGAGACCCCGAAGGGCTTTCCGATCCGAACGGTGGAATCGTACAGTTCGAAGACCGCCGTCTCGACCCCCACGTCTTCGAGCGCGTAGAGCAACAGTCCCAGTGCGAGTTCGGCCTGCCGGATCTTCCGGCCCATCGAGGCGGATCGGTCGAGCACGAACGCCATGTAGTAGTCCTTCCGGTCGGGTTCCTCGCGACGTCGCTTGAGATTCCCCGGATTCGATTCGATAGCGGTCCGGTAGAGACGCTTCGAGTCCAGCCGTCCCCGGCGGGTGCCCCGTCGAATCTTCGTCCGGCGCTCGTGCTGCAGCCGATTCCGGAAGAGTCGGGCCAGTGGGCGATAGTCGGAGCGAACGCGGTCCAGCACCGTCGGGTCGGCAGTCCAGGATTCTGTTGGAACCACGAGATCCAGGGAGCGCAGTCCGTCCCCGGCCCTGTTGCCGTCCCCAGCGAGTGCCGCTTCGAGTTCGTCGTACTCCTCGAGGGCGGCTTCCGTCACGTCGGCCTCCTCTCGGGCGTCGTCCGCCGCCGCCTCGGCGGCCTCGGCCTGTATCTCGGGGTCCACCTCGACGCTCGCCGCCGAGTCGGGCGCCGAGTCGCCCGGACCCCGTTCGTCCGGGTCGAAATCCGCAGCGTCCGCGGCGTCCAGCGCGTCGGCTGGAGCGATGCTCTCCCCGGAGTCGTTGTTCCGGGAATCGTCCGGCATCCCCTCACCGGCCGCCCCCTCGCCCGCACGACCGTTCTGCTGGGTCCGGCCGTCGGCATCGGCGTCGGCAAGAACCGCGAGGACCGTCTGGACGAATTCGAAGATCGCCGCGTTCCGATCGGTCGCCTCCGGCGTCGAGCGGACGGTCTCGACGATTCCCGGGAGTCGGGGCCACAGTTCAGTTTCGAAGCGCCGTCTGTCCGCCTCGGTGGTGAAGTGATGAGCGGGATCGCTCGGATCGAGCAGGGACCCGATTACTTCGAGGTCCAGCCCGTAGTCCGCCGCGAGCCAGCGGTCGAGAATCGAGGCGTGGACGGCATGTGCGAGGGGATACACGAAGCCACCGCGTTCGGGGTCCGGGATACCGACGGAGGCATCCTCGAGGAGGTTCGCGCGCAGCGCCCGGAGCGGTTCGTCGTAGTTGGGCCAGCGCCGGACGATCTGGGTCTCGATCGCCGCGTCTTCGAGGACGTTGTGCAGGGTGTGGGCGACGCCCGCCTCGCCGGTGTCCAGTTCCGCCAGCCGGGCCTCCCAGTCGGCGTAGTCGGTGTACCGGATGTGCCCGGCCTCGTGCACCGCGAGGGCCCGCTGGACGAGCCAGTCCCAGGCCCGCGGGTCGTAGTCGGTCACCGGCTGGTGGACCCGTCGCCCGGTGATCGCGACCTCGTATGCGGAGGTCGCCGTGGATTCCAGTTCCGTCGTCCGGATCGACTCGTCGATTCGGACGGTCGTCTCCCAGGCCCGGGAGAGTCGCCGGAGGTTCCGCTGGAGTCGCCGTCGACGCGACTCCCCCGTCCGGACTGCCTGCCGGTCGACGGCCTGGCCGAGGGCGCTCACCAGCGCATCTCGGTCCAGATCGGGATCGAGGGTGACGGGCATCTCGAATCAGAGTTCGTCGGCGATCGCGTCCCGGATGAACTGCTTGTCCGATTTCATCGCGGCCTGCCCGACGAACTTCACCCGGGCGGCCGCCGCAAAGCCCATGAACTCCTCGTCCGGGCCAGCCATCTCGACGGTGTCCCGGAGTTCCCGGTGGCCGATCGGGGTCGCGATGGCGTTTGCCTCCCGGCGGGCCTCCCGGAGGACCGCCGCAAAGCGGACGAGATCCCGGAGTTGCTCGGTGTTTGTCGCACCGGTCTCGGCTTCGAGCAACTCGACTTCGGTCTCGATTCCCGCCTGATCGTCCTCGCTTGCGGCCAGATACGGGTGTTCGATGACGACACACCGCGAGCGCAGGGCGTCGTTGAGTTCGGCGGTATCAGCGTAGTGCAGGGGATTGATCGTCGCCGTGGCGTGGAAGTCGGGATGGATGTAGCGCCCCAGATGTTCGTCCGGGTTCCAGGTTTCCCCCCGTGGGAGGTCCCGGAGCGTGCGCCCGACCCCACGCAGGTGCAGTTCGCGCTTGCCCCGATCCTCGAACAGCGGGTGTAGCGCGGCAGTGACCGACCCGGTCGCCATGTTGAGTTCGTCGGCGACATAGAGGCCGCCGAAGATCGCTGCCTTCGCTGCCTCGCCGAGGATGTAGTAGGTGCCACCCTGGCCGTCGAGGTCCTTCTCGCCCACCACGTCGAAGACCGAGGTCTCCGCCCCGAACTCCTGGCGATAGACCGGATGATTCACCGTGGCGGCCACCGTGCGGATCAAGTGGTTCTTTCCCGTGCCGGCCTCCCCTTCCAGAATGACCGGTTTGTCGAGCGAGAGCGCCCGGTAGAAGGTCTCCTCGGTGTCTCGGGGTACGTCCGGGAGTTCGGCCGGGAAATAGGGAACCGCAGTCTCCGGGATCGCCGGATGACCCGGCTCGAGTTTTCTGAGCCCGTTGACCTGTTCGCCCGTCGGCGCGCCGGCGAGCAGTCGGTCTGGGTCGACGTCCACTCGAATTCCGTTGATCGTGCCGTCCGTCTGCTCGCTGGACTGCTGATCTGGTGTTGCCATCACTGATCGGCCTCCCGGTAGTGGAATTTCCGGCCCACGACCCGGTGGATGTGGACCGTCCCAGTTCCGGTGTCATTCGCTTCCCGACTGGCTCGCCACAGCGGGCCGAAGTAGTCGGAAAGGGTCGTCTGCATCTCCGCGACGTGGGTCGCGTGCACGTGTGGTTCCCAGTCGTCGCGGTTGCTCGCCCGGCGCTCGGCGTGAACGGCGACCGTGTACTCGTCCTCGCGATCGATCGCGGCGATCTGCCGGTAGGGCGTGTGGGCGTAGAAGCCGCGAAACAGTTCGGTGACGGCCTCGACGGCCGTGTCGGGCAGCGATGCCAGTATCGGCTCGTCGTATGCGAGAGCCATCGACTCGACCTGAGCCGCCTCCGCCGCGGGCAGATCCTGGCCTGGCTCCTGGCCATCGAACAACCAGACGCTCGGTTCGGCTACCTGGGTCATTGTCGATCAGGTGGGGCCCGGCGACAAAGAGTGTGGCCGACCGGCACGATGCAACCGTGAGAGCGCGGGCAAAGCGGCGGGCATATCGATAGTTGGTCCCACGCCCACTCAAAATTGTTTCTATGGCTCGGTCCCACGCCGGAGTTCGTCGATCCGGGTCGAAAGCGCCAGGAAGGTCGCGAGGAGCGTGAGGACCACGGCCGCGCCGGCGGCCAGATCGTGGGCCGGGAGGTCGTGACTGAAGCCGCCGGCGACCTGTTCGGCCCGGAGCCAGGTGTGATGGAGCCGGCCCGCGAACGGGACGAAGTAGTCCACGAGGTCGTTGAGCCCGTACCAGAACGCGGCCACGGCCACCGCCGGGATCGAGAACGTGGCGTATCGGTGGATGACAAAGGCCTCGACGGCCATCGCGAGGTGGCTCGTAACGAGGAAGACGTACAGCCAGGGTGCGACTCCGGCCGGACCGTTGAGCACGAGCTGGACGAAGGGCGTCCAGAGCCCGAGCTTGAGCGCGCCGAAAAAGGCCAGCGCGTGGAGCCAGTCGGCGTCGAAATCAACGCGGTAGGCCAGCAGTGAGAGCGCGACGAACAGCGTGGCAACGGGGCTGTCGGGTACGAGCGGCCAGGCCACGATCGGGGTCGCCGCGAACTGAATCCGGTAGTACCAGAAGCCAAAGGCAGTGCCGAGGATGTTGATCAGGGCGATGGGAACCGCCAGTCGCAGGGCCAGATCCTCGATGAACCGGGGTAGCGGGGCGAGATACCACGGTGGACGCTCCGCGGACATATTCCAGGAATGGGCGGCTGGTGTCAAAGCCGTACTGATCCCGGACACGGGGGACGTGCCGTGGTAACACGTTCCCCGTCGAAGGGAAGACTTAACTGCGGGAGGGGACTTTCCCATCGTACGATGACCCAGACTGAGGAGTCGCTCGGCGCAAGCTCGGGCGATCGAGTTCTTCCAGGGCACGTTAGCTACACGTAGCGAGTTCGAATCGGTCCGGATCTTCGATACGACACTACGTGACGGCGAACAGACCCCGCGCACATCCTTTTCCGAGGCTGACAAGCGAGAGATAGCCCAGATACTCGACCAGATGGGGACCCACGTCATCGAGGCGGGGTTCCCGGCGAACAGCGACGCCGAACTCGAGGCGGTCCGTGACATCGCCCGGTCGACGGAGACGACCGTCGCTGGCCTGGCTCGCGTGGTCGAATCCGACGTCGAGGCGGCCATCGAGGCCGAAGTCGACATGATTCACGTCTTCGCGAGCACCAGCGACGTCCAGATCGAGGACTCCATGCACTCCAACCGCGAGGAGGTCAAGGAGCGCTCGGTCGCCGCCATCGAGCAGGCAAAACAGAGCGACGCCGAGGTGATGTTCTCGCCGATGGACGCCACCCGCACGGATCGAGACTACCTCGCCGACGTGCTTTCGGCCATCGACGAGGTCGATGTGGACTGGGTGAACATCCCGGACACGACCGGGGTCGCCAGTCCCTCCCGATTCGCCGACCTGATCGGCTTCGTGGGCGAGCACACCGACGCGCGAATCGACGTCCACACCCACGACGACTTCGGAATGGCGACGGCCAATGCCATTGCGGGCATCGAGGCCGGGGCCGACCAGGCCCAGGTCTCGATCAACGGCATCGGCGAGCGGGCCGGCAACGCCGCCTACGAGGAGGTCGTGATGGCCGCCGAGTCGATCTACGGTGCGGACACCGGGATCGACACGACCCGGATCTCCGAAATCGCGGCCATCATCGAGGAGAAATCCGGCGTTCCGATCCCGCCCAACAAGCCAATCGTCGGGGAGAACGCCTTCTCCCACGAGAGCGGCATCCACGCCGCGGGCGTGATCGAGAACGCCGACACCTTCGAACCCGGGATCATGACCCCCGAGATGGTCGGCGCCCAGCGTGCGATCGTCCTGGGGAAACACACCGGAAGCCACGCGGTCCGGGACCACCTGGAGGAGGCGGGCTATGCCCCCACCGATGAAGAGGTCCGGGAGGTGACCGAGCGGGTGAAAAATCGGGCCGCGGAGAAACACACGATCACCGTCGAGGACCTCCACCGGATCGCCGCCAAGGTCGGGGTGGACCGTGCCGAGTCCACGGAGGTGCATGCGTGATGGGGACCGCAAACCCTATATCGAGCCGTCGCCCACACTCGGGACAAGATGGCCCACACACGCATGCCCCGTCTCGCGTGTCCGGCCAGCATCGCGATCGTAGGGGCCTAGGGCCCCCAGTACACTACTTTCCTGACCCGACTGTAGCCCATCGCGGAGACAGTTCCCGCCACCTGGCGGCGATCGGTATCGACACGGAACCCACCGGACACGCACACGGACCATGAGTAAATCCCAACCGACGAACGAATCAGAAGCTTCGGCAGACACAGACGAGCTGTCGGAGGAAGCAAGCGACGAGCAGACAGCAAACAAAACCAAGGGGGCCCAATCGGTCGTCACGGCCCTGGAGAAGGCCGAGGTGGAGATCACCTTCGGCGTCCAGGGCGGAGCCATCATGCCAGTGTACGACGCCCTGGCGGACTCGGATATCCACCACGTCTCGATGGCCCACGAACAGGGGGCCTCGCATGCGGCCGACGCCTACGGGATCGTCTCCGGAAAACCGGGGGTCACGATCACGACCTCCGGGCCCGGCGCGACGAACCTGGTGACCGGCATCGCGGACGCCAACCTGGACTCGGATCCGATCGTCTCCCTGACCGGCCAGGTCCCCCAGGACATGGTCGGGAACGACGCCTTCCAGGAGACCAACACCATGGGCATCACCTCGCCCATCACGAAGGCCAACATCTTCGCCACCAGCCCGGACACGGTCGGTGACGACGTCGGAACGGCCCTCGCGCTGGCGGCGGAGGGGCGACAGGGGCCGACCCTGGTCGACCTGCCGAAGAACGTCACCACGAGCGAGACCGACGTCGAGCCCTCGGAACCAACAGTCCCGGAAGCCTATCAGGTGCCACCCGACGAGGCCGACCCCCACAGCGTCGAGGCGGCCGCCGAAGCCCTCGCCGCGGCCGACCGGCCGCTGATCCTCTCGGGCGGCGGCGTGATCAAAAGCGAGGCCAGCGAGCAACTGCGGGAGTTCGCGATCGAGTACGGCATCCCCGTGGTCACGACCATGCCCGGCCTGGGCTCGTTCCCCGAGGACAACGCCCTCGCGCTGGAGATGGGCGGCATGCACGGCACGGGCTATGCAAACATGGCCCTAAGCCACTGTGACGTGCTGCTGGGGATCGGAACCCGCTTCGACGACCGGCTGACCGGCGGCATCGAGACCTTCGCCCCGGAGGCCGAGGTCATCCACGTCGACATCGACCCCGCGGAGATCTCGAAGAACATCCACGCGGACTACCCGCTGATCGGCGACGCGGGAGCCGTGATCGAACAGCTCCACGGGGCCATGCCCGGCGAACCAGACGCGGAAGCCTGGCGCGATCGGACCATGGAGTGGAAGGCGACCTACCCGATGGGCTATGAAACCCCACAGGACGAGGCCGTCAAACCCCAGTTCGTCGTCGAGGCGATGAACGAGGCCGCCGCGGACGACGCGATCGTCACCACCGGCGTCGGCCAGCACCAGATGTGGGCCGCCCAGTACTGGACCTACACCGAGCCCCGGACCTGGGTCTCCTCGAACGGCCTGGGCACGATGGGCTACGGTGCGCCGGCAGCGGTCGGCGCGAAGTTGGCCGCCCCGGACACCCAGGTCATCGCCTTCGAGGGCGATGGCTCCTTCCTGATGACCAGCCAGGCCATCGCGCCGGCCGTGCGCGAGAACCTGGACATCACCGTGGCCATCCTCAACAACAGCTACGTCGGGATGATCCGGCAGTGGCAGGACGCCTTCTACGACGAGCGTCGCTACGAGAGCGACTGGGACTGGGGCCCGGACTTTGCAACCCTGGCGGAGGCCTACGGCGCACAGGGCCTGCGGGCGATGGGCTACGACGAGGTCCCCGACGTGATCGAGGAGGCCTTTGCCTACGACGGCCCCTCGGTGATCGACTTCCACGTCGATCCCGTCGCGGACGTGTACCCGATGGTGCCAAGCGGTGGGAACAACGCGGAGTTCGCCCTGGAGGCGGATCACCTATGACTGGTGAGAAGATGGCCGGCCCGGCCCCCGAGGACCGAGAGAAGCCGACAGGCCGCCGCAACTCACAGGGCATCCGCATCGACCCCCAGGCGGAAGCCGAGGCCAAGCCGCGACGGACCGTGATCTCGGCCCTGGTCGATCACAAACCCGGAGTCCTCGCGAAGGTCTCCGGCCTCTTCGCCCGCCGGCAGTTCAACATCGAGAGTTTGACTGTTGGGCCCACGGTCGATGAAACGATGGCCCGGATGACCATCGTCGTCGAGGAGCCCGAACCGGGCATCGAGCAGGCCAAACGCCAGCTCCGCAAGCAGGTCCACACCTGGTCGGTCCGGGAGGTCGAGGGCGCAATCGAGCGCGAACTCGCCCTGATCAAAGTTGACGGGCACGACCCCTCGGGGGTCGCCGCCCTCGCGGAGATGCACGGCGGACAGGCCGTGCGGGCCGACGACGAGGTCGTCACGGTCGAGTTGACGGGGACAGAGGAAGAGATCGACGCCGCCATCGCGGCGTTCGAACAGTTCGGCGTTCACGAAGTCGCCCGCACGGGCACCGCCGCCCTCGCCAGCGGCACGCGATCCACAGCATGACAGAGGAATTCACCCGACCGGTATACTACGACGAAGACGCGGACAGCTCACAGATCGACACAAAGACCGTCGCCGTCCTCGGCTACGGCAGCCAGGGCCACGCCCACGCCCAGAACCTCTCGGACAGCGGGGTCGACGTGGTCGTCGGCCTCCGGGAGGGTTCGTCCTCCCGGGACGCCGCCGAGGCCGACGGGCTCCGGGTCGCCACGCCCACGGCCGCGGCCGCCGAGGCCGACATCGTCTCGATGCTGGTCCCCGATACGGTCCAGCCCGCAGTGTACGAGGCCATCGAACCCGAACTGGACGAGGGTGATACCCTCCAGTTCGCCCACGGGTTCAACATCCACTACAACCAGATCGAGCCGCCCGAAGGCGTCGACGTAACCATGGTCGCACCGAAGAGCCCCGGACACCTGGTACGACGCAACTACGAGGCCGGCGAGGGCACGCCCGCGCTGGTCGCGATCTACCAGGACGAGACGGGCGAGGCCCTCGAGGAGGCCCTGGCCTACGCCCAGGGCATCGGCTGTGCCCGGGCCGGCGTCATCGAGACGAGCTTCCAGGAGGAGACCGAATCGGACCTCTTCGGCGAGCAGGCCGTCCTCTGTGGCGGGGTCACGAGCCTGGTGAAAACGGGCTACGAGACCCTGACCGAGAACGGCTACAGCCCCGAGATGGCCTACTTCGAGGTCCTCAACGAGCTCAAACTCATCGTGGACCTGATGTACGAGGGCGGGCTCGGCGAGATGTGGGACTCGGTGTCGGACACCGCCGAGTACGGCGGCCTGACCCGCGGCGACGTCGTCGTCGACGAGGAGGTCAAGGCGAACATGGAGGAGATCCTGACGGAGATCCAGGACGGCGAGTTCGCCCGCGAGTGGATCGCGGAGAACCAGGCCGGTCGGCCGTCCTACACGCAACTCCGCAACGCCGAGAGCGAGCGGGAGATCGAAGAGGTCGGGGACCGCCTGCGGTCGATGTTCGCGTGGGCCGACGATGAGTGAGGGCACCCTGTACGACCACGTCTGGAACGAGCACCTGGTCGAGACCCTGCCGACGGGCCAGGACCAGTTGTTCGTCGGGCTGCACCTGATCCACGAGGTCACGAGCCCCCAGGCGTTCGGGATGCTCCGGGAGCGGGACCTGGACGTCGCGTTCCCCGAGCGAACTCACGCGACCGTCGATCACGTCATCCCGACGAAGGATCGGTCGCGACCGCTCGAAGACGAGGCCGCAGAGGAGATGCTCTCGGCCCTGGAGACGAACACCAGTGAGGCCGGTATCACCTACTCCGGCCCCGAGACGGGTGATCAGGGGATCGCCCACGTGGTCGGTCCGGAGCAGGGGCTCACCCAGCCCGGCATGACCATCGTCTGTGGCGACAGTCACACCGCCACCCACGGGGCCTTCGGCGCGCTGGCCTTCGGGATCGGGACGAGCCAGATCCGGGACGTCCTCGCGACTGGCTCGGTCGCCGCGGAGAAACACGACGTCCGGCGCATCGAGATCACGGGCGAGTTGAGCGAGGCCGCGACGGTCAAGGACCTCGTACTCGGGCTTATCCGCGAACTCGGCACGGACGGCGGCGTGGGCTACGTCTATGAGTACGGCGGCCCCGTCGTCGAGGCCATGTCCATGGAGGAGCGAATGACCCTCGCGAACATGTCCATCGAGGGCGGTGCGACTGCGGGGTACATCAACCCCGACGAGACCACCTACGAGTACCTGCAGGGCCGCGACGCGGTCCCCGAAGGGGAGGCCTTCGAGGAGCGAAAGGCCTACTGGGAGTCGATCCGGTCGAACCCCGATGCGATCTACGACGACGTCGTCGAGTTCGACGCCTCCCAGATCGAGCCGTCTGTCACCTGGGGGATCACCCCGGGGCAGGTCGTCGGCGTCACCGAGCCGATTCCGGCCCCGGCGGATCTTCCGGCCGGCCAGCGAGATGCCGCCGAGCGAGCCTACGAGCACATGGACGTCTCGCCGGGCGAAACCATGGACGGCTACGGCGTCGACGTGGTCTTCCTCGGTTCCTGTACGAACGGCCGGTTGCCCGACCTGCGGGCTGCCGCCGAAGTCCTCGAGGGCCACGAGGTCGACACGGACGTAGAAGCCCTGGCCGTGCCAGGGAGCCAGCGGGTCAAGGCCGCCGCCGAGGCGGAGGGCCTCGATTCGATCTTCCGCGAGGCCGGCTTCGAGTGGCGTGACGCGGGCTGTTCGATGTGTCTGGGGATGAACGGCGACCGCCTGGAGGACGGCCAGGTTTCGGCCTCCTCGACGAATCGCAACTTCGTCGGTCGCCAGGGCAGCAAGGACGGCCGGACGATCCTGATGAGTCCCGAGATGGTCGCCGCCGCGGCGATCGAAGGCGAAGTGACCGACGTGCGAACCCTCGACCAATGAGCGACGAACCACCCGCCCCGCGTGTCACGTCCGTCAGCGGCACCGGGGTCCCGATCAGGGGCAACGACATCGACACCGACCAGATCCTGCCGGCCCGGTTTATGAAGGTCGTGACCTTCGAGGGCCTGGGGCAGTATGCCTTCTACGACCAGCGGGTCGAATCCGAGGAGCCACACCCCCTCGAAGACGACCGGTTCCGCGAGGGCTCGATCATGGCGGTCAACGCGAACTTCGGATCCGGCTCCTCCCGCGAGCACGCCCCACAGGCGCTGATGCGCTGGGGCGTCGAGGGCCTGATCGGCGAGTCCTTCGCCGAGATCTTCCGCGGGAACTGCCTCTCGCTCGGCCTGCCGACGGTCACCGCCGACAGCGAGACGGTGACCGAGATCCAGGACTGGATCGAGGCCAATCCCGACGGCGACATCGAGATCGACGTGGCCGAAGCCACGGTGACCTACGGCGGCAAGGAAATCGACGTGGAGATCGACGACGCCCAGAAGCGGGCCCTGACCGAGGGCACCTGGGACACCACCGCCGTAATGAAGGCGAACTTCGAACAGGTCCGTGAACGGGCCGCGGCCCTGCCCTACATCGAGGACGAGGAGATCCCGGAGGCACGATGACCCACGAGATCGCCGTGATCCCCGGGGACGGCATCGGTAGCGAGGTCATTCCGGCCGCGATCGAAGTACTAGAGGCCCTCGAGGTGGACTTCGAGTTCACCGAGGCCGAGGCCGGCGACCACCTCCTCGAAGCGGGCCGCGAGCCCCTGCCCGAAGCGACCGAAGCGCTGGCCGCCGAGGCCGACGCAACCCTCTTCGGGGCGGCCGGCGAGACGGCCGCTGACGTGATCATCCCGCTCCGGGCCGCCGTCGACTCCTTCGTGAACGTCCGCCCCGCGCGAACGTACCCGGGTGTGGACGCCGTCAAGAGCGAGACCGACCTGGTCTTCCTCCGGGAGAACACCGAAGGCGTGTACGCGGGCCACGAGGACGACCTGAGCGAGAATCTCAGCACGCTGACCCGGGTCGTCACCGACGAGGCCGCAGAGCGACTGGCCGAGTACGCCTGTGAGTACGCCCCCGAGGGCTTCACCATCGCGCACAAGGCAAACGTCATGCGGAAGACCGACGGCCGATTCCGCGACGCCGTCGCCCGCGTGGCCGAAGAAAACGACGTCGAGACCGACGAGGTACTCATCGACGCGCTGGCGATGCACCTGGTCTTGCGTCCGGAGGAGTACGACGTGATCGTCACGCCGAACCTGGCCGGAGACGTGCTCTCGGATCTGGCGGCGGGGCTGGTCGGCGGCCTCGGCCTGCTCCCGAGTGCGAACGTCGGGCCGGAGCGGGCGCTGTTCGAGCCAGTTCACGGGTCGGCCCCGGACATCGCCGGCGAGGGTATCGCCAACCCCAGCGCGACGATCCTGAGTGCGGCGATGTTGCTCGACTACCTTGCGGAACCGGAAGCGGCCGAACGCGTCCGCACGGCCGTCGAGGCGACCCTCGAAGCCGGCCCGCGGACGCCCGATTTGGGCGGCGAGGGCACGACCGAGGACGTGACCCGGGCGATTCTCTCGCGACTGTAAGTTAGTGCACCGTCGCGCCGGACCCGATCATCGTGGAGAAGGTTCGAGCGTCGATGTCGATCGACTCGAAGGCATCCACCATCGCACCGGCGACGGCCCGCTGGTCGCCCTGATGAGTCACAGCCAGCAGTGCCGGGCCGGCCCCGCTGACGGTGACGCCAGTCGCGCCGGCCGCGGTGGCGGCCTCGACTGCCCGCTCGTAGCCGTCGATGAGCGCGGCCCGGGCGGGCGTGACAGTCGACTCGGCCATGCCCTGACCGATCAGTTCGGGATCGTTTCGGTGCATGCCGATCGTGAGCGTCGCGGCGTTGCCCACCGTCTCGGTCATGGTCGACAGATCGACCGTCGACGGGAGGACCCCACGAGCCTCACGGGTTGAAACCACGGTTTCCGGGAGACAGGCCACCAGTGGGACCTTCGCGTCCACGGATTCGACGCCGTCCTCCCGCACGACCGTAAACCCGCCCATGATGGCCGGGGCCACGTTGTCGGCGTGCGCAGAGCCCGAGACCGCCGCCTCGCCCTCGGCGGCGACCCAGACCAGGTCCTCGCGGGTGTGATCGGTGTCGTACAGCTCGGAGAGTGCCACGGCCGCGGCGGCGGCGCTCGCGGCAGAGGAACCCAGCCCGGAGGACGGCCGGACGCCCTTGTCGATGACGATCCGGGCCGGGGTTCCCAGTTCCTGAGCCACGACGCCAGCGGTGTTCTTCGCGGGGTCTGTCGGAATGTACTGGCTCCCGACGCCGCTCACTTCGATCGTGGTTTCGGGGGCCCGCTCGACCCGCACCACGTCCAGCGGGCGGTCGAAGGCCACGCCGAACACGTCGAACCCGCTCCCGAGATTCGCACTCGTCGCTGGAGCCGTGACCGTCAGCATGCACCTGCGTAGCACGGGATCGTGGTATAAGTGTGGCGACCCGGCGGCACTCACCCGACCAGATCAGACAATGCTGGCGAGTCGGATCCTGCGGCGGACCGGAGGTCGTGGACGAAGTTGAGAACCGTCTTGTAGGACCGGTCCAGGTCGCTGGCGATGGACGTGATTGACTCGGAGTCCGTCTGCGTTACTATATAGCACATTTCCGAGACGGATAGTTGGTGGTTCTCAAACACCGTTCCAGTGAGGTCTGTAAACCCGCGGTCACAGTTCTGACACTGATACCGCTGTGTCTCTTTCCGTGAAGTGCCCTTCTTTATCGTGAACGAAGAGCTACAGTACGGACACCGTACCCCGTCTGGCCATCTGGCCTCCCTGATTCGATCGAGACACGACGCGTTCTCGGCCGGTATCGGGGTGCAACGTGACTCCGAATGGGCCATCGAGACCATGTACCACATTTTCAAGCAAAAGCGTTCTGTCAGACAGTTGTCTTCATCCGGGCACCGAGAACGCAGAACTACACATGGCACAGTGTCACGCGGTAAAAGGACGCATAACTACAGACAGCTTCAAATATATATCTCCGGACGGGGGAGGCAGGTCATGAAAGGACCACCACTGACCCGACGCAATTTCGGGTCACTCGTCGCCGCGGGCATCACGCTGCCGTCGATCGCTGGGGCTGCATCCGGCCAATCCGACACGACTGGCCAGGAAGCCAAAATCGACGACCGGGCAGGTGGAACGGAGATCCACACACCGGAGAAGAGCATGGGGATCTACGTGGGGAGCGATCTGACCGAGGACGGTTCGACGATCCTGGCCGGGTTCGGCCACGAGCCGTCGAGTCACTGGCTGGAGATCGTCCCCCACCAGGAACACGATTCCGATGCGACCTGGACCGTGGGCGTGACCGAGAACGCCGACATCCCGGGGGAACTCACCGAGATCCCACAGGCCGAGGAGACCTACAAGTACATCTCCTCGATGTACTCCTTTTACGCGGGCTTTCCGCCGCCCCTGACTAACGGCGGACTCAACGAACAGGGGGTCGCCGCCCGGGACATCTGGTCGCCGTCCCGACCCGAACTCGTGGAGATGGCCGAAGCCGAAGCACCACAGACCGGACCACAGTACTCCGACCTGGCGAAGGCTGCGATGGAGCGAGCGAGTACTGCGAAAGAAGCAGTCGAAATCGTCGGCGGGCTGATGGACGAACACGGCTATTCAACCTACGGCGGGAACTCACACCTGTTCGCCGACGAAGACGAGGGCTGGGTGTTCATCAACTTCGCCCATCCCGACGGCGACCTGTGGGCCGCCGAGCGTCTCGGCTCGGACGAGGTTCGGGTCTCGTATCCGGGGTATATCCAGGAGTTCCCGGTCGAACACGAGGACGACCCGGATTACATGGGCTCGGAGAAGCTCGTGAGCTTTGCGAAAGGCCAGGGCTGGTGGGACGGTGAGGGTGACACGCTCAATCTGCTCGAGGTCTACGGGGCGGGGCAGTTCCCGGCCGAGGCAGACGAGTACTTCTACCCCGAGTTCTACCAGGGAGCCCGGAGCCCGCCGGATCGAGAGCAGGACCTCCGGGACATGAGTCCGGTGAGCCTGGAGGACGCCCTCGTCTGGATCCGTGATCCACGCTGGTCGACCGACTTTCAGGGCTACGGCCAGGTCGCCCACATCCGTCCGGACACAAGGGAGGAATTGCAGACCCTGTGGACGACAGTCACCTCGTCGGCGGGGACCCCATTCGTCCCAATCCCGATCGCAACCGAGGAGGTACCCCTCGAATTCGAGCAGCATCGTTACATGACGGCGGATGCAGCGAGTAACTTCCTCGATAAGAACTGGCAGCACCAGGAGGCGACCCGATATGCGACCCGCGAGTTCAAGCGGTTGCTCTACCTGACTGCCGAGCATCCCGAGGAGTTCTACACGGACGTGACGGGCGCGATCGAGGGCTTCGAGCAAGATCTGCTCGCGGAACGAGACGAGATCGAGTCCGAGGCGATCAGCCACTACGAATCAGGCGAGGACCAAAAAGCGCGTGACCTGATCACGGAGAACGTCAGGACTCGCCTGCTCGAAAGCCTCTCCCTCGGGATGGAACTCGCCGACGAAGTGCAGGCAACCACCCGGGAAGAGTTCGGGTTCAGACGGCCAGAACGGCAGGAGGCCCCCGGTGAGACGGCTCCTGGGACGAGTCAACCGATGGCCGAAGGTGGCTGGGGCGACATGGTGTACGTCTACGACGACGCCACCCACGAGTTCCCCCGAGAACACGGCAGTTTCACCGAGTCCGAGTCGACCGAGACGCCGACGACCACGGAACAGGAAGCAACGTCCACCGAAACACCCACGGAAACTGACACGGCGACCACAGAAACCGACGCCCCAGGCTTCACGGCCCTCACGGCGGGTGCCGGCGCGGGAGCTGCCGGGTATCTGCTGAAGCGGCACGTCGACAGCGACGACTGAGCGGCCACCCAGGCACGCTTTTCAGACGATCTCGCCGTCCTGCACGAGATGCACGGAGACGCCAAAGAGGAACAGTGCCGGCAGCACGATGGCCGAGTACAGCGTGGCCGTCGGCGAGAACCCCAGCGCCGGACCGGCGACGTAGAGCCCGGTACCACACGCCGCCCCGACCCCGACCCAGAAGGCCAGTTCGTGCAACAGGCCGCGATGCGCGGGCAAGATGGCTTGCAGGCCGTCGTCAGTTTTCGCCAGCACGATCGTCACCGCTGCAGCCACTAGCAAGACGACCAGCAATTCCGGTGGGACCGTCGGCAGGCGTTCGCTCGCGGAGCCCTCGACGACCGCGACGAGCAACTCCCAGTAGCGCCCGACGAAGACACCGATCGCGAGCACGAGGAGACTGCTGATGACAGCGACCAGCCGCCGACGGGGGATCGAACTGTTCGAGTCCAGATCCGGGGCCATTCCGCCCACGACGACCAATCCCGAGCCCAGCAGCCCCACTGCCGCGAGCCACGGGTCCCCGGTCAGGACGTACGTGAGCCCAGTTATCAACGGGGCGACAAGCATGGCGACCATCTTGGCCGCACCAACGTGTTCGTCGTATCCAGGCATGTCGACAGGAAATGGATGGGGCGGCAAAAGTCCACGGCTATCCCGGCGACGGCAGCGGGGTGGGCCGATCCGACGACGACCAGGGGCACATACTGTTATGGGCCAGCCAGGCGAACGAGCGAGTATGAACAGCGAAGCGGGTAGCTGGGGCGTGCACCGACGGTCCGAGGGGCGCCCAGAGAGGCGATCGTGATGAAACAACTCCGGGTCGTTCTGCTGGCCGTGCTGGTGGCCGGCAGCGTGCTCGCCGTGCCAGTGGCGGCGATCGAGGACCCTCGCTTCGAGACGATGGTCTCCGAACCGCAGCTCCAGCCGGGTGTCGAACAGTCCCTCGCGGTGACGATCACGAACGACGACGAGGACCCCGATGACCGCGTGGAGACGGCCTCGAACGTCCTGGTGACCGCGACTGGCGGCTCGACCCCGATCGACGTGCACTCCGGCCAGCGGCGGCTCACGGACCTGCCGGATGGGGCCTCAGACACCGTCGAATTCACCGTCGAAGTGCCGGCCGACCTCCCGGGGGGCACCTACGAACTACCGATCGAGATTACCTACGAGTACGAGGGCGACGAGCGTGAGACCGACACCATTTACGCGACTGTCGAGGTCCCCGAGCGACCGATCTTCGAGGTGACCGAACGGGCGACAGATCTCTACGTGGGCGAGACTGGCGTCCTCAACCTCTCGGTTCGGAACAACGGTTCGGTGCCCGCAACCGACGCGACTCTCGCAGTCGCCGCGCCGAATTCCGCACTGACCGTCGGCGAGGGGACTGCAAACGCCCACGTCACCGAGTTGGCACCCGGGAGTACCACAGAAATCGCCGTTCCCGTCACGGCGAGTCAGTCCGCAGTCGCCAACGCGTATCCCGTGACCGTCACGCCGACCTACAACAACGAGAACGGCATCGAGCGGACAGCCCCCTCGCTCTCGATCGGGGCGACACCGAAGCGCGGCTCCCGGATCGACGTTCGCGAGGTGACCGGGACAGTCGTCGCGGGCGAGACGAACCGCGTCGAGGTGACCCTCGAAAAT